>JBBSCZ010000076.1:0-12799 GCA_038249795.1 Gemmatimonadales bacterium | reverse complement strand
TTCTGACGTTCAGCTCTTTGCCCCAGCGAGACCCAGCACCAGTCGCAACCCATCACCCACCTGCATCATCACACCTCTCGGTAACTGTGCGACGCGCTCTGCGAGCGCGCTTCTATCGATGGTGAAGACCTGACTGACGTTCGCCACCGAATCCTTCGTCAGTCCGCTGCTCTTTGGCTTCAGCAACACGTTGCCCGGTGCGTCGAGCAATCGCATCGAGGTCGTGAGCGCGACGACGACCACGGTTCCGATGCGGCTTCGATTGAATGCATCGGTCTGCACGACGAGCACTGGCCGTCGGTAGCCGGGAGATGCGCCGACCGGGTCCGAAAGATCGGCCCACCAGATCTCTCCGCGGGTCACGTCCACTCAGAGCGTCGCAATGCAGCGCGTGCGGCGCTGTTCTGCGCCTGGTCTCCCGCCGCGTCCTCGCTGGCGTACACGCGATCGAGCGCGTCGGTGATGGCCGAGTCGCGATGCTTGGCGAGATATTCGGCCAGCGCTGAGGCATAGAGCTGTGAGCGTGACATGCCGAGCCGAGTGGCGAGGAGGTCGGCTTCCTCGAACAGGTCGTCAGGGAGGGAGATGGCAGTCTTCATACCTAAGTATAACCGTGGTATGACCGGTCTCGCAATGAATTTCTGATGGCCTGGGTGCCGGGCGCGGTGGGCCATGATTCGCATCCGGCGAAAGTGCCGTTGCGGCTGTGCCAGATCAAACCCGAACTGCGCAGCTCCCACCCAATTCACGCAGACCCACCCAATTCACACGAGACTCAACCACCCCACCCCTCCCCAGCAGTTGCCCCCAGCAGTTGCCCCGCCCGCCGTGGCCGTCCGCTGTTCAGCTGTTGCGCCGTTCCGCGGCCGTTCCGTTCTGCGTTATCGCTGTTCCCGGACTCCCCCCGACAAGCCTTGCTAACTTGTCAGCGTGAAGACCACAGACCGCAGCATCGGCTTCAGGGAATTCGTCTTACTGATCGCGTCGCTGACGGCGTTGAACGCGCTGGCGATCGACGCGATGCTTCCGGCCCTGCCGCAGATCGGCGCCGCGCTGCAGGTCGCGAGCGACAACCAACGCCAATGGGTGATCACCGCCTACCTGCTGGGCGTGAGCTCGACGCAGCTGATCTACGGCGTGCTGGCGGACCGATTCGGGCGAAAGCCCATATTGCTCACGGGCGTGGGTCTCTATGCTGGCTTCGCGATCGCGGCGGCGTTCGCCGCGACGTTTCCGCAGCTGGTGCTGGCGCGCGGGTTGATGGGCGCAGGGGCGGCGGCGGTGCAGGTGCTGGCCGTGTCGCTGGTGCGCGACCGGTTTGCGGGGGCACAGATGGCGCGGGTGATGTCGCTGACCTTCATGGTGTTTCTCACCGCGCCGGTCGTGGCGCCGTCGATCGGGCAGGCGATCATGCTGGTGAGTTCGTGGCGGATGATCTTCGGCTTTCTGGCCGCATTCAGCCTGGTGCTGCTGACGTGGGCGGCACTGCGCCTCCCTGAAACGTTGCGGGTCGAGGATCGACTGCCGCTCGAGATCGGACGCGTCGCGCAGGCGTTTCGGACGGTGCTTCGCTCCCGCGTCACGGTGGGCTACATGCTGGCCGCCGCGTGCATCCTGGGCGCGCTGTTCGGCTTCATCAATTCGGTGCAGCAGGTGTTCACCGACATCTTCCACGCGCCGACGATCTTCCCGATCATCTTCGCCGGCATCGCGATCGGGATGGCCGCCGCATCGCTGATCAATTCGCGGATCGTGGAGCGGCTGGGCGTGCGCTACGTGTCGCACCGCGCGCTGGTGGGCTTCATCACCTTCGCCACCCTGCACTGGCTGGTGGCGCGCAGCGGTCACGAGACGATCGTCACGTTCGCGTTGCTGCAGGGTGCGATGATGTTCTGCTTCGGCATGGTGGCCGCCAACTTCGCCTCGATTGCGATGGAGCCGCTGGGTCGAGTGGCGGGCACGGGGTCATCGATTTACGGGTCGATCACGATGGCGGTGGGGTCGACGCTGGGCTTCCTGATCGGGCAGCAGTTCGACGGCACGGCGGTGCCGCTCACCGCCGGCTACGTCCTTTGCGGCGTCGTCGCACTGGCGCTCGTGCTGATCACCGAGCGGGGGGCGCTCTTCGGCTCGGCGCGACCGTCTGGCGCACAGGCTTCTCGCTGAACTGCAACTGCAACTGCAACTCTGTTCACGCGAAGGCGCGAAGCAGCGGAGGTAGGGAGGGTTCTGGCGTTGTGAACAGCGCATCGCACAGAGGACGCGGAGGTCACAGAGGGACTCTGCGTGGCAGGCGAGCCTCCACGCGAATGGAAGCTCCGTTTTCGTAGGGGAACGGCGTCGCCGCACGCAGTTCCCAACGCATTTTCGATGCAAGTCGCGGTGTGGAAGGTTGCCAGTCGCGCAGAGCCGTCCGTGACCTCTGCGTCCTCTCTGCGATGCGCTGTTCGATCTGCAGCCCCTCGGCGTCCGCTGCGCGATGCGCTGTTCGCACGCGACGGAACTCTCCCTACCTCCGCTGCTTCGCGCCTTCGCGTGACAAGAGTTGCAGTTGTAGATGATCGACGAAAAGCATCAGGTCTTCGCACGATGCCATGTGCGCAATGCTCAAGACATCGAAGCGAAGATGTCACCGATGGCGAGGCGCAATGGAGGGGCACCGGAGGGACGCCATTCGAGCGTGTCAGCAACCGCCAAAATGGTGGGGTGTACCTCACTGGTGTTCCACACCTCGATCACGCGCTGCTCAGGATCGACGATCCAGTATTCGGTGATCCCCGACGTGAGATAGAGCTGACGCTTGCGGCCGCGGTCGTTGCGCGCCGTGGACGGTGAGAGAATCTCGACGGCGAGCAGCAGCCGGCCCATCGGCAGCCAACGCGACTCCGCTTCCTCGGGCAACGGACACGGGATGACGAGGAGGTCAGGCTCGACCTGCGTGATCGACGACGCGCGCACGTCGACCGGCGCCATGAGCACCTCCAATCCGTGTGCTGCCGCGTACTCGCGCAGGGGGAAGTAGAGCTCGCCGAGCACACGCTGATGGTTTCGCGACGGCGCGGGCGTCACGAACAGCGCACCGTCGATGAGCTCGTACCGGTTCCCGTCGTCTGGAAGCAACGCGAGATCGTCGGCGGTCCTGACCAGCGGAAATGCGCGCTGTGCCATGCATCGCTCCCTGGATGAAGTGGCTGAGGTTCCGACATGGTGCCACCATGTCTCCGTCTCCATCACATTAGCACACGCGATTCACGCTTGCGTCATCGTTTTCGCGCAAGTGAGAATCGCTCAACGGCAACTGTAACTGCAACTCTGTTCACGCGAAGGCGCGAAGCAACGGAGGTAGGGAGGGTTCTGTCCTTTGCGAACAGCGCATCGCACAGAGGGCGCAGAGGTCACGGAGGGCTCTGCGAGACTGGCACCCTTCCACACCGCGACCTACATCGAAAATGCGTTGGGAACTACCTGCGGCGACGCCGTTCCCCTACAAGATCGGAGCTCCCATTCGCGTGGAGGCTGGCCTGCGACGTAGAGCCCCTCTGTGACCTCTGCGTCCTCCGTGCGATGCGCTGTTCACCCCTCCCATCCTCCGCTGCTTCGCGCCTTCGCGTGAACAGAGTTGCCGTTGCCGTTGCAGTTCATGCGTCATCGAGAATCCGCGCGAACATCTCCAGCAGGTCGAGCTGCAGCGGCGCCTCGCGCAGCAGCGGCTGCCAGGTCAGCGTGGCAGTGAGGACAGCTGCCGACTCTGCACCGGCACGCCAGACCTCCACACAGCGTCGCTTCAGGTCCACGATCCAATACTCAGCGACACCATTCGCAAGGTACGTCCGACGCTTCAGGCCGCGATCGCGCTGCCGAGTGGACGGCGACAGGATCTCGACCGCCAGCGCCAGCGTGGGCATCGGCACCCAGCGCGCTTCGAGGGCATTCGGGGGAGACCGATACAGCACGAGCAGATCCGGTTGCACTTCCGTGAACTCGGAGGCCCGCACCGCGGTAGGCGCCGCGAGCAGTTCCAAACCGATAAGCTGCGTGTACGGTCCCAGACCGAAAATCAGCTGCATCTGCGCCCGCTGGTGCACGTAGATCGGTGCCGGCGTCACGAAGAGCTCGCCGTCGATGATCTCGTACCGGTTCCCGTCGTCGGGGAGCAGGTCGAGGTCGTCGACCGTCCATGTGAGCGGGAATGCGCGCTGTGCCATGCGTGGCTCCGGCAATGAAGTGACGAGCGACTGGACATGGTGCCACCATGCCACGGGCACCCTCATTCTAGCGCACTCAATTCGCGCCTGCGTCACCGTTTTCGCGCAATGGAGAATTGCTGAACGGCAACTGCAACGGCAACTACAACTCTGTTCACGCGAAGGCGCGAAGCAGCGGAGGATGGGAGGGGTGAACAGCGCATCGCACAGAGGACGCGGAGGTCACAGAGGGGCTCTGCGTGGCTGGCGAGCTTCCGCGCAAATGGAAGCTCCGCTTTTTTAGGCGACTGCGTCGCCGCACGCGGTTCCCAAAGCATTTTCGATGCAGGTCGCGGTATGGAAGGTCGCCAGTCGCGCAGAGGTCTCCGTGACCTCCGCCTCCTCTGTGCGATGCGCTGTTCGAACTGCAGCCACCTCTGCGACCGCTGTGCGATGCGCTGTTCGAACTGAAGCCCCCTCTGCATCCTTTGTGCGATGGGCTGTTCACCCCTCCCTACCTCCGCTGCTTCGCGCCTTCGCGTGAAAAGAGTTCCAGACTCAAACCGCGCGCGAACTCCGGAAGTACGATCCAGACATCGATATCAGCGCACTGCCGAACGGGCGTCCTCGCGCGCCTGGCTGGCGGTGCTGTCGGCCCAGAGCTGCCTGGTCACCTTGAGCAGCACCACGCCGCTCACCAGCAGCACGGCAGTCAGGATCCACGCCGACGTCAGGCGCGATGGATCGCCGGAGGAGTAGAGGAAATTGCCGATGGCGAACAGGGCAGACCAGATCACGATGCAGCCTGCGATCCAGCCCACGAACGCGGCGCCGATCCGGTTCTCCTGCGCCACTTCCGCATCGCCGATGCCGGCAGCGGCGCGGATCCCGGTCCAGCCGGGGCCAGCCGGTTTCACCTTCTGCACGAAGCTGATCAGCGTCGCGCGATCCGTGGCAGGTCCGAAATACGCAGTCAACAGCCAGGCCACCGTCGTGATGCCGACCTGCACGATCGTCACGGTCGCGAAGCCGGCGCCGGGCATGAACTTTGGGACGGCGACGGCGGTGATCAGTGACGCGGCCATTGCGACGATCTCGCACCACGCCGTCACACGCCACCAGAACCAGCGCGCGATGTACAGCAGCCCGGTACCGGCGCCGATCGACAGCAGGACCTGAAACGCCTGCTGCGCCGACGTCATGCCGAGGCTGATGAATGCCGCAAACACGTACAACAGGACGGTGGAAACCCGTCCCGCATTCACATAATGCGTCTCGCTCGCATCCTTGCGGATGAAACGCCGATAGAAATCGTGAATCAGGTACGACGATCCCCAGTTCAGGTGCGTCAGGATCGTCGATGAATTCGCCGCCAGCAATCCGCCGATCATCAGGCCGACGAAGCCGACCGGCAAAAACTTGAGCATCGCCGGGAACGCCGAGTCGTGGCCGATGAGACTCGCGTCGGCGTTGGGGAAAGCGGACTGGATGGAGGCGAGATCGGGATAGACGACGATCGAGCAGAGCGCGGTGATGATCCATGGCCACGGCCGCAGCACGTAATGCGCGACGTTGAAGAACAGCGTGCCACCGAGTGCGTCCTTCTCCGATTTCGAGGCCAGCATCCGCTGCGCGATGTACGATCCGCCGCCCGGTTCGGCGCCTGGATACCAGTTGGCCCACCAGCTGATGCCGATCGGCAGGATGAAGATCATCAGCGCCAGTTCCGACATGCCGAAGTTGGGCATCAGGTCGAGAATCGGCTGGCCGGTACCGTCGGAAGCGGACATCACCGGTTGCGCATCACCGGCGCCCTGCACCACCTGCAGCGTCGACAGCCGGCCGACCAGCAGTTCCAGTCCAAGCCATCCGCTCGCCTCGCCACCCAGGCGACGTCCCACTTCGACCAGCGAAAACCACGCGGCCGCAAACACCGCCGTCATCTTGATGAAGAACTGGATCATATCGATCACCAGCACACCCCACAGTCCGGAGTGCGCGGCGAACGCGACGTTCAGCATTCCTGTCAGCACGATCGTCTGCCACGCCGGCATCCCGAACAGGATGTTGGCGATCTTGCAGGCCGCCAGCGTGACGGTCCCCATGATGAAGCAGTTGAAGAACAGGCCGAGGTAGATCGCACGGAAACCGCGCACCACCGAGGCGGAGGTGCCGGAATATCGGATCTCGTAGAACTCGAGATCCGTCATCACGCCCGACCGGCGCCACAGCCGCGCGAAGAAGAAGACCGTCGCCAGGCCGGTGAGCACGAAGGCCCACCACTGCCAGTTGCCCGCGACACCGTAGCGGCGCACCTGCTCCGTGACCCAGTTCGGCGTGTCGGAGGAGAATGTCGTGGCGACCATCGAGAGTCCGGCCAGCCACCAGGGCACACTCCGCCCCGAGGCGAAGAATTCGGTGGTGCTGGCCGACGAGCGCTTCGCCAGGAAGAGCGCGGGAACGAAGCAGACCAGGATCGTCGCCGCAGCGATGACCCAGTCGATCCAGGAGATGGTCACGATGCGGGGCGTGGAATGATGTGATCGGTCAAACGTCGGGTCACGGCACGCGGAACGGTCGCGGCGTCACGCCGTCGCGCAGCTCACGCACCATCCGGTCGTCACCGGTCAGCTCCCAGTACACGAGCGAGACCGGAATCATGCCGACGCCGTTCACCTCGTCGAAGAAGCGCTTCATCGTGAACTGCGGGCCGAGCTGACGCGCACGTTCGGCCATCGTCTCCTCCATCAACCGTCCACCGGTCACGTAGCTCGCGCCGTAGCCCGGCTGTCGCAAATACAGATGCTGCTCGAACCCCAACAGCGGATCGCGCCGCATCCACCCGCGCGGCGTCCAGCTCACATGCAGGTCAGCGGCCTGCGCCATCGTCAGTTCGTTGCTGTGCGCGTACAGGTTGCCGAGTCCGCGGGCAGCGCGCGCCGCCAGCATCGCCCAGACGATCTCGCGGCTGCGCGGCGACTCGTCGTACAGGCCGGCCTGCATCATCCACTCTTCCATCGACGTCGCCATTCCTTCGGCTCGACTCATCCACACGTTGTACAGCAGCGGTGTACGACGAATGACACTCGCGTGCGGATGCTCGCGGATACGGCCGTTGTCCCACCAGTGCCAGAGGTGCGTCCAGAGCGGAATCGGATCACGATGATACGTCTGCGCAAAGAAATTGCGCGCATCCGGCGCAGCGAACGGGTGAATCCGCTCGCGCAGCGCGTTGTCCATCCACGGCTCCCACGTCACCATGCCGCGATTACGCACGAACGCGGTGTAGCGGGTGATGGCGGCATTCTGGTAGTCCATGTACGCCTCGCGCGATTCCATCACCGGCATCGGCGGCAGATCCTTGTTGCGCTGCTCCTCGAGCCGGAGCGAGGCGTGCGAGCGCGCCAGCTCTCGGCGGGTGATCGAGACCTCGTCCTCCCACGTGAGCGGCACCAGCAGCACATTCTTCAGGAACCAGGTGTACTGCGCCTTCCCGATCCCCGACGGGCCGGTCTTTTTCGGCGCCTCGACGTTCAGCCAGTCAGTGAAGCTGCCGGTAGCCACGATCGCCCCGTCGATCGCACGCACGAGCGTGGGGTCCGACGACGTTGCCAGCTTCTTCAGCGCATCGAGGTTCTCATGCTGCTCCTCGAACATCTTCACCGCACCAACCCACAGATCCGTCGCATTGCCGCGCGCCAGATTCACGCGCGCCTGTCGCAACAGCACCGGAACGGTCTGCAGCTGTGCAGTGAGGTCAGCCGATTGCTCGGCCGATAGCGGCCTTGAAGTCTCGAACCGCGTGCGAGGCCAGATGGGATAGCGCCAGAGCCGGATGGCCCCGTGAATTACCGGACCTTCCTCAGCCGGCGTATCACTCTCTTCAGAACGTATTGATACATAATACGCCGGATCGCGCGACCAGGGCGTGAGTACCGTGAGGTTGTAGAGCATCCCGTTCATCTCGGCCCGCACGACGTGTGCGTCGACTTGTTCGGGGATGCGCCAGCCGGTGGTATCGATGGCGGCGAGGCGAGCCTGCAGCCGCTTCAGCGCCGCGAGTCGGCGGGTGTTGGTGGCGGGCGCATAATCAGGCACACCGGCCAGGCGCGGCGGCTCCTCGAAACGCCGCCACTCGGCAAACAGCGCCTCGAGCTGCGGGTAGGTGCGGCTCGGCGCGGAAGACGCCGGCGTCGACACCTGAGCGGCGACGGGGGCCGCGAATGGGAGCGCGGCCGCAACGGCCAGCGCGACGGCGAACGTCAGACGGAGGTTCGGCAGAAATTGCATGCCCAGAATGTAGGGCACGGTCGAGCACGGCGAACCGCAGAGGGACGCCGGGATCAGGAGTCGAGCAGCGAGTCGAAGAAGGCGGGCAGGGTGATCACCAGCGGCGCAGCCGCGCCAGGGAGATCGAGCTCCAGACTCTCACGCTCCACCCGACACGCCTCACCGTCCGGCCCCCAGACTTCGACCATGCGCTGTTCCTGGTCGACGATCCAGTACACCGGGACCCCCTCGCGCTGATAGAGCCGCCGCTTCTGATTCCGATCGGTCCGACGGGCTGACGGCGCGATCACCTCCACCGCCAGCAACAGCCGTCCGACGTCCTCGAACTGACCGGCGCGCGACCCATCCTCTCGCCGCGGCAGGATGAAGAGATCGGGCTGGACGAGGGTGTGAGTCGCAAAGGTGATGTCGGCCGGCGCGAGGTACGCGTCGCACCCGGACGCCCGAGCGAACGAACGGAGGAGCACGTACAGGCTCGCCGCAGCGTCCTGGTGCCGAAGCGTCGGCGCCGGCGTCACGAAGAGCTCCCCGTCGATGAGCTCGTACCGATTGCCGTCCTCGGGGAGAGCGTGCAGCTCCTCGAGTGTGAGCCGGCTTCCGGCTCTGATCGCAGCAGTGGCCATGGTCCCTCCGCAGTGTTGGTGTGTGACGGCCGGCGCATGTCACCATGCTGCGCCCTCCAGCACCACACTACTGCCCCCGAATCACGCCAGCGTCACCATTTTTGTGCACGAACGAAGGAACAACTGGAAAAGCCTGACGCAAAGCCGCAAAGACAGTGAAAGATACTGAAAAAGACAGAAAAGACCTGGGGGTATACGACACGGCTGGAAGCTCCGTTCGCACACCCCCGAATCAGTCTGTTGCAGTTCTTTGCGGCTTGCTCGTGCCTTATGCCTTTGCGTCAGGCTGTTCAGTCGTGCAAATCGGAAGACAGCGTCTAGCGGCGCGTCGACCGACGATGCGTCGCGATCAGCACCAGCATGCCGACGCCGGTTACCATCAGCAGCCAGGTCGTCGGCTCCGGTACCACGTTCGCGAGTACGAGGTTGTTCACCGTCGGCCAAGCCAAGGTACCATCGATCGGCTGCACTGACTCGACCGTGAACGAGACGATATCAGCGTCGGCGACAAAGCCGAGGAAGCTGGCCAGCGTCGCGTCCATGACGGTTCGCGTACTGCTGCCCGACATCGTGAACACGGAGAGGATGATGCTGGACCCCGCGCGGAAGGCCGCGAAGTCGTCGGAGCCGAAGAAGAGCCCACCGACGCCCCGGACACCCGGACTGAATCCGCTGAACGTGATGATGTCGGTGGCGGTGTTCGCGGACAACCACCGGTCGTCAGGCGCACCAGCACCGACGAAGTCCGTGGTGTTGACGGTCGCCGTATAGCTGAACGAACCGGCCGTGCGCACCATCGGCGATGTCGTCACGTCGATCAGCGACAGGTCGTCGAAAGTATCGGTTCCTGCACCCGTCGTTGCTGCGAGGAAGGAGGCGAGATCAGTGTAGGTCGTGAACTGCGCAGTGGCGCGCTGCGGCAGGACGCCAAGGAGCACGATCGCGGCGAGTCGTGCGATGTTCATGAGGCGCATGGAAGTCATGGTGTGCTGGAATTGAATGAGCGCAGATGCGGAGAAGTGGCGCGGGCGCAATCAGAACGGCGAACAGGTGAGCGAACCACGCCGCAGCGCGAGGCCACCCGTCTCGCTGTCATCCGCCCAGAGCGTGGGTCGACGGCCGTTCACGCACTCGGCAAGCGGCGCGAAGGTGAATCCTTCGTTGTTCAGGTTGGGCATACCGGCGGGACGTTCGAATCGATGCGTGACGACGAAGCGTCCCATGGTCGGCGAACCGGGTTGCGTGTCGATTCGCAGCACCGTCGAGCGACCAAGGCACGTGTTGTCGCAGATGGCCCAGAACTGCCCGAGCTCCGCGTCGAACTGAAGTTCCATCACGCTCGCGAATCCGCTGTTGAATGTGGCGATCCGCGTGAAACCACCGGTGGCATGATTCAGTGCGTAGGCGTGCACATTGCCCGTTGCCTCGACGCCCACGAAGAACAGCGCGCCTTCATGGTTCGGATAAGCGGCGGGATCATATGCCTGGTTCCGGCTTTCGTCGAAGAAGCCACGCGCTACCAGGAATGCATCCGGCACGCGGGTGATGGCCTCGAGACCGAGGTTCGCACCGTTGGACGGGATGTCCGCAGTGATGTTCCACTCGTGCGTCGCGACGAGTGTCGGGCCAGTCTCGATGGCCACGTTGTAGCGTAGGATGCTGTTCCGGCTGACGCTATTGGCCTGGTTGCTGCGCTCGGCCGCAACGTAGACCGCATTGCCGAAGGCGGCGACGCCTTCCGCGTCGACATCACCCGTGCCGTTCGGATACCGCAACGCCTTGCCGTTGATCCAGGTGCGAGTCGCCCTTGGCGTCCACAGACCGTTGATGAACGTGAGCCTGAACAGCGCGCCCGGCCCGTTGCGCACGGCCCAGATGACGCCCGTCGGGAGACCAGTGAGTGGCTGGTGCGCCAGTCCGCTCATGTTGCCGCCAAACAGCCCAGTTGCGGAGCCGTTCGTGATGGTGGCTTCGCCGGGCCACGCAGCGAAGAACACCTGACCTGGGCACGTGTTCGGTGCGCCCTTCGTCGAGGCACTCGTGGTGGCGAAGGCACCGGTGCCGTCGGGGCAGCGGCCGTAGGTCGTGCTGGCATGCGCCGTCCACGAGTAGCTGTCGACGAGTGTCGCGCCGCCTGGCGCGAAGAGACGCGCCGCATCGCCTCCGCCAAGCCCGAATCCGAACGTGGCCTCCTCGATCACGAGGAACGCCCTGGAGGGAATCATCGTGCCGGCAGGGATCGTGTATCCGCGGGTGTCGTCGTTGTCGCGGAAGACGTAGCCACCGAGATCGATGGACGTGTTGCCGTCGTTGTACAGCTCGACCCAGTCGCCTGGCGTGCCGAGGTTGGACTCGACCTCGTTGATGTACAGATCGGCCGAAGGCGCGGGACAGATGTTCGCTGCTCCCCTCGTCGGCGTTGCAGTCGTGGCGAACGATCCGATACCATCCGGGCAGCGGCCGTACGTGGTGGCGGCGTGCGTCGACCAGCTGTAGCTGTCGACGAGCGTCGTGCCGTCAGGACGGAAGAGACGAGCCGCATCCGGCGCGCCAATTCCGAAGCCAAACTGCGCTTCATCGAGTACGACGTAGCCGTTCGCGGGGATCATCGTGCCGGCGGGAATCACGTACGGAACGCTACTGTTGCCGTTGTCGTGGAACACCCAGCCACCGATGTTGACCGCCGCGGTGTTCGGATTGTACAGTTCGACCCAATCGCCGGGGACGCCATTCTGGCCCTCGATCTCATTGATCAGGATCCGCGGACCGCAGTCATTGGCTGTACCGCGCGTGATGGTCGTCGAGGTCGCGAATGCGCCTGTGCCATCCGGGCAGCGCCCGTAAGTCGTGGCGGCGTGGGCGGTCCATGTGTAGCTGTCGATCAGCTGGCTGCCGCCCGGCGCGAAGAGACGCGCCGCATCTGAACTGCCAAGTCCAAAGCCGAACTGCGCCTCGGCGATCACGAGGAAGCCATTCGCGGGGATCGTCGTGCCGGCGGGAAACACGTAGGGAACACGCACGTCGCTATCGTCGCGGAAGACGTACCCGCCGATGTCGATGGGTGCGTTGCTGCCGTTATGCAACTCGACCCAGTCATCCGGGCCCTGATTCGACTCAACCTCGTTGATGCGAAGGCTCGCTTGCGCCTCGGCCACGGAGGCGAACACGCCCTGCCGGTTTGCATCAGGAGCGGTGGCACTGCCATCACGGCCGCAACTGCTCAGGATGAGCAGCGCGCCGGCGGCGCCGACCATGGAACGGAATTTCGCTGACACGCAGGACCTCGAGCAATCGAAGATTGGGTGGTGGCCACGCGCGGCGAAGCCGCACGTGGTGCATGGAGCGCAATCACGGCGCGTGCCGTCACTTGCAGGCTGCAGCAATGCTACGGTCCTGTCACCCTGCGCCTACGTTCGTGTCACGAACGACCGTCTGAAAGCATTCCGCCCGTCTGCGCCGCTACGTTACAACTGCTGGCGAGCGATGCAACGATAGATGGGCGACGCCCGCACTCTTTTGCGGGCGCGTGTCGGCGGATCGGTGGGCATCGCGTTGCTGTGTGCCTGTATCGGCGCGCTGGGATGGAGCTGGCTGCAGTAGTTTCGCGAGTAGTTTCGTGCACTGTCACCGTAAATGGGCTGGGGCCACCAGCCGCTCGGCGAGCGCCAGCAGCGCGTCCACGGTGACGGCGAGGAGCGCGGC
>JBBSCZ010000075.1:0-12814 GCA_038249795.1 Gemmatimonadales bacterium | reverse complement strand
TGGGCGGCGGCGGCATGGGTGGGATGGGCGGCCGGGGATTGCCACAGGGTGCCGAGATGCGGCTGGTGGAGTTCGCCGTCACGCGTGCCGTGACACCGGCTCCATGGCGCCCGGTCGCCCTTCCCGCCATCGCCCGCCTCGATCGGTCACGCGCCACCACCACACGCCTGTTCCAGTTCAACAGCGCCCGGATGCAGCACAACATCACCGGCCGCGAGTTCGACATGTCGCGTATCGACGAAACCGTGAAGTTCGGCGACACCGAGGTCTGGACCTTCGTGAACGACAGCCAGTTCCCGCATCCCGTGCACATGCACGAAGTGCAGTTTCAGGTGCTCGAGCGCCTCGGTGGCCGCGCCCGCCTCATGCCGTGGGAGGCAGGGTGGAAGGACACGGTGCTGGTGTATCCCGGCGAACGGGTCTCGGTGATCGCCGCCTTCGACAAGTATCGCGGGCGTTTTCTCATGCACTGCCACAACATGGTGCATGAGGACATGGGCATGATGATGAATTACGAGATTCGATAGACGCATCAGCATGGCTGCACTCGACCGGAGCAGATGATGGGTAAGAAGCACACTGATACGAAGAACGACGAGAAGTCCGACGCAGCGGGAAATCAGGTGACGGACACGCAGGCACGTATCGACAAGGGCGAGTACCAGGAACGCCTGGACACGCTCGAGCTCGAGCTCAACGATGTCGCGCGCTGGCTGAAGGCGACGGGCAAGCGATTGCTGGTGTTGATCGAGGGGCGCGACACCGCCGGCAAGGGGGGCGTCGTGTCCGCCATTGCCGGCACGCTCAACCCGCGCCAGTGTCGTACGGTCGCGCTCCCCTCGCCAACCGATCGCGAACGGACGCAGTGGTATTTCCAGCGGTACGTGCAGCACCTGCCCGCTGCCGGCGAAGTGGTGCTCTTCGACCGCAGCTGGTACAATCGTGCCGGTGTCGAACGGGTGATGAACTTTTGCACCGAAGCCGAAACGGCCTCGTTCCTGCGACAGGCCCCCGCGTTTGAACAGATGCTGGTGGACGACGGCATCCTCCTGTTCAAGTACTGGCTGACGGTCGATCAGGCGCTGCAGGAAGAGCGCATCGCCGAGCGTCGCGCCGATCCTCTGAAGCGCTGGAAGCTCAGTTCGATCGATCTGCAGGCACGCGAGAAGTACGCCGAGTACGGCAGCGCCCGCGACACGATGCTGGCGGCGACACACACCGAATTCGCGCCATGGACGCTGGTGAACTTCAACGATCAGCGACGTGGCCGCCTGACGCTGCTCCGCCATCTGCTTGACGGCATTCCGGAGCACAAAGTTCCCGAGATTCTGGTCGACATCCCACCGCTCGGGCATCCTCCGTTGACGGAGAAGCTGAAAAAGCGATTCACGCCGATCTGATCGGGCGGATCCGCGTGAGAACAGATGTTCGTTCGCAAATCGTTGTCAGCGTTCCGGCGAGTTAATCGGTGTCGTTACTGCACGGCATCACGAAGCACCGCGCAGCTTCGTGCGCATCGGCGAGGTAGGAGGCGGTCGCCGCCGGAGCGCACGAATCCAGGCGTTGCGATCGAGAATCTTTCGATTCGCTACAGTTCTCGTCTGAGTCGGCCAGTCCTACGGCAAGCGCCTCGCACGGACGATCGTGGTTCCTAGTTTGCGACGCGCTGCAACGACGAATCAGTCACGAGCGCAACCAGTAGCGGCACGCGCCGGCCGGAACTGATCCGGATTTCGCTCTCTTTTCCCGACATGCTCACCTGGCGACGCGATCTCTCGTGTACAAGGTCGAGCGGGGCTTTCAAAGGAGTGCTGGAATGTTGCAAATCACGCTGGCGCAGTATGACCTCGTGTACAACGCGTTCTCATTCACGATTGCTGTCATGGGTGCAGCAACCCTTTTCTTCATTCTCAGCCGGTCGCAGGTGGCACCGGCGTATCGAACGGCGCTCGCAGTGACGGCGCTCGTCACCGGCATTGCGCTCTATCACTACGTACGAATCTTCAGTAGCTGGGAATCGGCCTACGCCGTGGTCGACGGCACCATCTCGGCTACCGGTGTGAAGTTCAATGACGCGTACCGGTACGTGGATTGGCTGTTGACCGTGCCGCTGCTGCTGGTGGAGTTGATCCTCGTCATGCGACTGTCGCCGTCCGAGTCTGCGAGGAAGGCGGTAAAGCTCGGCGCACTTGCCGCTCTCATGGTTGCGCTGGGCTATCCCGGCGAGATTGCGGCGGACTCGTCGACCCGGTGGTTGTGGTGGAGCCTCTCGATGATCCCGTTCCTGATCATCGTGTACGATCTGTCGGTCGGACTGAAGACGGCGATCGTGGCGCAGCCGGAAGCGGCGCGTGGGCTGATCAAGTCGGCGCGCACCCTGACCATCGCGTCGTGGTGCTTCTATCCCGTGGTATTCGTGTTGCCAATGCTGGGCGTGACCGGCGGAAACGCCACGATCGCCGTGCAGGTGGGTTACACAATCGCGGATATCGTTGCCAAGGCTGGCTTCGGCGTGCTGATCTACCTGATCGCGGCACGAAAGTCGCAACACGACAAGTTCGTTCCGGCGTGACACAGCGCAATGGCGACGAATTGGTCGGCGCCAACGAGTCGGTAGCCTCCGGCATGACGATTGATCGGAGGCGCCGGCAGTCTCGAGGCGGCGGAGGGTGTTCATGACGACTGATGCTGACCTCATCGTGCTCGGTGGCGGCTGCGCCGGGCTGAGTCTTGCCGAACGACTGGCCGAGTCGTCTCACCAGGTGCCACGGACCATCGTGGTCGAATCACGCGAGGCCTACGTGACCGATCGCACGTGGTGTTTCTGGCGAACGGCAGCGCATCGTCATGACGCGCTGGTGGCTAAATCCTGGACGCGCCTGCATGTGAGATCGGCGCAGCGTACGGTGCTCGTGGACTGTGCGGAGGCACCATATCAGATGCTCGACTCCGGGGCGTTCTACGCGAATGCACAGGACGTGATCCGGCGATCCTCGTCGGTCGAGCTCCAGCTGGCGACGCGGGTGATCGCCGAGCCGGAGCGGGTCGGTGACCGCTGGATGGTGAGCACGTCACGTGGTGTGCTGTCGGCGCGACAGATCATCGATACGCGACCGATGGTACGGCCGCGAGAGGGTGGCGCGACACTGTGGCAATCGTTCCTCGGACACGAGGTCTCGATCGAGACACCGCTGTTCGATGACAACGTGGCGACATTGATGGACTTTGCCGGGTGTCTGGACGATGGTGTGCTCTTTCACTACGTGTTGCCGATTTCGCCGACTCGGGTACTCGTGGAGACGACGGTGTTCGGTCCGCGGCCCCTGTCCGCCGAGCGTCTCTCGACGCTGCAGGATGCGGCGCTCGACAAGCATTGCCGTGGTCATCGGCGTACGGTGGTGAGAAGCGAAAGTGGAATTCTGCCGATGGGTGTGAGCGCGCCGCCACCTCCGCTGGGCGCTGGATACGCTCGCGCTGGCGTCATGAACGGGAGTGCACGCGCCAGCACGGGGTATGCGTTCCAGCGCATTCAACGCTGGGCACGAGAGTCGGCGCGTGCGCTTGCCGAAGGGGCTGCGGTGGCAGGACACGCTGCCGATCCCCTGCTTCTCCGTCAGATGGACTTGCTCTTTTTGCGTGTCGTGCGGCATCACCCGGAACGCGCCGCCGAACTCTTCCTGAGTCTCTTCGGCATGCGCGATCCCATCCGGGTGATACGCTTTCTTGCGGACTCGTGCTCCTTCGGCGACTACGCCGCCGTAATTGCGGCATTGCCGACCGGCCAGTTTCTGCGTGCGTTGTGGAGCAATCCGGGGCTGGGATCGAGCCATCGGTTCGAGCCGGCATGAGCCGCGCGCTTCGGGTGCAGGGTATCGTGTTCTGCTGCCTTGCGGTCACGGTTGCGACGGCTTCACTCCTCCTTCCACCGCTCGGTGCCACTACTGAACTCGCCCTGATCAGTGGGCTCATTCTGGCGCTCGGTGTGCCACACGGTGCACTCGATTCTGTCTTTGCGCGTCAGGTCTATCGGCTCCGGTCGCCAGCGGCGTGGGTGATGGCGACACTCCTGTACGGTGTGTTGGCGGCGGCGGTCGTCGCGGTATGGTGGATCGTGCCGGCAGTCTTTCTGAGCGCGTTTCTGCTGGTTTCCATCGCTCATTTCTCCGGCGACCTCGAGCCAGGGGCGAAGATCGTTTCGCGTATCGCGTATGCCGGCGCGGTGATCGTGCTTCCCTGCCTGCGCTTCGAGCCGGACGTCGCGAGGCAGTTCGGTTTTCTGGTGGGGTCGGGTATTGGTGCGTCGATGGCCGCTGCACTGGCCGCGTTGGCGTGGCCATGGCTCGCGTGCACGCTTGGTGTCATCGTGATGGAGTCGCGCCGCAGCGCTCGCGCTGGTGCGGAAGTGTTGGCTGTGACGCTGCTCGGCGTTTTCGCCCCACCGCTGATCGGCTTTGCGGTGTTCTTCTGTGGAATGCACAGCGCGCGGCATATCATCCGGACGTATCACTATGCACACCGGGGTTCGCTGCGACTGCTGATCAGCGCTGCCACGTTGCCGATGCTCCTGGTCGGTCTGGCCGCCATCGCAGGATGGATCTTCGTCGATCACACTGCGCCGGCACGTGGGGTGACGCAGTTCCTCTTCGTCGGGTTGGCGGCCCTGACTGTGCCCCATATGCTGCTGGTCGAGCGCGTGCGACTCTCTGATTGGCGGCTCGGTGCGCGCGTCGGGTGAGTCACCTCGATGCCGCTACAAAACTGATCGCACCACACCAGGAAACAGTGCCACGGCACTGAATCGCAGCAGTCGCACGACGAACGACGTGATCGTGAACGTGGCGATCGGCATGCGCACGATCCCGGCGGCCACCACCATGAGATGATACGGCGGTACGGACACGAGCGCCGCACTGGCCAGCATGCCGAGGCTGAGTTGACGGCGCTGATGGCTGAACAGAGTGGCCTTCGTGATCCAGTCGCGCAGGCGTGGCTGCGTGATGCGATCGCCTCTCGTACCGACCCAGTACCAGATCAGTTTTCCTGCCACGTGCCCTGCCGTGAGCATGAGCAGCAGCGGAAACACCAGCACGCGCGATTGCACGGCGCCGGCCGCCAGTGCCAGAACTTCCGATGCGCCGGCAGGTACCGCACCGAAGAGCAATCCGAGCGCGAAGGCGCCGAGCAGCGCCAGCCACGGCGAGCCGAATTGATCGAGCGGAATACCATTCGCGAGAATGTGCAGCAGGTCAGCCCACATCGTCACTCGCTCGGGGCACGCGCAGGAACGTCGGGCGCCAGGTCCGACCTGCGACGACCGCAGCGTCTCCGGCGCGCATCGCTGAATGGGTGCATGGGTGGCGGGTTCGGCGAGTGGAGGGGCAACTCCTCGAAGGCGTACGTCGCGAGTTGGAAGGTTAGTCGTGCCACAAACAATTGTGACGTATGTGTCACATGACCATTGACAGTCTCTGCTGCCGAGCGTAGCGTGCCGTTGACCGCGTAATGTCTCTGCGCCAGGTCAGACCGTTCGAGTGCCGCCGCTGGCCGTGTCGTAGTCAGGACACTGTATCGTAGTGCCGCGACGCGCGCTCACCCCGCTGCGTCGTTGAAATCCCCAAGAGCTCATTCGGCGCATGTCGCGCCTGTATATGGCAGTTGTCGAGTACCGGCGATCGCGACGTCACCCGACGGAGTGGTCGCCGTGCTTTGGCAGTGTGACCACGACGCCGTGGTCGGTAGGAGTCTTGCTCCGGGGAGTCACGAGATGCGAATGTCAGGTTCGGTGGGGTATTGCTGCAGCGAGCATACCCGCTCGTCGTCGAAGTCGTGCAATGCACATGCACACAGCTGGTTGGGTGGGCGGACGCGCGCCGCCATCGTGGGTTTCGCAGTCCTGGGTGCGAGTCTGTTCACGCCCAGCCGTCTGACCGCGCAGGACGCGGGAGGTTCGGTCTCCGGTCGGATCACCGACGTAGCCACCGGGCAGCCGATCCCGCAGGCGCGTGTGATTGTGGCGGGCACGCAGAATGGTACGATCACCGCCGAGAACGGGCGGTACACCCTGCGGGTGGCAAGGACTGGTCCGGTCACGCTCGAAATCTTTCGTATCGGCTACGAGGCCCGGAAAATCGCGGTCACGATCACGGCCGGTGCGCCGGTCGTCGCGGATGTGCAGATCAAGCAGGCTGCGTTTTCGCTCGCGGCGGTCGTGACTACGGTGACCGGTCAGCAGCGCAAAGTCGAACTGGCGAATGCCACGACGCAGATCGCGGTCGGTGACAAGATTGCCGAATTGCCCGTGTCGAACATGGGCAACCTCCTCTCGGGCCGTGCGGCCGGTGTGCAGGTGGTGTCGGCGGGGGCAACCGGTGCCGGCTCACGGATCCGTATCCGCGGCCAGTCGTCGCTGTCACTCAGCAACGAACCGATCGTCATCATCGACGGTGTCCGCATGACGTCCACCGCGGGGAGCTCCGCGATCGGTGTCGGTGGCTCGGGACCGTCGCGGATCGACGACCTCAATCCCGAGGAAATCGAGAGCATCGAAGTCATCAAGGGTCCGTCGGCCGCCACACTCTACGGCACCGAGGCCGCCAACGGCGTGATCAACGTCACCACCAAGCGCGGGAAGGCCGGCAAGACGCGCTGGAACGTGTACACGGAGAATGGTCGCATCACCGATCCGAACCAGTACCCGGACATGTACTTCGGCTGGGGATCGAACACCCTCACGGGCGCCCGGGTGCAGTGCCTGGCGATTGCGATTGCTGCTGGCACCTGCCGCGCCGACAGTCTGCGCGTGGGGAATGTCATGGGCATCGACAGCCTGACGCCGGTCGGCGTGGGATCTCGCTCGCAGTACGGCATGCAGGTCTCGGGCGGAAATGACCGCGTGCAGTTTTTCGTCTCCGGGGAGAACGAAGTCGAGACGGGCACGTACACCATGCCGGACATCGAGATCAGCCGCCTGCTCGCCGAACGTGGCGTGAGCGGACTTCCCGCAGAACAAACTCGCCCCAATGCGCTCGACCGCACGAGTCTCCGTGCCAATCTGACGGCGCAGCTGACACCGAAAGCGACCCTGCAGATCTCGTCGGGTTTCGTGACCAGCCGTCAGCGGCTGCCGCAGAACGAGGACAACGGTAACGGCATCATGGTGGCCGCACTGGGTGGTGTCTGGCGCGAGGATCTCTTCGACAGTCGGGGAATTCCGCTGCTCGGATATCGAGCCTTCCCCATGGGCGACGTTCTCTCGACCACCACCTCGCAGGACCTCAATCGCTTCATCAACAGCGCCCAGGCGCGCTACGAACCTTTCAGCTGGCTCTCGGCTCGCGCCACGCTCGGCCTCGATTACTCCTCGCGGGTCGATCAGTCGCTGCAGCGTTTCGAAGAAGGCGTGCTCGGTGTGAATCGCGTTGGCCGCATCGAGAACCAGCGCGCCGAGATCAACCAGCAGACCGTCGACATCGGCACCACGGCGTCGTTCCAGCTGCGCCCCTGGCTCGGCTCCAAGACCTCGGTCGGAACGCAGTACATCCGGAACTACTTCTCGCAGACGGGTGGCGTGGGCCAGAGTCTGCCACCAGGCGGCATCACGATCACTGCGGCCGCAAACCGCAATGCGGAGCAGAGCACCGATGAGCGGCGTACCCTCGGCTATTTCGTCGAACAGGTCTTCTCGTTCAACGAAAAGCTCTTCATCACTGCGGGGCTGCGACGGGACGCCGCCAGTGCATTCGGCAGGGACTTCCGCGCGGTGAACTACCCGAAGATCGGTGCGTCGTGGGCGATCTCGGAGCAGGGCTTCTTTCCCACCGTCAAGGCCATCAGTTCGCTTCGTCTGCGCGCCACCTACGGCGCGTCGGGTCAGATCCCCGGCGCCACCGATGCGCTGCGTTTCTACTCGCCGTTCGGTACCACCATCTCCGGCACGGCGGACCAGCCGGGCGTCACGATCGGCGCGTTGGGCAACCCCGTACTCCGGCCGGAGTTTTCGGCGGAACTCGAAAGCGGATTCGACCTCACCATGTTCGGCGGCAAGAGTAATTTCGCCTTCTCGTTCTACGACAAGAACACCACCGACGCGCTCATTCAGCGCCGCGTTGCCCCGTCGCTCGCCGGCGTGACGTCGCGCCTCGAGAACATCGGCAATGTACGAAACTCCGGCTTCGAGCTCGAGTGGAACCAGAAGGTGCTCAGCAGCGAAGGCTACGCCTTGGACTTCATGTTCACGGGCTCGACGAACAGAAATGAGCTGATCGAACTCGGCGCGGGTGTTTCTCCGATCCCGAGCGGCAATCGCAACACGCAGCTCAATTCGCCCGGCTTCCCGCTCTACGGGCTGTGGGGGCGATCGGTCTCCTTCAACGATGCGAACGGCGACGGCATTCTGGTCGCGACCGAAATGACCTACGGTGATAATGCGTTCGTGGGTCCGACGTACCCGACGCGCGAAGTGGCATTCACCCCCACCATCGAGCTGCTGGGCCGCAAACTGCGCATCTCAGGACAGCTGGACAGCAAGTGGGGCATGAAGAAGCTCAACAACACCAAGCGTCACCAGTGCCAGGCCGGCGCGTCCTGTGAAGGACTCTACGCCGGTGCGCCGCTCGAGGAGCAGGCCAATGCGCGTGCCGCCGCCGCCTCGATCTTCACCGGCTTCTATGAAGACGGATCATTCACCCGCTTCCGGGAGCTTTCGGTGTCGTATCAGATGCCGACCGCGTGGGCCAAGGCCATCAGGGCCGAGCGCTGGAACCTGATCCTGACGGGCCGCAACCTCGGTGTCTGGACGCCGTTCACGGGCGTGGACCCGGAGACGACGGTCAACAACACCGACGCGCGGGGTAACGAAGAGTTCTTTTCCACGCCGCCCATGCGGTACATGACGTTCCGCATGAACTTCACCTTCTGAACAGGCGAGCACGCAGATGCGCTTCTCTTTCGTGACTCGCCGCATACTCCGGCCCGCGAGTGTGGTTTTCCTCGCCGTCGGCGCTGCGACGGGGTGCTCGACCGACACACTGCTCAATGTCACCGACCCTGACGTGCTGAACGTCAGCGACTACGCCACGGCAGCCGGCGCCACGCCGCTGCGGCTGGGTGCGGTTCAGGATTTCCAGAACGTCTTCTCGGGCAACCTCAATCTCGAAAACGTCATCGTTCTCTCCGGGAACGTGAGCGACGAGATGTACTCCACCGACACCTTCGACGACCGTCTGTTTCCGAACCAGCGGACGATGAACGACAACCTGCCGGCGCTCGATGCGTTCTATCGGGCCCTGCACCGCGCTCGCTCAGGCGCATCGCGGGCGATCGGCGTGATCAAGGTCGTCGCGCCGACACCGGTGCAGAACATCGGCGAGCTCTACGCGCTGCGTGGGTACACCGAGAACTTCTTCGGTGAGATCTACTGCTCGGGGGTGCCGTTCAGTGATGAGGAGTCGACGGATCCCTTCGGCGAGCCGCAGACCACGGCACAGATCTACACTCGCGCACTCGCGAGCTTCGATTCGGCACTGGCATCGGCGGGCACCGATCTGCGCGTGCAGAACATGGCCCGCGTGGGGCGCGCGCGCGTGCTGCTGAATCAGGGACAATTTGCCTCGGCCGCCACGGCTGCTGCGGCCGTGCCGACGGCGTTCCGGTTCGAGACTGCACACTCGCAGGCCAGTGTGCGTCAGGAGAACGGCATGTGGAACGCACTCACCGTGCCGAACTCGCGGTACGCGATCGTGAATGGCGAAGGCGGGAACGGTCTGGCGTGGCTCAGAACACCGGCTGACCCACGGATCCCGTGGGTGGCGTCCACCCGCGTTGGGTTCAACGGATCCAGTACCAACCTGCCCACCCAGCTCAAGTATGCGCGAACCGGAGGTGCCGTCGTGGCATCGGGTGTCGAGGCGCGTCTCATCGAACTGGAGGCACAGCTGCGCACCGACAGTCAGGGCGCCCGTGACCTGGTCTTCGCCGGTCTGAACACGCTGCGTGCCACCGGCATCACGCCGGCCATGCCGCCGCTGACAGGCCTGGCGCCAACCACGCAGGCTGCGGCGGTCTCACAGCTGTTCGAGGAGCGTGCGTTCTGGTTGTATCTGACTGGCCATCGCCTGGGCGACATGCGTCGCCTGATCCGTCAGTACGGTCGGGCCGCCAACACCGTCTTTCCCACCGGTAACCTGCCGGCGCCGTTGGCCGGTACCTACGGGACCGACGTCAACGTTCCGATCCCGTTCGACGAGCGGAACAATCCGAAGTTCACGGGCTGCATCGACCGAAATCCGTAAGAGGGTCCATCGCGTCGAAGCTTCGGCAGCTGCTGCGTCCGATCATACGCCCAGCTGCCGAAGCGCCTGTGTCCCCGACCGACTGGCCGTGAGCTGCGTCCCGTCGCGCAACGTCACACTCAGGCGACCCGCGTCATACGGCTCCATCGATGCCACCGCATCCAGGTTCACCGCGTGACTGCGATGAATGCGGATGAACTGCCGCGGATCGAGTCGCTCCAGCAGCGATACGAGCGTGATCGTGAGCAGGTGCCGCTTGCCACGCACGTGTATTGTCACGTAGTCGTCCTCGGCCTCCAGCCACTCGATGTCGCGCACCACGATCGGCACGATGCGGCCTCGTTCGCGCACGAACAGCCGCGTGACCGGTGTGCCCGGCGCCGGTACCCGCTCGTGCACCGTCGGCACATCATTCAGCGCGGCCAGCGAGCGCGTCACCCGCGCCACCGCAACATCGAATCGCTCGCGCCCGAACGGCTTCAACAAATAATCCACCGCGCCCAGCTCGAAGGCCTGCACCGCGTGCACGTCATACGCCGTCGTGAATACCACGCTCGGCTCGTACGGCAGTCGTGACAGCACCGACAGCCCATCCAGTTCCGGCATGCGGATGTCCAGGAACACCAGCTGCGGCCGCAGTCGCGCGATCGTCGCCACGGCACTCACGCCATCCGCCGCTTCAGCGCAGAGCTCCAGCGACGGTGTGGCACCGATCATGTCGCAGAGATGCGAACGCGCCAGCGGCTCGTCTTCGCAGACCACGGTGGTGATGCGTGCCGACGGCGCGATCATGTGGGCAGCCGCAGCGTCACGCTGAAACCAAGGCCCGGCGCCGATTCCACGTCCATGCGCGCACGCGATCCGTAGCGCGCGACCAGTCGCTTGCGCAGCGCATCGAGCCCCACACCCGTACCGAGTGGTGCCGCCGATGGATCGGCGCCCGGCCCGTCGTCCGACACGCGCAGCACCAGTGCATCGCCATCCATGCGTCCCGTCAGCGACAGCGTGCCACCTCCGACTCGTGGCGCGATCGCATGCTTGACCGCGTTCTCCACCAGCGGCTGCAGCGCAAAGCTTGGCACCAGCTCACGCCGCGCCGCATCGCTGAACTCGCGCGTCACACGCAGCCGCTCGCCGAAACGGATCGACTCCAGCGCCAGATAGTCTTCCACGAACGCCAGTTCATCCTCCAGCAGCACATCTTCCCGCGCACCGCGACGCGTGTCCAGCACGTAGCGCAGCAGCGCAGCCAGCCGCTCCAGCGCCACCGTCGCGGCCGCCTGATCACGCTGCACCAGCACCGACACCGAATGCAGCGTGTTGAACAGGAAGTGCGGATCGAGCTGCCCGCGCAGTGCCTCCAGCTCGGCCCGCGCCCGCAGTGCGTCGGCGCGCGCCACCTGTGTGACCTGCTCCCGTCCACGCTCGGTCGCCCGCGACGCCCACGTCATCGCGATCACCGCCGCGTACAGCATCATCCCCTCGAACGTCTGCCAGAAGATCCAGGGCCGTGCGAAGGTCAGCGCGGCGGAGATGCCTCCGATGTCGATCGACATGCCAAGCACGATCATCAGATCCCACAAGCCTGCATACGCCAGTGCCAGCGCCAGCTGCGCGGTCATGAATCCGAGCGTGAGACGTCCGGGCCAGTCCCACCGACGGCCGATCGCAATCACGCCGAGGCCGAGCACGGCCGCCGCAGTGACGGTGTAGAGTGCGCTCTGCAACGCCGCCGGCACCGACAGCTTGCCATTGCTGCCGATCGTGAACGTGTACAGCAGCACGAGCGGGCTCCACCACGCCAGATAGCGGAGCGCCGCGCGCCACGTCACACCGCTGCGCGGCGACATCACCGCTGCGCCACAGCCGGCAGAAGCACACGCTGGACCCACATGTATCCGGGCTCCAGCGTCAACGCCTTCGCATACGCGTCGCGCGCCGCCGCAACGTTCCCACGCTTCACTTCCATCTGCCCCAGCCAGGCTTGCGCCTCGGCCTGTCCCCACGACGGCAGCGGTGCCGAAGGCGCATCGTTCGCGAACGCGGCAACGGCGCGCTGCATCATGGCATACCCCTTGTCCTCACCGCCCCCCCACATCTTCGGAGTGAACCAGAGACTGATCGCCGACAGCAACAGCACTCTCGGGTTGCGTGGGCCCGCCGCCATGGCCGCATCCCGCGCCTCCGACGATTTCGGCCCATACCGAATGCCGGCAATCATCCCGCTCGACGCCAGCGCGCCGAGGCACGACGACAGCAACGCCTGACTTTCGGCCATCGGCCGTACGGCTGCTGAACGCTGCAGCAGGTCAATCGCCCGTTCCATGCGCTCCGTGTATGTCTCCGCCCGTGAACCGGCTTCGGGAATAAGCTCACGATACAGCGCGTATCCCCGATAGTGCAGCAGCAGCGGATCATTGGGGAAGGCCGTGAGCGCCCGATCGGCCATCGCCCCTGCGGCTACCAGCGCGCGACTATCGCCGCTGATCACGGCGCGCTCGATCGAGACGCGAACGGTATCGGCC
>JBBSCZ010000074.1:0-12883 GCA_038249795.1 Gemmatimonadales bacterium | reverse complement strand
CATCGATGCGGCCTCACTGAACGACGGGTCAGCGAAGTCTCGGGATCCTCTCAACAAGGCACAATCGCGTGAACCCATGCGACCGACACTCGGGTATCAATTACGACACCAGAAGCCAGGAGGACGATGGGAAAAGCCCGTTTGATCACGTTCGGCGCGACGGCCGCTGCCGCTGCACTCTTCGCACCACTGCGTACTGCTGTAATGCCGCGTATCGTATACGCGGCAGAGGCTGCTCCGGTATCGGCGCGACTGTTCAACGATTCACTGCTGGGGATCAGTGGCAAGCTCCGTGCCCGATTCCTGCCGCCCTCGGAAGCGAAGGAATTACAGCGGGCGCTGGGCACGGCACGCAGCGTGGCGGCACTCTCGCCCGCCGACGAGCGGATCGCGTCACTCACTGTGTTGACGATGGTGCCATTCGGCGAGAAAGTCCGCGGTCGCGTCGGACTCTACCGCATGGGATTCTGGCCCGGCGAGAAGCACTCGGCGCGGAGCGAGGCGTATGAGAATCCGCTGGGCTTTGTCCGCGTCACTCAGGAGAACCAGGATCTGTGGGTGTCCGAGCATTTTCGGCTGCGCGATTTCGTGACGAAGGATCAGCACCATGTGTGGCCGAAGTATGTGGTGCTTCGTGAAGCGCTGATCGACAAGCTCGAGCTGACCATCGCTGAGCTCCAATCAATGGGCTATCCCGTGACGCACCTCGCCGTGATGAGCGGTTTCCGGCACCCGGCCTACAATCAGCGGGGCGTGGGAAAGGGCGGCCGGGCACAGGACAGTCGTCACCAGTTCGGTGATGCAGCGGACGTGTTTGCGGACAACGATCGCGACGGCATGCTGGATGATCTCGATGGGGACGGCCGCGTCACCGTCCGTGACGGCAATCTGATCATCAGTGCCGTGGAGCGTGTCGAGGCGAAGTATCCTGCGCTCACCGGTGGTATGGGTCGTTATCATGCTACACATGCACACGGACCATTCGTCCACGTCGACGTCCGCGGACATCCCGCCCGGTGGGGTGGTGCGTGAACCGGCTCCGCTCGGGCTGATCGGCATCGACAGCGCCGATCCGGCGGAGCGCGACGAGCGCCCCCTGCTCACCGCGCCTCCGAGAACGTGGCGACTGGCGAAATACGCACTCGGCATCGTGGTGCCAGTCAGTGCCATGTTCGCGGCACACCGCGTCAGTGAACCCGAGGGGTTTGACGTTGGCGACATGGACACGCCGCCGGCTGCTGCCGTGGCGACGATGTCACGGATCGGTGATGCCGCGATCCGTGATCCAGGGCCACCGGAACGGCTGTTTGCCCATGATGCGTTCGGCCACAGCCGTGCCGTGCGGGTCCGCATCGTGCTGCCGAACGAACCGGTGAATCTGCCGATCGAGTTCGGTGGCAGCACCGCGCTGATGCAGGCGCAGTGGATCGGCTTCGACGGCAAGGGGAACGAACCCGAGATGCCCTGGCCTGAGAACGGAACACTGCGCGCGCCGGCGCGGCCCGGAGCCTTCTGGCTGGTCCTGTCGCGCGGTGCGGTGGCCGATACCGTGGCCGATCTCGCGTTGCTCGTAGAGCATCCGATGCCGAACGCCCGCGCGACCGGCATCAATGGATACCATCTGGGTCGATGGCCGCGCACGAGCGACGCGATGGTGCCACGCGGCTTCATCGAAGTCACCGAACGCACCAGCGATTTTCCACTCTCGCCGCACCTGCGGATGAGCGATTTCATCGTGCATGACGGACAGGCTTCGTTCCCGAAATACCTGCATGTGCGCGGGGCGCTGCTCGACAAGATCGAGTTGACGGTGAACGAGATCGCGCAGATGCGTGGAGTCTCACCGGCTGCCGTGAAACTCCACGTGGTGAGCGGATTTCGCAGTCCATCGCACAACGGAGGTTTGTCGGGTGCGGCCTCGGACAGCCGCCACATGTACGGCGATGCGGCTGACATCGGCATCGATGCCAACAACGATGGTCGCCTCACGGAGATCGACGCCCGCATCGTGGCAGCGGCGGCGGAAATGGTGGAGCGGAAGTATCCCGACCTGATCGGCGGCATCGGCCTCTACATCGATTCGGATGGTGGCGGCTGGCCGTACGTACACATCGATGTGCGTGGGCATCGCGCGCGGTGGCGCGGCGGTGTGCGTCGCGGTGGGGCTGTCGAGGCGCTGCCAGCCGACGCCAGCTTCGACTCCGGGAAGACGGTGGTCGATGACTCGACCCCGCCCGCCGCACCACTGGCATCACCGGCACCGCCGCCGAAAGCGAAGCCGTGACACTCACGGTGACCGACGAGAGTAAGGAGCAGGGCACTGTACGCCGCACTTTCGCCGCAGCGCATCGGCCCGGTGCCCCTGAACGGCAGGAGAGTGACAGGGTAGCATTCGGAAACGCACGTCTCACCAGCCTTACGACATCATGCCGCTCAGCCCATATCTCCGTGACCGCCTGATCGCGAAGTTCGACACCATGTCGGACGAGCGTGCTTTCCAGGTGCTCGATTACGCCGAATTCCTCGAGTCCAAGTACAGTCGCCGTGAAGCCCCCTCGGGTGCAGCGGGGCTGCTGTTCAAGCTGCAGGAGACGGTCGAGGATGGCCTGCGGGCGGGCAAGGTGTCGGCCAGCAGCGTGGCCGAGACGCTCGGCTTCATGCAGAAGGCCGTCGGGGTGCTGAGCGGCGTCGCCGCAGCAGGGCAGAGCGTGGCGAACGATCTGGCTGGTGCCGCGACCCGCGCCGCCCGCGCCGCTTCCGGCGAAACGCCGGAGGGGCCGACGCAGCCGCAATCGGGTGCGGGCGAGGGGCCGGCGCGATGACCGAAGCCCGAAATGAGCGGAGGCGTCGCCGGCTCGGTATCCCAGACGCCGGGCGCGGTGCCGTGCCGCCGGCGGACGGCGGCGAGCCACGTCGGTCGCCATTCGGCAGCGACCGTCCGGAAGGCGGCCCGCGCACCGGGGCCAAGCGCACCGTGATGGCGGCGATCCGGGAGCTGCCGCACTACCTGCGCCTGTTGTGGGGCCTTGCCCGCGACGCGCGCGTGGCCCCGGTCGACAAGATCCTGGTGCTCGCGGCCGCGGTCTACATCGTCAGCCCGATCGACGTGATCCCCGACTTCATTCCATTTTTGGGTCAGGTGGATGATCTGTACCTGCTGTTCGTGGCATTGCAGCGGATGGTCAGCCGCGCCGGGCGGGGCGTGCTGGCCGACCACTGGACCGGCGATCCCAACGCCCTCGGCACCCTGAACCTTTCGGCGACTCTTGCTGCGGCAGCGTTTTTTCTTCCGCCGAGCGTTCGGAAGCGAGTCCGGCGGGCGCTGGGCGGGTAGGGCCGTTCGAGCGAAGGGTGCACGAATGCAGGGCGGCCCTCCCACTGACGGCTGCCCTCGCTATTTTCCAAGATGGCAACCACGTCTCGTCCCCCGTTCTCGTCTCCCGTCCGCGGCAGTATCCAGCCCGACGGCCAGTCCACACCCCTGTCCGGCCACTTGCGCGTGCGTGAGGATCACGCCCTCACCTTCGATGATGTCCTGCTGGTGCCGCGGCACTCGCTCACGCATCCGAAGGACGTGAGCACGGTCAGTCGCTTCACCACCGGCATCACGCTCAACGTGCCGCTCATCGCTGCCGCGATGGACACAGTCACGGAGAGCGAGATGGCGATCGCGATGGCCCGTGCCGGCGGCATCGGCGTGGTGCACAAGAACATGTCGATCGATCGGCAGAGCGCCGAAATCGATCGCGTGAAGCGGAGCGAGAGTGGCATCATCCGCAATCCGATCACCCTCACGCCGGAAGCATCGCTGCGCGAAGCCGTCGCCCTGATGCAGCGCTTCCGCATCAGCGGGGTGCCGATCGTCGATGGCAACGGAAAGCTGGTGGGCATTCTCACCAATCGCGACCTGCAATTCGAACGGGCGCTCGACCGTCCCGTGCAGGATGCGATGACGAAGGATCGGATGGTCACCGCCGCCATCGGCACCACGCTCGATGAGGCCGAGCGTATCATGGGCGAGCGTCGCGTGGAGAAGCTGCCGGTGGTGGATGCCGAGGGCGTGCTGCACGGCCTCATCACAGTGAAGGACATTCACAAGCGTCGCCAGTTTCCCAATGCCAACAAGGATGCGCAGGGCAGTCTGCGGGTTGCCGCAGCGGTCGGCGCCGGTGGTGATTTTCTCGAGCGCGCCCGCGCACTGATCGATGCCGGTGCCGACGTGCTCTGCATCGACACCGCGCATGGTCACAGCGAGGGCGTGTTGCAGGCGACGTCGAAGGTGCGCAACGCGTTTCCCGACGTGCAGCTGGTGGTGGGCAACGTCGCGACGCGTGACGGTGCTGCCGCGCTGGTGGAACGTGGGGTGAATGCGGTGAAGGTGGGTGTCGGCCCGGGCTCGATCTGCACCACGCGCGTGGTCACCGGCGTGGGCGTGCCGCAGCTGACCGCGATCTTCGATGCAATCGAGGGCGCTGGCGACATACCGGTGATTGCCGATGGCGGCATCAAGTACTCGGGCGACATCGTCAAGGCGCTCGCCGCCGGCGCGTCCAGCGTGATGATGGGCTCCATGCTGGCCGGCACCGAGGAGAGCCCGGGCGAGACGATCCTGCTCGAGGGTCGCCGCTTCAAGACGATCCGCGGCATGGGCTCACTGTCGGCCATGCAGGACGGCAGCGCCGACCGCTACTTCCAGGACGGCGAGATGAGCGCGAAGAAGCTCGTGCCGGAAGGGATCGAGGGACGGGTGCCGTACCGGGGACCGGTGTCCGATGTGCTCTTCCAGATGGTCGGCGGGCTGCGCAGCGGCATGGGCTACGTCGGCTGCGCGACGGTGGATGAGCTGCGGACGGAGAGTCAGTTCGTCCGCATCACGTCGGCAGGTCTGCGCGAGAGCCACCCCCACGACGTCACCATTACCCGCGAGTCGCCGAACTACACGAAGTGACCGGTTGTCGGGTCAGCAAGTGAAAGGATGATGAGGTCTGGCGGGCGCGATTGACTTCCATCCTGCGCTCGTGTGACTTTGCGGCGTCTTTTACACCTCGGCCTGCTGGCGGGGGTGTCCCCTTCCCCCTGACGTGCAGGACTCATGGGACTCTGGTCCAGAAAGAGCATCACCGCGCTGCAGGCTGAAGCGGGCAACGATACCGATGGCCTCAAGCGCACGCTTGGCGCGATGAACCTCACCCTGCTGGGCATTGGTGCCATCATCGGCGCCGGCATCTTCGTGCTGACGGGGAATGCGGCGGCGAACTACGCGGGACCGGCGGTCTCCCTGTCGTTCGTCCTGGCGGGACTGGGCTGCCTCTTCGCCGGCCTCTGCTACGCTGAATTTGCGAGCATGATTCCGATCGCCGGCTCGGCCTACACGTACAGCTACGCCACGATGGGCGAGGGGGTGGCCTGGTTCATCGGCTGGAACCTGATCCTAGAGTACCTCTTTGCCGCCTCCACGGTCGCCGTCGGCTGGTCAGGGTACTTCAGCGCCTTCCTCGCCGAGGTAGGACTGCACATCCCGGCGTCGTTCGCCTCCGCGCCACTGGGTGTGACCAACGGTCATCAGATCGTGCGTGCCTTCACCTGCGTGGATCCCGCCAGTGGCATGACGGTGATCGATCCCGCCACCCGCATCGCGCAGGTGTTCGCCGACCGCGCGGCGTGTCTGGCGGGCGGACACGAAGTGATCAATGGCCTGATCAATTTGCCCGCAGTGCTGCTGATCGCCGCCATCACCGCGCTGCTCATCCGCGGCGTGCAGGAGTCGGCATCGTTCAACAACCTGATGGTGCTGATCAAGACCAGCATCGTGCTGCTCGTGATCGGCTTCGGCTTCTTCTACGTGAAGCGCGCCAACTGGGAGCCGTTCATCCCGACCAACACCGGGGAGTGGGGCAAGTTCGGCTGGTCGGGCGTGCTGCGCGGCGCCTCGGCGGTGTTCTTCGCCTACATCGGTTTCGATGCCGTCAGCACGGCGGCGCAGGAAGCGAAGAATCCACAGCGCGACCTGCCGATCGGCATGATCGCCTCGCTGCTGATCTGTACGGTGCTCTACATTCTGATGTCGCTGGTCATGACCGGTCTGGCGCCGTACACCTCCCTGAGCGTTCCGCACCCGGTGTCGGTGGCGATCAGTGCCGTACCCTCGCTGCGCTGGCTGGAGTATCTGGTGAACATCGGCGCCATCGCCGGTCTCTCCAGCGTGGTGCTGGTGATGCTGATGGGCCAGCCGCGCATCTTCTTCACCATGTCCCGTGATGGTCTGCTGCCGCCGCTCTTCGGGCGCGTGCATCCGAAGTACCGCACTCCGGCGACGTCGACCGTGATCGTCGGTGTCGTGGCCATGCTGATCGCCGCCTTCTTCCCCGTCGGCCTGCTCGGCGATCTGGTCTCGGGTGGGACCCTCGCTGCCTTCGCGACGGTATGCATCGGTGTGCTCGTGTTGCGGAAGCGCTCTCCCGATCTGCCGCGTCCGTTCAGGACGCCGCTGGTCCCGTTGATTCCGCTGCTCGGTGCCGGGTCGACGTTGGGCATGATGGCCACCCTCCCCGGTCTGACCTGGGGACTGCTGGCGGCGTGGACGTCGATCGGTGTTACGGTGTACGTAGTGTACGGGCGGAAGAATTCGACGCTCGGCAAGGCCGAGGCGAAAGCCGCCATGGGCACCGGCGACTGAGTTCGCAGCGGTTCCGCAGTCACGCAGCGGCGCCCGGCATTCCGGGCGCCGCTCTATTTTCAAAAGATCATGCAGACGTTTCCTGATATTCTCGCTGTTCCCCCTGATCGCGCCGATGCCATCCGCGCCCTCGCCGCCGGCCTGACTCCAGGTATGACGGTGGCGCTGTCGACGCACGTGAACTGTGACGGCGATGGCTGCGGCTCCGAGGCAGCGCTGTCACGGCTGCTCGCGCACCGCGGCATCACCTGCCGCATCGTCAATCCGACGCCGTGGCCGACGATGCTCCGCTTCCTGCTCGGCGGCCCTGTGGTGGATTTCACGGAACGCGGGGCGGCCGCCCTGCGTGATCCCGACGTGGATGCGCTGCTGGTGGTGGACATCAGCGACGTGAAGCGGCTGGGCACTCTGGCGGACACGGTGCGCGCGATGACGGTGCCGCGTTTCTGCATCGATCATCACATTCCGAGCGATGAGCCGCCGGCCGCCGTGATCGTCGCCGATACGCGCGCATCGGCCACCGGCGAGCTGGTGTTCGACCTCGCACAGGTGCTCGACATCCCGATCGACATGGAGACCGCGACCGCGCTCTACATCGCGATCCTGACCGACACCGGCGGCTTCCGCTTCAGCAACACCACCCCCCGCGTGCATGCCATCGCGGCGCAGCTGCTGGCACGCGGCGTGGATCCGGAGCTGATGTACCGACGCGTGTATGCGTCGCAGAGCCCCGGCCGCGTGCGGCTGCTGGCCGAAGCGCTGCAATCGCTGGGGGTGGAGGAAGACATTGGACTGAGCTGGCTCTCGTTGTCGGTCGGGGCGAAGGAGCGCTACAAAGTTACCAGTGAGGAGATGGATGGCATCGTCGAGCATCCGCGATCGATCGCGGGCACACGGCTGGCCGTTTTTTTCCGTGATCTTGGACACAATCGTGTGAAGATCAGCTTCCGCAGCTCCGGCAACATCGACGTGAATGCGCTGGCGCGGCAGTTCGAGGGTGGCGGACACGCAAAGGCGAGTGGCGCACTGGTGCATGGCTCGCTGAAGGACGTGGAGATGCGCGTGCTGCAGGCTTCGCGCGTTGCCTTGGCCGCGACACCGACGGACAACGCGCCGCCGGTGCCGCATGCCAGCGGTGCAGTGACCGAGTGACGGCCAGGGCGCGATGACGGAGTTTGCCGCCGCCTTGCTGCTGGCACTGATCGCGCTCGGCGGTGCAGGATATTGTTTCTGGCTCTACAACCGGTTTCGGAAGCCGTATTACGCCTGGTGGTCGTTCAGCTGGATGCTGTATGCGGTGCGGGTGGGCATGATCATCGGCTTCATCCGCACCGAGAACAGCGGCTGGCTGTTCTGGCATCAGGTGCTCACCGGTTGGACCGCGCTCGGCTTCCTTGCCGCCGGGATCAGCTTCGCGCGCGGACTGCGCGTCACGCCGAAGCTCGCGATCGCCGCACTCTTCCCGGTGCTGTGGAGCTACATCGCGATCTTCACGCTCGACAACTTCCTGCTGGCCGTCGTACCGGCGATCGCATTCCTCAGCGCGGCGACGCTCATCACCGGCATCAGCTTCGCGCAGCATGCGCGGCGCACCGGATCGCCGGGGGCGTGGACGCTGGCCGGCGCCTTCACGCTCTGGGCAATACATCACCTCGACTATCCGATCCTGCGTGCCCGTGGCGCATGGGTACCATGGGGCTACTATCTCGACATCGTCTTCATTCTCGCGGTCGTCGGGGGTATCGCTCTGCTGGTGATCGATGACCTGCGCCGCGGTCTGGAGGCGCTCGCGCGACTCTCGGCCGACGTGCAGTCGAGCGCCCGTGGTGACGCGGTCATCGCCGCACTGCTCGAGCGCCCGCTGCGACTTCGCGGTGTGAGCGGCACCGCGCTCTACGTCGTGGCTGATGGCACGGTGCTGGATGGTGCCGGCAAGGCACAGTCGTGGCGCGGGGTGCCACTGCCACCGTCGGTGGCAGCGGTGGTGGCGCAGGCGGTGCGCGAGGGTCGCAGTGTGAGTGCGGCGATTCCGCCGCGTGCCGGCGATGAACGATTCGTGGCTGCGCTGCCCATCTATCACGACGCGGTGGCAACACAGGTGCTGGTGCTCACCGGTGACGTCCGTGATCCCTTCAGCGCCTTGGACGAGGAATTCCTGCGCGCGCTGGGTCGGCAGGTCGGCTCCGCGCTGCAGCAGGCCGAGCTCACGCAGCAGCTCGAGGAACGGACCGGTGAGCTCGCGCGTCTGTCAGCACGACTGGTGGAGCAGCACGAGGACGAGCGAAAGCGACTGGCGCGTGAACTGCACGACGAGACGGGACAACTCTTCAGTGCGATGCGCATGGAAGTCGGCGCATTGCAGGGCGTCAACGGTGCGGGCGATGTGGCCGCGCGCATGGATGCTCTCGTCACGGCGGGGCTCACCAGTCTGCGGCGAGTGACGGCTGCGCTGCGTCCGTCGCTGCTGGACGACCTGGGCCTGCTGAGCGCGGTGCGATCACTGGTGGCGCAGCTCGCGCGTGAGGAGCAGATCGAAGCCACGCTCGACGCACCGCCGGCGATGGTCGCGTTACCGCGTGACCGTGAGCTGGCGCTGTTCCGGGCCGCGCAGGAAGGAATCACGAACGTGTTGCGTCATGCGCGGGCAACGCGGCTGCACCTGACGATGCGGATCGAAGGCGATGATGTGCGGCTGACGGTGGATGATGACGGCGTTGGACCGCCGTCGCGAGCACACTTGGCGGAACAGGAACGGGGAGGACATGTGGGACTGGTCGGAATGCGTGAACGACTGGCGATACTTGGCGGTCGCATGTTGCTGGAGCCATCGCCGCTTGGCGGCACCCGCCTGCTCGTGGTAGTCGGCACCGGCTCGGCTAATACTGCGCTGGTGGCATCGTGAGCAGCGCGCCAATGCTGCGCGTGCTGGTGGTGGATGATCATCCCATCGTGCGCGAAGGCGTACGACGCATTCTGGAAGCGCATCCCGACATGCACGTGGTGGGTGAGGCCAGCGATGCCGCCACGGCCGTGGCCCTCGCGGCTCGTCTCCTTCCCGACGCCGCAGTGGTGGATGTCGGGTTGCCGGACATGTCGGGGCTCGAACTGGTGCGGCTGCTGAAGGCGCAGCGCGCCGAACTCACGGTGGTGATGCTGAGCATGTACGACGATGCCGAGTACGCCCGCGAAAGCCGCGTGGCCGGCGCGAGCGCGTACGTCGTGAAGGACAGTGCGGCAACGATGCTCGCCACGCAGCTGCGGATGGCAGTGGGTACGCGCATGAACGGTGCGGCTGTCGATGTACCGTCGGGGCCGGCCCCATGGGAACGCATCGCTGCGTTGACGCCTCGCGAGTGCGACGTGCTGCGTGGCGTGGCGTCAGGCTCGACGAACAAGGCCATCGCTGCGTCGCTGGGCATCAGCCCGCGCACCGTCGAAACGCATCGCGAACGCCTGATGCGGAAGCTCGGCGTGAGCACCGTGGCCGGGCTCACGGCACTCGCGCTCGAGGCCGGAATGCTGACGGCGCCCGACCGGTAATCCCGGTCGGGCGCCGCTCGTGCCGCAGGTCGAGCAGACGGTCAGGCGTCGAGCGAGAGCCCGGCCGCGCCTTCCTTCTTCTTGCTCTCGTTCGGATCGATCGCGCGCAAATTCGGGCGCGACGGCGAAGCCTCGCGGCTGCCGACCATCAACATCCCTTCCTTCGGCTCGGCACCACGCGCCACACCGGCGCTCTTCATGACCTTGCCGACGGTCAGACCGAACCAGACGAACAGCGCGGCGCTGAGCGTGCCCTGCAGTGATGCCTTCAGCGCGGCCTTTATGAATTGACTCTTCACGTTCTGCGGCAGCTGAGCTCGGATCTGCACGGCGTCGAGCGCGAAGAGGCCCAGCAGGCCGATCGCCATCACGCCCGCGGCCAGCGTCAGCCAGCGCATGAACTGCAGTGTCTTGCGGTCATTGTTCATGAACGCCGCGAAGTAGAAGAGCGCCAGCGGTACGATGCTCGACACCAGCACGTCCATCACCAGACCCGAGGCTCCCACACGCCAGTTCAGCTCGGAGACCTTGAGCGGCCAGACCTTGATCACCAGATCGGAGACAGAGCTCGCGAACAGGCTGAAAGCGGCGAAATACATCACGCTGCCGAGCATGCGCAACTGGGTGGTCGAAAGATTCATCGAAGCCTCGAATTTGAAGCCGGGCGAACGTCTGCGGCGGGGGGAGACGAACGGTGGTCGGCAGGCGGAAGGTAGTCTCGCGCCCGTGACGGGGTGGCGCAAGCGATGACCAGTCCTCAGCAATACGACGCAGGACGGTCACCATTCGTCTCGGAACGGCGGGTGTTGACTGCGCCATATTAACATTCGAGGCAAGGACGAGCCTATGGCAGGCCTGCAACACTGGGCCGATCGGGTAGATTGCCGGATTACCTCCGCAACCCTCCAGCCGCCTTTCAGGCGGACTGAACGGGGGCAGCCTGTCCAGCCTCGAGCATCCAGACCGTGTCGTTGACGCAGCAGATCACCACCGCCCTCGCCCGCGTCCGCAACGCGCGGCTCGACACCGACGTCATGACCGCCGAGATGGTGCAGGATATCGCCACGACGGTCGACGGCAAGGTCCAGTTCACCCTGCTGCTCGACAGTCGCGATGATGCCGAGCTCGTGCGTGACGTCCGGCAGGCTGTGGTCACCCTCGACGGTGTGACCGACGTGAAGGTGAACGTCCGCGATCCCCGCCAGCAGGCCCCCACGCCGGCCCGCCCGGGTCGCTCCCTCCCGATGGCTCCCGAGGCTGCACCAGCGCCGCAGGCGCCCCGGGTGGCCGCCCCGACACCCGTCGCGCTGCCGAACCTGGGCCGCATCCTTGCCGTCAGCTCCGGTAAGGGTGGGGTGGGCAAGAGCACCGTCAGTGTGAACCTCGCCATCGCCCTCGTCGGCATGGGCTACCGGGTCGGCCTCATGGACGCCGACATCTACGGGCCGAACATTCCGCTGATGATGGGTCTCGATCAGCAGCCCGAGGTGAACAAGCAGGCGAAGATCATCCCGCTCGAGGCGTACGGCGTGAAGCTCATCTCGCTCGGCTTCCTGATCGAGAAGGATCAGCCGGCGATCTGGCGCGGTCCGATCGTGATGAAGCTGATCGGCCAGTTCCTGAAGGACGTGGACTGGGGCCAGCTCGATTACTTCATCGTCGACATGCCCCCCGGCACCGGCGATGCGCAGCTGTCGCTGGTGCAGACCACGCTGGTCAGTGCGGCACTGATCGTGACCACGCCGCAGCAGGTCTCCACCGGCGATGCGTTGCGCGGCGTGAAGATGTTCGAGCGCGTCGCCGTCCCGGTGCTCGGTATCGTGGAGAACATGAGCTGGTTCGAGAACCCCGAGACGGGCAAGCCGATCGCACTGTTCGGCAGCGGCGGCGGCCAGCTGCTGGCCACCCAGGTCGGCCTCGAACTGCTGGCCCAGATTCCGATCGATCCGCGGATCGCCGAGGGCGGTGACTCGGGACGTCCACTGTTCGCGGTGGAGCCGACGGCACCGGCGTCGAAGGTGATCGGCGACCTCGCGGAGCGCGTCGTGCGTGGCATGGACGCGATCGCTGCTCGCGGTTGAGCAGCACGGCGACCTTCGGCACCGATGTAAACCTCGCCACCGACGCACTGCCCCGCGTCGTGTTCCGACTCGGGATGCCGGCGGTGGCCAGTGCGCTGCTGCTGACGATGTTCGTTTCGCTCGATGCCGCATGGGTCGGGCACTTCATCGGTGGGGCCGGCCTCGCTGCCGTCAGCACGTCGATCTTCTGGATCTGGATGATCGTCTCGCTGGGCGAAATGGTCAGCGTGGGCCTGACTGCCGTGGCGGCACGACGCCATGGCGAACGTCGCGATCACGAGGCCGCACGGGCCGTCGGTGATGCGCTGCTGTTTACGCTCGCACTCGGGAGCGTCACGGCGCTGGCCGGCCTGTACTGCCTGCCGCAACTTTTCGAGCTGATGGGCACGCCCGCCGACGTCACGGTGCTCGGCGTGCGGTATCTCGGTACCTACCTCGTCGGCGCGCCGCTGATCTTCGGGTACTTCGTGGTCGATGCCGCCTTCCGCGCCGCCGGCAACACGAAGCTGCCGTTCATCATGCTGCTCTGCGCCACGCTCATCGCCGCGCTGCTGGACCCGGCGCTGATCACGGGATGGGGACCGTT
>JBBSCZ010000073.1:0-13077 GCA_038249795.1 Gemmatimonadales bacterium | reverse complement strand
TGCTCTTGCACGAGCATCGACACGTGGAGCAGTTTGAAGATTCGGCTGCGTTTCCTATTTTGTACATCTGGGAGTCGCTGACGCGCGGGTACTCGTGCAATCGCTTCGAAGCGGATGCCGATGCCTGGGCTGAGACGCGTCTCAGGCGGCCCCCGCCATCCATCCTCTCTCTGGGCGCGTGAACGTGGTCAACCACACCCCCGTTTCTGTCGTCACCATCGATCGATTCATCATCGAGCAGGAACGCCTCTATCCCGAGGCCAGCGGTGAACTCTCGGGCATTCTGTACGACATCGCGCTCGCCGCCAAGATGATCTCCAACAAGGTCCGGATGGCCGGACTGGCGGACATCCTTGGCGCGACCGAGAACGAGAACGTACAGGGCGAGACGCAGCAGAAGCTCGACGTGCTGTCGAACGACATCATGATCAAGGCCATGGATCATGGTGGCCGCCTCTGCGCGATGGCGTCCGAGGAGGAGCCCGACATCATCCCGATCCCCGACCGGTTCCGCACGGGCAAGTACTGCCTGATGTTCGATCCGCTCGACGGTTCGTCGAACATCGACGTGAACGTTCCCGTCGGCACGATCTTCTCCGTGGTGCGGAAGATCACCAACGGGCGCGCCGGTGAGCTCGAGGACTTCCTGCAGCCAGGGCGTCGCCAGGTCGCTGCAGGCTACATCATCTACGGCTCCAGCACGATGATGGTCTACAGCACCGGACAGGGTGTGCACGGATTTACGCTGGATCCCTCGATCGGCGAGTTCCTGCTCTCGCATCTGAACATCCGCACGCCGCACACCGGCAAGTTCCTGTCGGTGAACGATTCGTACGAGCAGTTCTGGGACGAGAACGTGAAGGCGCTGATGCGACGCTACCGCGGTCTCGACGGCGTGCAGAAGGCACACAACGTCCGCTACGTCGGCTCGCTCGTGGCCGACTTCCACCGCAACCTGCTCGCCGGTGGTGTGTTCGTCTATCCGGCCAACACCATGTCGCCGAAGGGCAAGCTGCGCCTGATGTACGAGGCCAATCCCCTGGCGTTCATCTGTGAGCAGGCCGGTGGTGCCGCGTCTGACGGCAACATTCGCATCCTCGACGTCATGCCCACCGAACTGCATCAGCGCACCCCGCTCTATCTCGGCAGCAAGGGTGATGTCGAGACGGCGATCGAACTGCTCTCGCCTGCCGGAGCCACTGCGTGAGTGGTGGCTCGGTGAAAGCTCGCTCGCCCGAAGTGACGACATCACCCTCTGGAATCGAAGTGAAGTCGGTGTATCACGCCGAGGACGCCGCCGGTGCGTCGCTCGGTGAGCCGGGGCAGTTTCCGTACACGCGCGGTGTGCAGCCGAACATGTACCGTGGCCGCCTCTGGACCATGCGGCAGTACGCCGGCTTCGGCGACGCCGCTGAATCCAACGCGCGCTACAAGATGCTGCTCGAGGCGGGACAGACCGGCCTCTCCGTCGCCTTCGACCTGCCGACGCAGATGGGCATCGATTCCGATGCACCGCGCGCCCTCGGTGAAGTCGGGCGCGTCGGCGTCGCGATCGATACCGTCGAGGACATGCACACCCTCCTCGACGGTATTCCGCTCGACAAGGTGTCAACGTCGATGACCATCAATGCCACCGCCAGCACGTTGCTGGCGATGTACATCGTGGTGGCAGAGGAGCGTGGGATCAGCCGTGCGGCTTTGAGCGGCACCACGCAGAACGACATCCTGAAGGAATACATCGCACGCGGCACGTACGTGTATCCGCCGGTGCCATCACTGGCGCTGGTGGCCGAGACGTTTCGGTTCTGCGCCAGCGAGGTGCCGAACTGGAATCCGATCTCGATCAGCGGCTACCACATCCGGGAAGCGGGGGCGACTGCCGTACAGGAACTCGCCTTCACCTTCGCGAACACGATCGAGTATGTGCAGCGCGCCGTGGCGGCCGGGCTTGCGGTCGACGAATTTGCGCCGCGTCTCTCGTTCTTCTTCGCGTGCCACAACGACCTGTTCGAGGAAGTGGCGAAGTTCCGCGCGGCACGACGCATCTATGCGAAACTGATGCGCGAGCGATTCGGCGCGAGTGATGCGAGTTGCCGGTTGCGCTTTCACACGCAGACCGGCGGCGTCACCCTCACCGCGCAGCAGCCGCTCAACAATGTCGTGCGTGTGACGGTGCAGGCGCTCGCCGCCGCACTGGGGGGCACACAGTCGCTGCACACCAACGGCTACGACGAGGCCCTCGCACTCCCAACCGCCGAGGCCGCGACGTTGGCGCTGCGAACGCAACAGATCGTCGCGTTCGAGAGTGGTGTCGCACAGACCGTGGATCCGCTGGCGGGCAGCTTCTACGTCGAAGCGCTGACGACCGAGCTCGAAACGCGGGCGCTGGCACTGATGGCGCAGGTCGATGAGATGGGGGGCAGCGCCGCAGCCATCGAGAAGGGTTTCTTTCAGGATGAGATCGGCCGCTCCGCGTACGAATACCAGCTGCGTGTGGAAGCGGGTGACACGGTCATCGTGGGTGTCAATCGATTCGGCGACGGGCAGGATCCGCCCGTCATCAAGTCGCCTGACTATTCGGCCCTCGAACGTGGGCAGGTCGCGCGACTGGGTACGGTGCGTGCCGCACGTGATGTCGGGCGGCACGCTGCGGCGCTGACGGCAGTGCGCGACGCAGCCAGTCAGTACGGATCAGCCGATGCCGGCAATGTGCCGCTGATGCCGCACATCATCGAGGCGGTGCGGGCTCGCGCGAGTGTCGGCGAACTCTCCGATACCCTGTCGTCCGTCTGGGGCACCTACCGGCCGCGCTGAGCCCGGGATGGCCTGAACCGCGCTCCCGGTCCACGATCGGGCGGCAGGCGCCACAAAAACGCGCCTGCCGCCCGAGTCGTCACCAGGCGGGGTACAGGTGACACCCGTCCACTCCGCGCCGGTCGAAATAGCGCTGATGGTAATTCTCTCCCTTCCAGAAATTCGCCGCGGGTATGATCTCCGTGGCCACTTTCTTTCGCAGCTTGCCGCTGGCGTCGATCGCGTCACGCGTGTCACGGGCCACGCGCGCCTGTTCTTCGTCGTGCGTGAACACCGCGCTGCGATACTGACGCCCCACGTCAGGCCCCTGCCGATCCACCTGCGTGGGGTCATGCAGGTGCCAGAATACGTCGATCAAGGCAGCATACGAGATCTTCGCGGGGTCGTAGGAGACCTGCACCACCTCGGCGTGCTCGGTCGTGCCGCGGCAGACCTGCTCGTAGGTCGGATCCTTGACGTGACCGCCCATGTAACCCACGGCGGTGCCCGTCACGCCGGGCTGGCGGGAGAGAATCTGCTCCACGCCCCAGAAACAGCCGGCGCCAAAGGTGGCAACGTGACTTTCGGCTGGCGGCGTGGTGTGAGGCTGGTCGGGGCTGGTCGAAGCGGTCATGTCGGGAGTCGGTCGGAGCAAACGGTTGGGCGGCGGTACGGCAGACAGCGAGCTGTCATACCGGAACGCGCGACAATTGGTATTTGTACCCGCCTCCCCCACATTTCGTGCGCGACGGCCTCACGGGGCCGGGACGTTGAATGCACGCCCCAGCCCGGCTAACTTCCAAGGCTGTCGTCTCTTCCAAGTGCCGGAGTTATGCCCACTTACGAGTTCCGTCTGCCAGACGGCACGATCATCGAGCGGAGCTTCAAGATTTCTGAAGTTCCCGCTGAAATCCCCAATCCGAATGGTGAGGGGACTGCGGTCCGCATCATCTCCGGTGGCGCCGCCCTGCTTTTCAAGGGTTCCGGCTTTTACCTGACCGATTACGGCCGCAACGCACACCGCACGCAGGGCGACGCGCCGAAGCCAGCGGGCGAGGCTGCTGCGTCCTCGTCATCGGAGTCGAAGCCGAAGACCGAATCGGCGGGTACGTCAGGTGGAAGCGGCAGCGGCGGTGGCGACGCGAAGCCGGCGCCGGCGCCGGCGCCCAAGTCGGATTCAAAACCGTCGGGCAGTGGGCCTGCTGCCCCGTGAGTTCGCCCGAGACGCTGCGGGCGGAGATCGGTCGCGCGGCGCAGTCGCTTGGCGCACCGGCAGAGTTTTCGGCAGTCGTCGAACGCCCGCGGGATCCGTCGTTCGGTGAATGGTCGACCAACGCGGCAATGCTGCTCGCCAAGTCGCTGAAGCTTCCGCCGCGCGATGTCGCCACGAAACTGATCGCGGCGATGCAGCTCGACACCGTCGGTGTCAGCGCCGCTGAACTCGCCGGCCCCGGCTTCATCAATTTTCGTGTCGATACCGGCGCGCTGACGCGCGTGCTGCCGCAGATCATCGCCGGCGGCGACAGCTACGGTCGCAGCGACACCGGCGCGACGGCACCGGTGGTCGTGGAATTCGTTTCGGCGAATCCGACTGGACCGTTGCACGTGGGCCATGGCCGTCAGGCGGCGCTCGGCGATGCCATCAGCACGCTGCTGGAATGGACCGGCTGGGCGGTGAGCCGCGAGTTCTACTACAACGACGGCGGCGGTCAGATCAACAACCTGCAGAAGAGCGTGCAGCTGCGCGCGCAGGAGCAGGCTGGCCAGACCGTCGAGTTCCCCGAGAACGGCTATCACGGCGAGTACATCCGCGAAATCGCGACCAGATATCGTGCCGAGCATCCCGACGATGCCGGCATGCTCGATGGAGATGCGATCCGTCGCTTCGCCGTCGCGGCGCTGCGTGCCGAGCAGGATCTCGACCTGAAGGCGTTCGGCGTCGTGTTCGATACGTATTATCTCGAAAGCTCGCTGTACACCGACGGGAAGGTGGATCGCACCGTCGCCGCGCTGATCGCCAGTGGGCACACGTACGAAAAGGACGGCGCGCTCTGGCTTCGCACCACCGACTTCGGTGACGATCAGGATCGCGTCATGAGGCGCTCGGCCGAAAAGGGTGGCGAGTACACCTATTTCGTCCCCGACGTGGCGTATCACGTGACGAAGTGGGACCGAGGCTTTGCGCGCGCGATCAACGTGCAGGGTTCCGACCACCACTCCACCGTCACGCGCGTTCGCGCCGGCCTGCAGGCACTCGGCATCGGCATTCCGGAAGGGTATCCGGATTACGTGCTGCATCAGATGGTGCTCGTGACGAAGGGTGGCGAGGAGATGAAGATCTCCAAGCGTGCCGGCAGCTACGTCACCGTCCGTGACCTGATCGAGGAGGTCGGACGCGATGCGGTGCGTTATTTCTTCGTGATGCGAAAGGGCGACTCGCAGCTGGTCTTCGATGTCGACCTGGCGCGGTCGCAGTCGGAGGAGAATCCGGTCTACTACATCCAGATGGCGCATGCACGACTCTGCGGCATCTTCCGCGTCGGCGAGATCGATCGGGCCACGATCTCCGGCGACGGTGTGGACCTCTCCGTGCTGGCGGAGCCCGAGGAGCGCGAGTTGATCAAGGCGCTCGCCGACTTTCCGGCGATGGTGGCCGGTGCGGCGGCGGCACTCGAGCCGCATCGCCTCGCCAACTGGCTCGAGAAGACTGCGGCCCTCGTCCACACCTGGTATCACAAGCATCACGTGCTCAACGAGCCTCCTGCCATCATGCAGGCCCGGCTCGTGCTCGCGAATGCCACCCGCGTCGTGCTCGCCAATGCGCTGTCCGTGCTGGGGCTGTCCGCCCCGGAACGGATGTAGCGCACTGCGCATCACTCACACACCTCTCTCCTACGCCACGCCATGTCCGTTCTCGTCGTTGGATCCGTTGCGCTCGACTCCGTCGAAACCCCGTTCGGCAAGGCCGAGGAAGTGCTCGGCGGGTCAGCCAACATGTTCGCCTCGGCGGCCTGTCACTTCGGTCCGGTACAGATGGTCGGTGTCATCGGGACCGATTATCCGATGGACAAGCTCGCGCCGCTGAAGGCGAAGGGCGTCGACATGAGTGGTGTGGAAGTCGCCGAGGGTGAGAGCTTCCGCTGGCGCGCTCGGTATCGGCATGACCTGAATTCCGCCGAGACGCTGGAAACACGCCTCGGCGTGTTCTCGCACTTCCGGCCGAAGATTCCTGCCGCCTTCGTCGACGCGCCATTCGTCTTTCTCGGCAACATCGATCCGCGCCTCCAGCTCGAAGTGCTGAAGCAGGTCACGCAGCCACGCCTGGTCGCCTGTGACACGATGAACTTCTGGATCGAGAGTCGCCGTCCGGATCTGGTCGAGCTGCTGAAGCACGTCGATCTGATCACCATCAACGACGCCGAGGCCCGGCAGCTCACCGAGGAGTCGAACCTGGTGAAGGCGGCACGCTGGATCATGGAGCGCGGACCGAAGCATGTCGTCATCAAGAAGGGCGAGCATGGCGCGTTCCTGTTTTCCGGGAGCACGATCTTCTTTGCGCCTGCCTATCCGCTCGAGTCGGTGTTCGACCCGACCGGTGCGGGTGACTCCTTCGCCGGTGGTTTCATCGGCTGGCTCGCCGCGACCGGAGATCTGAGCGAAGAGAACATGCGCAAGGCCGTCATCTATGGCTCGGCCATGGGATCGTTCGCCGTCGAGAAGTTTTCCAACGAGCGCACCATCGCGCTGACGCGGCCCGAGATCGAGGCACGGGTGCGTGAGTTCCACCGACTGGTTGCCTTCGAGGCACCGCTGCCCGCGTGAGCGCACCCATGGATTACCGCAGCGCGGGCGTCGACCTCGAAAAGGCCGACGACGCGAAGGGGCGGATCAGGACGCTCGTCGAGAGCACGCTCACGGCCGGCGCGCGGGGCAGCTTCGGCGGGTTCGGCGGCATGTTCCGCATCCCCTCTGGTTACACGGCGCCGGTGCTCGTGTCGAGCGCCGACGGTGTCGGGACCAAGCTGAAGGTCGCGATCGAGGCGGCGGTGCACGACACGGTCGGCCGCGACCTGGTCAATCACTGCGTGAACGACATCCTCGTCATGGGAGCCGTGCCACTCTACTTCCTCGACTACGTCGCGTTTGGCGTGCTCGATCCGCTGGTGGCCGAGGGTATCGTGGCGGGCGTGGCGCACGGCTGCCGTGAGAATGCCTGCGCGCTGCTCGGTGGTGAGACCGCCGAAATGCCCGGCATCTACACGCCGCCCGACTACGATCTGGCCGGCTTCATTACCGGCATCATGGAAGAGGATGCGCTGCTTGGCGCCGCGCGCGTGCGTGACGGCGACGTGCTGATCGGCCTCGCCAGTGCGGGCCTGCACACCAACGGCTACTCGCTGGCGCGCAAGATCGTGACTGACGTGATGCACCTCGGCGTTCACGACCCCTTCCCGGGTGAAAGCGGAGAGACCGTGGCACAGGTGCTCCTGCGTCCGCACGTGACCTACCTGCCGGCGTTGCGGCCGATGCTCAGGCGGGTGCATGGCATGGCGCACATCACCGGTGGCGGATTGCCGGGCAACGTCAACCGGATGCTGCCGCCGCATCTCGACGCCGCCATCGATCTCGGTTCCTGGACGGTGCCGAATGTCTACCAGCAGTTGCAGGCCGCAGCGCAGGTCGACGCGCGCGAGATGTTCCGCACCTTCAACATGGGTGTCGGCATGGTGATCGCCTGTGACAGGGCGGATGTCGCCGAAGTGCAGGCTGCCGCCACCGCCGTCGGTACGCACTCGTGGGTGCTCGGTGACGTTCGCCCGGGTACTGGCGCGGTGCAACTCGGATCTGCCGGCCTTCGCGGAACGTTGTAGACAGATGCGGAGCTTCACACGGTGAGTGACGTGACCGACCGCCGATTCATGCGACGGGCACTCGCGCTCGCCTTGCGCGGCCGCGGCACGACGGCGCCGAACCCGATGGTCGGCGCCGTCGTCGTTCGCGATGCGCGGATCGTCGGCGAAGGATTCACGCAGCCGGCTGGTGGTGCGCACGCCGAGGTGCGGGCGCTGGCGGCCGCCGGCGAACTTGCATGTGGGGCGACGGTGTACGTCACGCTCGAGCCATGCAACGCAACGGGACGCACACCACCCTGCGTCGACGCGCTGATTGCGGCCGGGGTCGCGCGCGTCGTCTTTGCCGCCGGCGATCCGCATCCGGTCATGGGTGGCGGCGCTGAGCGACTGCGCGCTGCCGGCATCGAAGTCGTGAGCGGCATCGAGGCCGTAGCGGCGCGCGACCAGAATCCGGCGTTTCATCACCAGTTCTCGAGCGACCGTCCGTACGTCACCCTGAAACTCGCCCGCACCATCGATGGTGCGATTGCCGACAGCCGGCGGGTGACGGGCTGGCTGACCGGGCAAGCCGCACGACGTGAAGTGCATCGACAGCGCGCTGATCACGATGCCGTGGCCGTGGGCGTCGGCACCGTCATCGCCGACGATCCGCAGCTCAGCGTGCGCGGTGTGCCGTCGCCACCGTGCGCTCCGGCGCGCGTCGTCTTCGATCGGATGGCGCGCATTCCGCTTTCGAGTACGCTGGTTCGCTCCGCCGCTGCGTCGCCGGTGCTGGTGATGGTCGAGCAGCCGGGTGACGTGGCCGCTGAGGCGCTTCAGGCGGCCGGCGTCGAGCTGATTCAGGCGCCCGGGCTGCGCGCGCAGCTTCAGGCACTGCACGATCGCGGCATCCGTTCGCTCTACTGCGAAGGCGGGGCGACCCTCGCCGATGCGCTGCTGGCCGACGGCCTGGTGGACCGGCTGATTATCTTTACTGCTCCGGTCCGTCTGGGCGCCGATGCCGTGCGCCCCCTCCAGGCCGGCGCTCCCGTTATGCTCGACGCCGCCGCGCGCTATCGTCTCGTTGCGCACCGCCGTCTGGGAGACGACCTCATGGCCATCTACGACCTCACCGAACATGTTCACCGGACTCGTTGACGACATCGGCGTCATCGAGCAGGTCAGCTCGACCGACGCCGGACGCGAGTTCCGCGTGCTGTGTCGGTATGACGACCTGCTCGATGGCGAGAGCATCGCACTCGATGGCGTGTGCCTGACGGTTCGGGAACATGGTCCCCGCTGGTTCACGGTCGCCGCCGTCGTCACGACGCTCGGTCGCACCGGCGTCGATGCGTGGTCGGAAGGACGCCGCGTGAATCTCGAACGCGCCATGCGGCCCACCGATCGACTTGGCGGCCATCTGGTGCAGGGACATGTCGATGGCGTCGGCACGATCACCTCGGTGCAGAAGCAGGACGACGCCTGGATCATCCTCGTGGATGTGCCAGCCGGGGTGTCGGCGCTGCTGGTGCCGCACGGATCCATCTGCGTCGATGGCATCAGTCTCACAGTCAACGACCTTCCCGGGCCGGGCATCGTCGGGCTCTCGATCATCGCCTACACCTGGCAGCACACCACACTCGCCGACCGCCGCCCCGGCGACACGGTGCATCTCGAGAGTGACGTGATCGGCAAATTCGTGCAGCACCTGCTCACTCCGTACCTGAACACGTTGCCGCCATCCGGCGCAGCGATGACACCGCAGATGCTCGGCACCGCCCTCGGGCTGTTCCGCGGCGTCGGGAACTAGAGCGACATCATGCCTTTCGGCACCATTGCACAAGCCATCGAGGACCTGCGACAGGGCAAGGTGATCGTCGTCGCCGATGATGAGGACCGCGAGAACGAAGGCGATCTCATTTGCGCCGCCGAAATGATCACGCCCGAGATCGTCAACTTCATGTTGCAGGCAAAGGGAATGATCTGCCTCGCGATGACGCCGGAACGCGTGGCGGCGCTGGAGCTGGGGCCGCAGGGCATGGAGAACACCGACGCCTTTCGCACCGCCTTCACGGTGAGCATCGATGCCGACGAGCGCTTTGGCGTCACCACCGGCATCAGTGCGAAAGACCGCGCGCAGACCATCCGTGTCGCGGTCGATCCGCGCACGCAGCCGTCAGACCTGCGTCGCCCCGGGCACATTCATCCGCTGCGCGCCCGTGAAGGTGGCGTGCTCAAGCGCGTCGGACATACCGAGGCGGCCGTGGATCTGGCGCGCTTGGCCGGGCTCACTCCCGCTGGCGTGATCTGCGAGATATTGAACGACGACGGCACCACCGCCAAGCGCGATCAGCTCGATGCCTTTGCCACGAAGCACGGACTGACGTTCATCACCGTGGCGCAGCTCGTCGCGCACCGGCTGCAGACCGAGCGCCTCGTGCATCGCGTGGCAAACGCCCGCCTGCCCACCGAGTTCGGTGAGTTTCGCATCGCCGGGTTCAGCAACGACCTCGATAGCGCCGAGCATGTCGCGCTGGTGTACGGTGACATCACCGACGGCGAGGATGTATTGGTGCGTATGCACTCCAAATGCCTCACGGGTGACACCTTTCACTCGCTGCGCTGCGACTGCGGCTGGCAGCTCGAGACCACGATGCAGATGATCGTGCACGAAGGACGTGGCGTGATCGTCTATCTCGATCAGGAAGGGCGGGGCATCGGCCTGCTCAACAAGCTGCGAGCCTATGAGCTGCAGGACGCCGGTGCCGACACCGTCGAGGCCAACGAGCGGCTCGGTTTTGGTCCCGACCTGCGCAATTACGGCGTCGGTGCGCAGATCCTGCTCGACCTCGGCATCAAGTCGATTCGCGTGATCACCAACAATCCGAAGAAGATCGTCGGTCTCGAAGGATATGGGTTGCGCGTCGCGGGGAAGGTCAGCCTCGAGGCCCCGCTGAACGCCGACAACACGCAGTACCTGAACGTGAAACGGTCCAAGCTGGGCCACCTGCCATTCACAGCAACACCCAATGCCTGAGTTCATAGGATCACCTGACGGAACCGGTCGCCGTGTGGCGGTCGTCGTCAGCCGTTTCAACGAAATCATCACGCAGGCGCTCGGCGAAGGTGCCGTGGCGACGCTGGTGGAATGCGGTGTCGATTTCAGTGACATCGACGTGGTCGTCGTGCCAGGGGCGTGGGAATTGCCGACCGCGCTGCGTGCGCTGCTCGGCACCGCGCGGTATGACGCAGCGGTCGTCGTGGGTGCGGTGGTGCGCGGCGACACGCCGCACTTCGAGTTCGTCGCCGGCGAGACTTCGCGGGCGATCATGCAACTGGGCACCGATTTCGAGGTGCCGATCGGATTCGGTCTCCTGACGACCGACACCATGGCACAGGCCGAGGCCCGCGCCGGTGGTGAGCATGGCAACAAGGGGCGCGATGCGGCGCTGGCGGCGCTCGAGATGGCCGATCTGCTCGCCCGGCTGGAAACCATCGACGAGGGGCTCGATGGCGAAGCCGAGGCTTGAAACGCGCGCGCGGTCGCGCGCACTGCAGGCCGTTTACGCGTGGGACGTGCGCGGCCGCGTCGCTCCGCTATCGTCCGTGGCTCGCACGGTGTGGGACGACATCGGCATTCCGCGTGACGAGCGGTTGTTCGCGTCCGTCATCGTGGCCGCCGTCGAGAAGGATCTGAGCGCGATCGACACCGATCTCGAGGCGATCACGACCAACTGGCGCATCGACCGGCTCGGCGCCATCGAACGATGCGTGCTGCGCATCGCGGCGGCCGAACTGCGCCAGATGGAAACGCCCGCGCGCGTGGTGCTGCAGGAGGCGGTGCGCCTCGCCGAGCGCTTCGGCTCGGAGCAGAGCGCCAAGTTCGTGAATGGTGTGCTGGACGCTCTGGCGCGACGTCTCGAGAAGCTCTGACCGGTGCGACTGCTCGTCATCAACTGGCTCGATCGCGAGAATCCGCAAGCCGGCGGTGCCGAGACGCACCTGCATGAGATCTACGGGCGACTGGCGCAGCGTGGGCACGACGTCACGCTGCTCTGCAGCGGCTGGCCCGGCTGCGCCACGGAGACCGTGCTGGATGACATGAAGGTCATCCGTGTCGGTGGCCGCTGGAACTTCGCGCTGCACGTGGTTTCGGCGTATCACGCGCTGCGCCGCGCCGGTGTGTTCGATCTCGTGATCGAGGACATCAACAAGCTGCCGCTGTTCACGCCGCTCTGGGTCAAGGAGCCGGTGGACGTGGTCGTCCCGCACCTCTTCGGCTGGACCGCGTTCCGTGAGGCCGGGTGGGCGGTGGCCGGTACGGTCGTGGCAGCGGAACGGGCGATTCCGTTGGTCTACCGGCGCTGCCAGTTCACGGCGATCAGTGAGAGTACGCGCAGCGATCTGCTCGCCCGCGGCGTACCGGTCGAGCACACCCGGGTCATCTACTGCGGCATCGACAGCGAGCGGTTCACGCCGGCTCCGGAGCTCCGGTCTCCCACGCCGATCATCGCGTACGTCGGCCGGCTGCGCCGGTACAAGGGTGTCGACCTCATCCTGCAGGCCGTGGCACGGATGCAGGATCGGCGGGTAGAGGTCGAGATTGCGGGAACCGGGGACGATCGTCTCCGGCTGGAAGCGCTCGCGGCATCCCTTGACCTTGGCCGACGCGTGCGGTTCCTTGGATTCGTGAGTGAGGCGGAGAAGTCTGCCTTGCTCCGTCGAGCGTGGATCGTGAGTCTGACATCTCCGAAGGAGGGATGGGGAATCACGAACCTGGAGGCGGCGGCGTGCGGGACGCCAGTGGTGGCGTCCGACTCCCCGGGCCTGCGCGAATCAGTGCTGGATGGGCGAACGGGATTCCTCGTGACGCACGGCGATGTCAGTGCCCTCGCCGCTGCCTGCGATCGAATCATCGCTGATCCAGCCCTGGTCACCCGACTCGGGACGGCCGGACGAGCATTCGCTGAGTCTTTCACCTGGGAGTCCGCGGCCGATCACACCGAGGCGCATCTGTTGCAACGGGTGCGCGAAGGAGGGCACGCTGGTGGAAATCATTTTTCACGCGCATAACGCCACGATCCCCGAGCCCCTGCGCGATCGCGCCGAACGGGCGGTCACGAAGTTCGGACGTCGGCTCCAGCGGGCAGTCGACGCCGTGATCCGATTCGAGGATGACGGACCGACCAGACGGGTCGAGATCGTGCTCCATGCTCCGCAGCATCGCAACCTCGTAGCCGAGGGTCGCTCACGATCGTACGCCTCGGCGCTCAAGGATGCACTCGCGCGACTGCAGGCGCAGATCCCGAAAAAGAATCCCATGCGCACCCGCGTTCGACTGACGACCCTGGCAACACGGAGCGCGTGAGCACGACTCTCTCGGTCGGCCGCCTCTTCGAGCGGCTGAAGGACATTCTCGAGATGGAACCGATCGGCGACGCCTCTGGCTTCG
>JBBSCZ010000072.1:0-13144 GCA_038249795.1 Gemmatimonadales bacterium | reverse complement strand
TTCGTCGCCTTCCTCGCGCACAGTTCCCCATCACCGCCCTTGAAGTCGCAATACGCGCGCGAACCGAGCCACTGCTGCTTCGGCATCACGACGATACTCACGCGACGATCGACTGCCGCGTCACCGCTCGCGTTGAGCCGGTGGAGGAGCGCGCTTCCGGGAGCGAGGTCGTGCAGGACGGGATTGTGCGCGAGCAGCAAACCGATCAGCATTTTCGTCCCGGAAAAGGTGCGCTGGTGCACGGTTGAAACCCCAGCACCGCACACAGCACTTGCACGCGACAATTCGTTCTCCCGTGATGGCTGCTGAGGAACGGAAGCTTTCCAAAGATTAGAGTGCAAGAGCCCCAAAGCGCAAGGCGCGCATCGGTTTGCGAGAAACTCCCGCGACGGCAACGGCCGGACCCGAAGGGTGCAAGGGCGCCAAGGCGCAAAAGGTCGGCGCGGCAAGTGGAGTCTCGCTGCAAACTCCTGGTGACTTCAGGAAGGGAACTGCACCAGCGAGTGCAGTTCCCTTCAATAGTTCGGATGCGCTACGCTGAACGCACTTAATCGTCGGGCCGGTTTACGCCCTGGCGCCCCTGCACCCTTTGCGTCAGGCCGTTGTCGTTGCCGTTGGCGCTACCGTTCCCCCAGCAGTGACCTTTGCGTCTCTCCCGTGCCTCTGCGCCTTTGCGTCAAGCCGTTCGCCGTTGCAGTTCGCTAGCATTGACCGATGACCGCACCACGCACCGACGACGAACTGCTCACGGCACTGAGCCGCCCGAGCAATGCGCTCGTGCGCGAACTGGCCGCGCTCGATGGCGACATCATCGTGCTCGGTGCCGGCGGCAAGATGGGCCCCTCGCTCACGCTGATGGCACGCCGCGCACTCGACGCCGCCGATGCCGGCCAGCGGCGCAAGGTGCTGGCGGTGTCGCGCTGGTCGGATGCCGCGATGCGTCAGCGACTCGTCGATGCCGGCATCACGGTGCTGTCGGCCGACCTGCGTGACCGCGCCGCCGTGGCAGCGCTGCCGCGAGTGTCGAACGTGATCTTCATGGCCGGACAGAAGTTCGGCGCCGGTGGCGACCCGGCCGAGACGTGGGGCATGAACACGATCGTGCCAGCGTGGTGCGGCGAGCACTTTGCCGGAGCGCGGCAGGTCATCTTCTCCACCGGCAACGTCTATCCGCTGACACCGATCACCGGCAGTGGCGCCGATGAAGCCACGCCACCCGCCCCCATCGGTGAATACGCCATGAGCTGCCTCGGACGCGAACGCGTCATGACCGCACTCGGCGGATGGAAACACTCGCCGGTGGCACTCTACCGGCTGAACTACGCCTGCGCGCTGACCTACGGCGTGCTCACGGACCTGGCGGTGAAAATTCGCGAGGGTATCGCGATCGACGTGACCATGGGCGCCGTGAACGTGATCTGGCAACGCGACGCCAACGATCTCGCGCTCCGCCTGCTGTCGCACGCCGCCATCCCGGCCGTCCCGGTGAACGTCACCGGACTCGAAGTGCACACGGTACGCTCCCTGACCACCGCACTCGGTAATCGTCTCGGTGTGGCACCGATTTTCAGCGGCAGCGAAGCGCCGGACGCACTGCTCTCGGATGCGCGCAATCTCCGCCAACGATTCGGCGACTCGCTCGACCTGCTTCCGATCGACACGCTCCTCGACTGGACCGCCGAGTGGGTCGGCGCCGGGCGAGCGTTGCTCGGCAAGGCGACCAGGTTCGAGGTGCGCAACGGGCGATTCTGACTGAACGGCAACGGCAACGGCAACGGCAACGGCAACAGCAACTTTTTTATCGCAGAACTGCACTGCCACGGAACAGCGGAAAAGCGGAACAGCAACAGCTTTGGGGGTGGCTCCGAAGCCACTGCAGTTCCCATCAAAAATTGACCGTCCACGGGCTGGAAGCTCGCGGTCCGATGCGATGGACCGGGCCTTGCCCTTCTCCTTTGGCAGTTCGGTGGCTCGGCAGTTCTGCGATTGGCTGTTGCTTGCCCGTCCGCCCGCTGACGATGTGCCGAAAGAATGCAGTTGTGTCACGAATCGAACGGCAGGGTAAATCGTCGTTATCGTGAGGCCTTCCCGTCGGTGATGAATCTCCGATGGGCTTCCCGCTCCCGGAGCCGATCGACGTGAATGTCCGCCAGCATCTTCTCGCCGGTCAGGTGATCCCGGCGCATCCGCTGGCGTTGACGGCGGCCCGGACCATGGACGAGCGCGCGCAGCGAGCGCTGACCCGGTATTACATGGCGGCGGGGGCCGGTGGGATCGCGGTGGGGGTGCACACCACGCAGTTCGCCATCCGGCGCGTGGGGCTCTACCACCCGGTGCTGCAGCTGGCGATCGAGACGGCCAATGCCAGTCTGGCCGCCAAGCCCCGCCCGTTCGTCCGGATCGCCGGTGTGATCGGCGACACCAACCAGGCGATCAACGAGGCCGCGATCGCGGGCGTGCTCGGCTACGACGCCGCGCTCCTCTCCCTCGGCGGACTCGACACAATGGACGAGCGGGCGCTGCTGTCGCATTGCCGCAGCGTCGCCGACGTGATGCCCATCATCGGGTTCTACCTGCAGCCAGCCGTCGGCGGACGGGTGCTGTCGTATCGGTTCTGGCGTGATCTGGCGGAAGTGCCCCAGCTGATCGCCGTGAAGATTGCGCCGTTCGATCGGTATCGCACGCTGGATGTGGTGCGAGCGATGGTTGCCGCCGGACGTGATGATGTGGCTCTATACACTGGCAATGATGATTCGATAGTGGCAGATCTGACGACGCCGTTTCCTGTCCGCCGACATGGCCAAGCCGCGACCACGCGCATCGTCGGTGGCCTGCTGGGGCAGTGGGCGGTGTGGACCCGCCGAGCCGTGGAGTTGCTTTCGCGGATCAAGGCGCTGGGTGATTCCCCGCTCGCGCCGAGCCTGCTGACGGAGGGGGCGGAGCTGACGGACGCGAATGGGGCAATCTTCGATTCGCTGCATCGCTTCGCTGGCTGCATCCCCGGCATACACGAGGTCCTGCGTCGTCAGGGGCTGCTGCGCGGCACTTGGACTCTCGACCCGCGCGAGACGCTCAGCCCGCGTCAGAGCGACGAGCTGGACCGCGTGATCCAATCGTATCCCTGGCTCACGGACGACGCCTTCGTAGCCGAGCATCGGGAGTCCTGGCTCACGCCTTAACTCCCGGCTCGGTAAGAAACTGCAACTCTTTTCTGGGGAGACACGAAGTAACGGAGGAGGGGAGCGCTCGGTGCTACCTGCCAGCAGCTACGCTATTTGACGCCCCGGGGCCGCGTCCTCGAGCCAAGGGGCGACCGCGGCGCAACGGCATCACTGGAGGGAGCGTAGTCAGAGACCTCCGGCCATCACCCACATCGTCGCCATGTCACGTCATCTGCGCGCCCTGCTCGCTTCATCGCTCCTTGGCGTTTCGCCACTCCTCGCCCAGACCGCATCGGTGCCCGCCACCGCAGCGGCAACCGGCCCCGCCACCATCGCCGCGCGGACCGCCGGCATGCTCAAGCGCGACGGCTTCTTTCCGTTGTACTGGGAAGAGCGAACCGGGAAGCTGTTCCTCGAAATTCCGCAGATGGACCAGGAGTTCATCCTGTACACCTCGCTACCATGGGGCGTGGGCTCGAACGACATCGGTCTGGATCGCAACCAGCTCGGGCGTGAACGGCTGGTGAGCTTCCAACGCAGCGGGCCACGCGTCCTGCTGATCGAGAAAAACCTCAACTTCCGCGGCGTGACCACCGATGCGCGTGAGGCGCGTGGTGTGGAGGAGAGCTTTGCGCGGAGCGCCCTGTTCGGCTTCACGGTGGAAGCGCAGGACGGTGGACGCGTGCTGGTGGATGCCACCGATTTCGCGGTGCGGGATGCGCACGACGCCGCCGGCAATCTCCGCCGCTCGCAACAGGGCAGCTACACGGTGGATCGTCAGCGCAGCGCGGTCCACATGCCCAACACCAGGGCATTTCCGCGCAACACCGAGATCGAGGTCACGCTCACACTCGCCGGCAGCAATCCCGGTCGCTACGTGCGCGACGTGACGCCGAATCCGGAAGCGATCACGATTCGCGAACGCATCAGCCTCGTCGCCCTCCCGGAGCCCGGCTATCGCATGCGCGCCTCCGATCCACGCTCGGCCTTCGGCGGCATCAGTTATCAGGACTATTCGCAGCCGCTGAGCGGACAGTTCGTGCAGCGCTTCGCATCGCGGCACCGCCTCGAGAAGAAGACGCCCGGCTCGGCACCCAGCGAGGCCGTGAAGCCGATCGTGTACTACGTCGACAACACCGCGCCGGAGCCGATCCGCACGGCACTGGTGGAAGGCACGCGCTGGTGGAACCAGGCCTTCACGGCCGCAGGATACATCGACGCATTTCGAGTCGAAGTGCTGCCCGATTCCATCGACCCGCTCGACATCCGCTACAACGTGATCGAGTACGCGCACCGCGCCACACGCGGCTGGAGCTACGGTGGCGGCGTCACCGATCCGCGGACCGGGGAGCTGATGAAGGGTCACGTGATTCTCGGATCACTGCGCGCGCGTCAGGACTATCTCATTGGCGAAGGCCTCGCGCAGCCGTACCTGACTGGCAGCGAGAAGGCCGACCGTGTGGAGCAGATGGTGCTGGCACGCATCCGCCAGCTGGCCGCGCACGAGGTGGGGCACACGCTGGGCATCGCGCACAACTACATCAGCAGCGCGCAGAAGAATGCGAGCGTGATGGACTATCCGCATCCGATGATCTCGCTGTCGCCGAATGGCGACATCGACATCACCCGGGCCTATGAGTCAGGGATCGGCGAGTGGGACAAGGTGTCGGTGACGTGGGGCTACGGTGAGTTTCCGGGCGACGAGCGCAAGTCACTGGACTCGGTGCTGGTGGCGGCACGCAATCGCGGACTCACCTTCCTCACCGACCAGGATGCGCGTCCGGTCGGCAGCGCCTCACCCGATACGCACCTGTGGGACAACGGCGCCGATGCGGTGGCGGAGCTGAAGCGCATGATGACCGTGCGCGCCAAGGCCTTGTCGAAGTTCGGCGAGACCGTGATCCGACGTGGCGCACCAATGGCGACCATGGAAGACGTGCTGGTACCGGTGTATCTGCACCATCGCTATCAGCTCGAAGCGGCAGTAAAAACGGTGGCGGGTGTGACGTACGCGTACACGATGCGCGGTGATGGGCTGCCGGGCCCCGTGGCCGTGTCGGCCAAGAAGCAGCAGGAAGCGCTGGATGCAGTGCTCGACGTACTCGCGCCCGCCAATCTGTCCATTCCCAAGTCGTTGCTCGCCGTACTGCCACCGCGTCCCTTCCTGATCGAGGGCACACGTGAGCTCTTCGATCGCTGGACGGGCGTGACCTTTGATCCGCTGTCGCCCGGTGCAACGATCGCGAACGTGACCTTCGATCTGCTGCTGGACGAGACGCGTGCCGCGCGCCTGGTCACGCAGAAGGCGCTCGATCCGTCGCTGCCCGGCCTCGGCGATGTGCTGAAGCGTATCGAGTCGAATATCTTCGCCGGTCGGGTCGGCAGCGGTTACGACGACGCACTCTCCGCGCTGGTGCAGCGCGCTTACGTCGATCACGTCCTGACGCTGGCCGAGAGCGCCGAGATGCCGATCGTCCGTGCCGAAGCCCGCGCGACCCTGGTCGCGATGCTCGGCACCAGACTTCGTCCCGGTACCTTGGGCCGGTCGGATGCCATGATCGATCAGCTGCACGCCGACATCCGCAGCTGGATCGCCGGCACCTACAAGCCGGCGGAGAAAAAATTGAAGATCGCTGTGCCGCCAGGCTCGCCGATCGGAAGTCCGTGATGTTCGACCGAACCTTTCCTTTGCGTCCTGGCGTCCTTTGCGTTACGCCGTTTTCGTTCCAGGCAAAAGCGAACCCGCCCAGCTGTCACGCGCGGGAATTTCGAACTGCGACCGCCATTCACCGACGGTGTCGGCCAGCGTACCGAAGACCGGCGTGTCGGCCGTGATGCCGCCAGCGGCCGCGAGTGACTCGAACTCGGCGCGTGGTCTCACGCGGATCGTGCCATCAGTATCGCGCCACGTGACGCGGCCCGACGCCAGGAGATCGGCGCCGAGTTGCGACTGGAGGCGGGCGATGGTGCGGAACAGGCCATCGATCGAGCAGCCCGAGGCGCCGGTGGCTGCCTCGTCGACGGCGATCGCGAGGAAGTGATCGTCGCGCCAGTCGCTGGCGCAGACCAGCGGCACGCCGTGCGCCGCCCACTGCGACAGGTGCGCGTCGACGGCGGACAGCAACGGCGACGGGTCGGCGACGGGCTTGTCGGCGGCGAAGACCCAGAGACGTGCGCGATCGGGGATGGCGGCGAAGTCGATGCGTGGCATCAGTGAAAGATATCGAAGTTGGTTCGACAAACGGCGATGCGCATCACTGCGGCACCACCGGGCGACGGCCGCGCGTCCATGGCACACCCGCCGCATCGGCGGCAGCCTCCAGCGCCCGCAGGTCCACGTCCACCACCTGACGCAACTGCCCCATCACGCGACCGAAGGCGGTGCGCACGATCTCGACCTGCGCCAGTTGCGCGGGGGTCGGAGCCTCCAGCGTGCGGCCCCAGCTCTGACCGACGGCCTCGTTCAGGCGGCCAAGCAATCCGGCAGGGGCATGCTCGGCCCGACGCGACCTGGTATTGTCGCCGCGCAGTGCCTCCTGTGCATCGCGCAGACTCGTCTCGACCATGCGCACCCGACGGATCAGTGCACTGTCGGCGGAGGGGGTCTCGTCGATCGCACGCTTGAGCAATACCAGCGTGGCCTGTGTTTCATCGACCAGCGCCGACGCACCGAGTACCGCGCGACGCAGATTCGATGTCCGGAGGTCCGTGGCGAGCGTGGCCGAGGTACGCGCATTCTGTCGTGCACCGGGCGCGTCGGCATCCTGCACCACCACCGTCACCGGTGCGGCGAGCGGCGTCAGCGCACCATCCACGCGCGAGTACATCCGCACGGTGTACGTGCCGGGCAATGCCCACGGTGCCGGCGGCGGTGATGAGAACGGAAACTCCGGATCGAACCTGTACGCCGGGCCGGTGATTGCATCGACCGGCTGGTATCGAAGATCCCACGCCACACGATGCAGGCCGGCAGTGGTCGGTGCCGTCAGGCGACGAACGCGCTTGCCTTGCGCATCGCTCACCTCGAGAATCACCGCCGGCTCCTCCTCGCGGTCTTCGGCCTTCAGCACATCCCACGGAGGGAAGATCGCATCACGTCCGGCCTTGGCGGCGACGACATCGGCAGCCTGACGTACCGCTTTCCGTGATTTGATCGCGTCGCGCAAATAATAGGTGAACACGGCACCGAACGGCGGGTTCTCCGCGATGTAGTGTCCGGCGCCCTGAAACGAGACACCCGGCAGGCCGAGCGGCGAGGATTCGACGTAGAGGTACGCCGTACGTGCCCGGAAGAGATGTGCCGGCGATGCGATCACCGCAGGCGTCAGTGCGCGCAGTGGCGTGTAGTCATCGAGGATGTAGAAGCCGCGGCCGAAGGTGCCGAGCACCAGATCGTTACTGCCTTTGTGGATGGCGATGTCGCGCACCTGGACGGTGGGCATGCCACCCTTGAGCTGCGTCCAGCGTACGCCGCCGTCGTTGGTGAAGAACACGCCGAACTCGGTGCCGACGAAGAGCAGGTTGCGATCCACATGATCTTCGGCGATCACCCAGACCGATCCGCGCGACGGCAGGTTGGCGGCGATGTTCACCCAGCTGCGACCCAGGTCGGTGCTGCGGAGCACGTACGGCTTCAGGTCGCCCGACTGCGCGTCGTTGAAGGTGGCGTAGAGGGTGTTCACGTCATGCTGCGACAGCAGCAGCTTCGTCACCAGGGTCGTGTCGGGCACACCGACGAACTGATCACGCATCCGCCAGGTGGTGCCGCCATCCTCGGTCACGCTGATGCGGCCATCGTTGGTGCCGACGGCGAGCAGGCCCTCCTTCAGCGGTGACTCGCTCAGCGCCGTCGCGTTGCCGAACGGCGTCGTGCTCTGGTTGCGTGCGATGGCATCCACGCCCTGAATGCGATCCATCAGGCGGATCTTCGTACGATCGAGGTTGCGCGAGATGTCGGGACTGATGGCGCGCCACGAATTGCCGCGATCATCGCTCCGCAGCACGCGATCTGCGGCGAAGTAGAGACGGGTGTTGGCGTGGGGGCTGATCAGCAGCGGCGAGTCCCAGTTCCAGCGAAAGCCCTTGCCGTCTGCGGCATCCTCGGGCTGGATCCCCATCACATCGCCCGTGGCCAGATTGAAGCGCGACAGATTGCCGAACTGCGATTGTGCATAGACCGTGTTCGGATCCTGCGGATCCACCACGCTGCCAAAGCCATCGCCGCCGCTGGTGATGAACCAGTCGGAATTGCGAATGCCGTTGTTGGTGCGGGTGCGACTCGGTCCGCCCATCGAAAAATTGTCCTGCGCACCGCCGTACACGCGATAGAACGGCTTCGAGTCATCCACCGACACACGATAGAATTGCGCCAGCGGCAGGTTCGCCGCGAAGCGCCAGCTCTTGCCGCGATCGTGGCTCTCGTACACACCGCCGTCGTTGCCCACGATCAGGTGCTCGCTGTCGCTCGGATCGATCCAGACCGAATGATTGTCGACATGCTTGAGCAGCTCGCCCACGCGGCCGAAGGTCTTGCCGCCGTCATTGCTGACCTGCAGCGTCACGTCCACCGCGTACAGACGGTCGGGGACGTTCGGGTCAGCGAAGATCTCGTTGTAGTAGAGCGATCCGCTCTGGTAGCTGCTCATCCGCTCCCAGCTCGCGCCGGCATCGCGCGAGCGGAAGGTGCCACCCTTGGCGCTGGCCGCCTCGACGATCGCGTAGAGCAGTCCGGGTGCGGCGGGCGACATGGCGAGTCCGATGCGCCCCAGCTCCTCGCTCGGGAAACCGCTCTGCGACTTGACCCACGTCTTGCCGGCGTCGGTCGAGCGCCACACGCCGGATCCGGGACCACCGGCCACGTAGCAGCAGGTGCGGCGCTGGCGTTGCCACATCGTGGCCACCAGTACGTCGGGATTGCGCGGGTCGAGCTGGAGGTCGCTGGCGCCGGTCCATTCGTTCACGAACAGCACCCGCGTCCAGGTCGCGCCGCCATCGATGCTCTTGTACACGCCGCGGTCGCCGCCCTTGTCCGACAGCGGGCCCTGCGCCGCCACGAAGATCACCTGCGAATCTCGTGGATCAATGACGATGCGACCGATGTGCTCACTCTCACGCAGCCCCATGTTCTTCCACGTCGCGCCACCGTCGAGCGAGCGGTAGATGCCGTCGCCGTACGCCACCACGCGCTGCGCGTTGTTCTCGCCGGTGCCCACCCAGATCGTGCTGGGTGTCTTCGCATCGATCGCGATCGCGCCGGTGGAGTACGAGGCCTCGCCGTCGAACACCGGCGTGAAACTGGTGCCGGCATTGACCGACTTCCACACGCCACCAGCCGCCGCGGCGACATACCAGATCTTCGAATTGGTGGGGTCCACCGCCACGTCGGCGATGCGACCGGAGGTCAGCGCCGGACCGATGGAGCGGAACCGCAAGCTGCCGGCAAGCTTGGCCAGCCGCGTGGTATCGACAGCCGGATTTCCAGCGACTGCAGCAGTGGAGCGGGCGACAGGCGTGGCGGGGGCGCGCTGCGCCAGCAGCGGCGAGGACGCGACGAGCGCGCCAAGAAACAGGGACGGTGTTCGCATCACGCAAAGCTACGGGCTGGAAACAGCCCATGCATTCGTGCGAACGTCAGGCGCGGCGCTGCTTCTGCTCACCCTTGCGTCGGTACATCGCCGCATCGGCGGCACGAATCGCTGCTTCCGGATCGCCGCCGATCGGCAGGTATGCCTCGCCGACGGCGAAGCGAATCTGCAATCCATCCAGATGTTCGCCCGAGAGCGTCTCACGCAAGGTCTCGATCCGTCCGCGTACGTCGACCTGTTCGATACCCTGCCCCACCACGATGAACTCGTCGCCGGCATAGCGGATCACATGATCGCCCGGTCTGAAGCTCGATTGAAGCACGCGTGCGAATCGTCGCAGCGCTTCGTCACCCACGTGATGTCCATGGACGTCGTTGATGTCCTTGAAGTCGTCGAGGTCGAAAAACAAGATCGTCGCACCGGTAAGGCGCGAATCGTTCAGGATGTCGGGGAGGCGACGACGGTTGTACACGCCGGTCAGCGGATCGCGATGTGACAGAATGCGCAGCTCGTCCTTCGTCGCCTCGAGATCCCGGTTGATGTGCGTCAGTTCGCGCCCGATGGTGTCATACATGGCCAGCACGCAGCCGAGTGCGATCATCCACTCGGCACCGGCATCGAATGACGATGACATCGCCACGAAGCTGCGAAGGGCACCGTCCATGGCGTCATAGCCGGCCACCATTCTGGTCCCATGCGCCACGGCCTCGAGCAGACCCAGCACTCCACGCAGCGCAAATCCCGCGGCGAGCCACCCAGCGGCGACACGCCGACGAAGCAGCAAAAATGCGCTCGCCGACAGCAGCGACAGCGCGATCGTGGCCGACATGAGCATGCCGAGCATGTCGAGACTCTGAACCGCCAGCGCAAGCACGATGCTGTACGCCAGCACGGCGAGCATCAGCCGGCTGAGCATCGCTCGGGAAGGCAGCACGCGACCGAAGCTGAACGCGCCAATGACGATCAACGCGACGAACGAACATTTGAAGAAGACGTACGGGAACCGGACCATCAGCAGCAGCGATTCGGTCTGCGCCGGTGGCAGCCAATAGACCAGCGTCGTGCCCAGTGCGCAGAGGTTCGCCAGCCAGGCGAATACCCATAGGCGCAACTCGGCGCGCTGCGTGGATCGCATGAGCACGAAGAAGAACAGCGCGATGAGCAACGCTGAACTGATCTGAACGGTCGTGCTCCAGCGCCAGAGCTGTACATCCATGCAGGCGACGCTCGATTGACCGGTGGACAGGGCGTTCCATGGCGCACGGGACCCACCGTACCGTACCACGTCGACCTGCGACGTGCCGCGCAGCGGAAGGGATTGGTCGGTTGAACACCAAGATACACCCGGGCGCGCCTGAAGCGGCCCTGACCGTGCCGGCGCCGAGTCGAACGTTCGAAACGCAAACCGGACCCGTGCCTCCTGGCACGGGTCCGGCAGCGACTGCTGGGCCGCCCGACTTACTGCATGCGATACACGATCGGCAGTGAGACCTTCGTGCGAACGGCGCTCCCACTCACCTTGCCCGGCTTGAAGTCGACCTGCAGCAGCGCCTTCTTCGCCGCTTCGCCGAAGGCGGGCTGGGTGGCGTCGACGATCTCGACACTCGATGGCTCTACCTTCCCGCTCGCATCGACCACGAACATCACCTCGGCGATTCCGCCCATGCGACGGCGCTTGAGATCTTCCGGATACCCTTCCGAAACGAGGCGCTGAAAGGTCGCGACTGACGCCAGCGACGGCTTCGTCTCCACCTCGGCCAGCGTATACGTGCGCGACGCGTCCTGCGCCTGCGATGGTGCGGGGGTGAACGCCGTGAGGCCGGCGACAGCAACTGCGACCAGCGAGTAACGCGAGAGGGTCGTGAACGTCATTGGTGGAACTCCAGTCGATAAGAGTGGCGAACGCGCAGCATCGCGAGTCCGGCGAGACGCGTCTTAGTATCGACCAATGGTTCACATTGCTTTAGTGACGAGGCCTCGGTGCCGATAATGCGTAGGGCATCCGTTCATGTGCCAGAATTAATCTGGGGAATCAAGGATGTTGTGTGACGAATCAGGCAGACTGACGTCAGGCAGCGACGCTTCCAGGCTGTGATTGGGGCACACGTCGCTGCAGACTGACGTCAGGCAGCGACGCTTCCAGGCTGTGATTGGGGCACACGTCGCGCACCAAGAATCAGGATCATCGATGCCACGATCAGCGTGCCCATCGCGATGGTGAGGGTGGTGGCATGCGCCACGGCGCCGATGATCGGCGGGCCGAGCATGAAGCCGACGTACCCGATGGAGCTGACGGATGCGATTGCGGCCGCGCGGCTCACACCGGGCACACGCGTCGCGGCGTTGTAGAGGATCGGGACGACCGTCGCGAGACCAGCGCCGACGATCGCAAAGCCGACCATCGCCACCCACGGCTTCGCCGCCAGCAGCACCACCAGCATCGCCACTGCCGCGACCGATGGCCCAGCCAGCAGCATCGTGCGCTCCGACACTCGCGTCCGTACCGAGTCACCCGCGAAGCGCATCGCTGCCGTTGCGCCGGCGAACGCGACATACGCCAGCGCCGCGCGCTCCTGCGGCGAGTGCAGCTCCTGCTGCACGTAGAGCACGCTCCAGTTGTACATGACGCCCTCGGCCAGCATCCCGAAGCAGATCAGCATGCCGATCAGCAGCAACGTGCCTTTGGGCCACGCGAAGTTCGCCTGCGATCCATCGCCAACCGGATGCACTTCCAGCATCCCGCGCGAGGAGAAGAAGATGCTCACCGCCACGATCGCGGCGACGGCACCGAGCTGCACCGCGGCTGGAATGCCGGCCTTCAGCAATGCCGCGCTCAGGGCCGCCCCACCCATCGCCCCCAGGCTGAACATGCCGTGGAAGCCGCTCATCACGGCCCGACCGCTCATGATCTCGAGCGTCGTTCCCTCGGCATTGATCGCCACGTCGAACACACTCTCACTCGCCCCGAACACCACCATCAGCGGCAGCAGCGCCCAGTACGCCGGAAGCACCAGCGAGAGGGCGAGCGCGAGGCAGAATCCCCAGCCGGCCACGACGGTCGTGATCCGCGCGCCGAGCCTGCCGACCACCCGTCCGGCAATTGCGAGTGTCAGCAGCGAGCCGACGCTCATCGAGAGCAGCGCGACGGCCAGTGTCTGCTCGTTGAGAGCGTACCGGCCCTTCACCGACGGGATGTGCACGCCCCAGCAGCCGATCACGAGGCCCAGATTCAGGAACTGGGCGCGGGTGGCCCAGCGAGCGCGGGATATCTCCGATCGCGGGGCGGCAGCGACGGACGGGCGCACAGCGTCGGGAATCATCGCCACATGGCGTCGAGGGAACGGCAGAGCACCGCACGAATCTGCACGAACATGCACATTCGTGTAAGACTGTGTGGAA
>JBBSCZ010000071.1:0-13165 GCA_038249795.1 Gemmatimonadales bacterium | reverse complement strand
CTCACCAAGACGGTGAAGGCGCACGACGAGGAGAACTCGGCGAAGCAGGGTGATACGGTACGCGTCATGGAGACGCGACCGCTCTCGAAGACCAAGCGTTGGCGGGTCGTCGAGATCGTCGAGCGCGCGCGCTGATCGGAGGCGACGACAATGATCCAACAGGAATCGGTGGTAAAGGTCGCGGACAACTCAGGGGCCAAGAAAGCCCTCGTGATCCGCGTGCTGGGTGGTTCGGCCCGACGCTATGCCGGCCTTGGCGACAAGGTCATCGTGGCAGTCAAGGACGCCCTCCCGAATGGTACGGTGAAGAAGTCGGACGTGGCCAAGGCGGTCGTCGTGCGCACGGTCAAGGAGACCCGCCGCAAGGATGGCACCTATATCCGCTTCGACGAGAACGCCGTCGTGATCATCAACGATGCCGGGGAGCCGCGCGGGACGCGCATCTTCGGACCGGTGGCGCGCGAGCTTCGCGAAAAGAAGTACACGAAGATCGTCTCGCTGGCGCCTGAGGTGCTCTGACCATGCGCATCCTCAAGTATCGGAAGACGGAAGGTCAGAAGCTGCGGAAGCGGCATGCCGGGAACACCGTCCGCGTGGTCACGAAGATCACGAAGGGCGACACGGTGCTGGTGATGCGTGGCGGCGACAAGGGGAAGACGGGCACCGTGATGCGCGTGTTCCTGAAGACGGGCCGCGTGCTCGTCCAGGGTATCAACATCGTCAAGCGCCATACGCGTGCGACGAGTCCGGAACAGGAGGGCGGCATCATCGAGAAGCCGGCGCCGGTGGCGCTGTCGAACGTGATGCTGATCGATCCGAAGACGGGCAAGGCGACGCGCATCCGCGCGCGGATCGACACTGACGGCACGAAGGAGCGGGTGAGCGTGAAGAGCGGGGATGTCATCCCGCGTAACCGCTGACCGCGAGGAGATAGAGAATGGCGACGAAGGAGAAGGGCGCGAAGGGTGGCAAGAATGCCGCCCCCTCGAAGGGTGGCAAGGGTGGCGCCGCCGGTGCGAAGGGTGGGAAGGTCGGCGGGGCGAGCAAGGCGTCGAAGGGCGCCGAGAACAGCCGCCGCAACGCCGAGAAGGCCGCGCGTGGTCCGCACACCGGTGCCGAACTGGCGCCGATCGAGCCGCGCCTCAAGCGGTTCTACGTGCAGACCGTGCGCGACCGCCTGATGAAGCAGTTCGAGCTGAAGAACGTCCATGAGATCCCGACGCTCGAGAAGATCGTGATCAACTGCGGCGTCGGCGAAGCGATCAAGACGCCCAAGGTTCTCGATTCGGTGTGTGAGGAGCTGGAGCTGATCACGGGCCAGAAGCCGATCCGTCGCAAGGCGAAGAAGTCGATCGCCAATTACGGATTGCGCGAGGGCCAGGAGATCGGCGCGCAGGTGACGATGCGCGGTGCCCGGATGTGGGAGTTCCTCGACCGGTTCGTGACCGTGTCGATCCCGCGCATCCGTGACTTCCGCGGCCTCGGCACGCGGGCCTTCGATGGCCGCGGCAACTACTCGCTGGGCGTCAAGGAACAGATGATCTTTCCGGAGATCAATTACGACATGGTAGAGCATGTGCATGGCATGGACATCACGTTCGTGACGTCGTCCAACAAGGACGACCAGGCACTGGCGCTGCTGCGTGAACTGGGGATGCCGTTCAAGGGCGAGTCTCCGAACATTCCCTCGCTGACCTACGTCGAGACCAGGGCAAACACGAGCAAGGTGGTGCGGAACGCGCAGCGCCGCGCACTGATCGTGAAGTACGCGGCCAAGCGGGCCGAGCTGAAGAAGGTTATTCTGGATCCGAAGACGGACCCCGATACACGGGATGCAGCGTACGAGAAGCTGCGTCGCCTGCCCCGGGATTCGTCGGCGACGCGCTACCGCAACCGGTGTGAGCTGACCGGTCGGCCGCGCGGGTTCGTGCGCCAGTTCGGGCTCGGACGCAACAAGTTCCGTGAGTTGGCCCTCAACGGCTTTCTCCCGGGTGTGACGAAGGCGAGCTGGTAAGTCCGGTTCGTCGCAGACCTTTTCCAGTCCTCACGTCTCGTCATTGACGGGACACGAAGGGCGCACAGGACCATTTCATGAGCATGACAGATCCGATCGCCGACATGCTGACCCGGTTGCGCAACGCCATTGGCGCGCGCCATCGCCGGGTCGACATGCCGTCGTCGAAGTTGAAGGTGCAGGTGGCGCGCATCCTCAAGGAATCGAGCTACATCACGGACTTCCGTGTGATCGAGACCGAGGAAGGCCGCAAGGTGTTGCGGGTGATCCTGAAGTATGCGGCCGGCGGTCAGCCGGTCATTCGCGAACTGAAGCGCATCTCGACGCCGGGCCTGCGGAAGTACGTGGGCGTGACGGAGATCCCGCGCGTGCGCAACGGGTTGGGCATGGCCATTGTCAGCACGAGCAAGGGGCTGATGTCGGACCGTGAAGCGCGACGAGCCAACACTGGTGGCGAGCTGCTCGCCATCGTGTACTAAGGGAGAGAAGCGATGTCGCGAATTGGCAAGAAGCCGATCGACGTGCCGGCGGGCGTGACGGTGACGCTCGAGGGACGGCACGTGACGGTGAAGGGCCCGCGGGGGACGTTGTCGCGTTCGCTGCCGCCCATCGTCACGGTGCAGCAGGAAGGAGCGGTGATCAACGTGGTGCGTCCGAATGACGAGACGGCCTCGAAGGCGATGCATGGTCTGACGCGGACGCTCGTGGCCAACATGGTCGAAGGCGTCACGAAGGGGTTCCAGAAGAACCTCGACATCGTGGGCGTGGGCTACAAGGCGGAGAACAAGCCGTACGGCCTGCTCATGTCGCTGGGCTACAGCCACCAGATCGAAGTGAAGGCACCGGAGGGCATCAAGCTGAACGCCCCGACGCCGACGTCGATCGTGGTCGATGGCGCGAACAAGGAAATCGTGGGACAGATCGCCGCGGAGATCCGCAGCCTCCGTCCGCCCGAGCCGTACAAGGGCAAGGGCGTCAAGTATCAAGGTGAAATCGTCCGCCGGAAGGCGGGCAAGGCCGGGGGCAAGTAATGCCGAAGATGCGGATTCCGAAGACGCGCCAGGACCTGCGCGCCCGTCGTCACCTGCGCGTTCGCAAGAATGTGGCAGGCACGCCGGAACGGCCCCGGCTGGTGGTGTTCCGGTCGCTGAAGCACATCACGGCACAGATCGTGGACGACACGACGGGTCGGACGATGATGACCGTGACCAGCGGGAAGCTCGAGGGCAAGAAGAGCGAGAAGTCGGCGCAGGTCGGCAAGATGATCGCCGAGAAGGCAAAGGCAGCGGGCGTGTCGAAGGTCGTCTTCGACCGAGCAGGCTACAAGTACCATGGCCGCGTGAAGGCGGTCGCCGATGGCGCCCGCGAAGGCGGCCTGGAGTTCTGATATGGCAGATCAGCCGAACGTAGGTTCGACGTCGAGTGAGACGTCGCGTCCCGCAGGTCGCGGGCCCGGTGGTGGTGGCAGCGCCCGCAGTGGCGGCGGTGGCGGTGGGCGTGGTGGCAGCGGTGGCGGTCGTGGTCGTGGCGGTCCTGGCGGTGGTCCAGGCGGTCCCGGCGGTCCTGGCGGCAATCGCGGTGGTGGTCGTGACGGCGGTCCCGGCGGCGGAAGCCGCGATGGGCGTGGCCGTGGGGGCGACAGCCGCGGTGGCGAGCGCGAACAGTCGGACCTGGTCGAGAACGTGGTCGCGATCAACCGCGTGGCGAAGGTCGTGAAGGGTGGTCGTCGCTTCTCGTTCAACGCCCTCGTGGCCGTTGGGGATGGGAAGGGGAGAGTCGGCTACGCCACGGGCAAGGCGAACGAAGTCTCGGAAGCGGTCCGCAAGGCCGTGGAAGGGGCGAAGCGCAACATGGTGTCGGTGCCGCTCACGGGCGCGACGATCCCGCACGAGGTGCTCGGCAGGCATGGCGCAGGCAAGGTCATGATGAAGCCGGCTGCTCCGGGTGCCGGCGTGATTGCCGGTGGTGCCGTACGCGCCGTGTTCGAGTGCGTCGGTATTCAGGATATCCTGACCAAGAGCCTCGGCAGCACCAATCCGCACAATCTGGTGCGCGCGGTGATGGCCGGTCTGGCGGAACTCGTGACGGTGGATCAGATCGCGCGTGAGCGTGGTATCGAGGTCAGCTCGATCCAGTATCTGAGCCGTGCCAAGTCGAAGGAGGTTGCATAAATGCCGCGTACGTTCATCAAGAGTCCGACGAAGGGTCCGAAGCACACGCCGAAGACCATGCCCATGACCACGGGCAAGCTGCGCATCGAGCAGGTGCGCAGCGGGATCGGCAAGCCGCAGGTACAGAAGGACACGCTGAAGGCGCTCGGCCTGAAGCATCATCAGGACGTCGTGCACCAGCAGGACAGTCCGTCCTTGCGTGGGCAGATCAAGCGGGTGCGTCACCTGCTTGAAGTGACCCCGGTCGCGGAGTAACGGAGCCATGAGCGAGACCACTGAGAAAATGGGCCTGCACAACCTGATGCCGGCCCCGGGTTCGCACCGCAACCGGAAGCGCATCGGTCGCGGCCCGGGTTCTGGTACGGGCAAGACGTCGGGCAAGGGTCACAAGGGTCAGAAGGCGCGTGCCGGTCATCACGGCCCGGGTGGCGGCAAGCCGCATTTCGAGGGCGGCCAGATGCCGTTGACCCGTCGTATTCCGAAGCGTGGTTTCACGAACCCGTTCAGCATCATCAACCAGATCGTCCGGCTCGACGAGCTGGCGAAGGTCACTGGCACCGAGGTCACGGTGGAGACACTGCTGGCCGCCGGCCTGGTGAATGTGAACAAGGGTCCGGCCAAGCTGCTCGGTAACGGCGAAGTCACCGGGGCGTTCACGGTGCGTGGTGTGAAGGTCAGCGCCAGCGCCAAGGCGAAGATCGAGGCGGCCGGCGGTCGCGTCGAGGAGTAAGGGATGGCACAGGCCTCCGCGACGGATACCGTCGCGAATATTTATCGCACGCCCGAGCTGTGGCAGAAGATCACCTTCACGTTCATCTGCCTCGTGCTCTACCGCGTCGGCTCGCACATCACCGCCCCGGGCGTGGATGTGCTGGCCGTCACGGCCTTTTTCCAGAATCAGGGCAGCGGTGGCATCCTTGGCCTGTATGACCTGTTCTCTGGCGGTGGGCTGAGCCGTGCCACCGTGTTCGCGCTGGGCATCATGCCGTACATCTCTGCGTCCATCTTCGTGCAGATCGCAGGTGCGGTGCTGCCGCAGATCACGAAGATGCAGCAGGACGAGGAAGGGCGGAAGAAGCTGACGCAGTGGACCCGTTACGCCACGGTGGTGCTGGCGATCATCCAGGGTTGGGGATTCGGGCTGTTTACCGAGTCGCTGCCTGGCGCCGTCGCGCAGCCGGGCTTCTGGTTCAAGGCTCAGATGGCGCTGTTCCTGACGTCGGGCGCGATGTTCGTGATGTGGCTCGGTGAGCAGATCACGGAGCGTGGTCTCGGCAACGGTGCCTCGCTGATCATCTTCTTCTCGATCGTCGAAGGCTTCTGGCCTGGCATCTTCCAGACGTTCGGGTACCTGAGCACCAACACCGTCGGTCCGCTGCAGATTCTCGTGCTCGGCGTGGTGATGCTGGCCGTGGTGGCCGCGGTGGTGACGATCACGATGGCGGCTCGGCGTATTCTGATCCAGATTCCGCAGCGCACGGTGAGCCGCGGCCGGATGCGACAGGAAGCGAGAAACTTCATTCCGCTGCGCCTGAACTCGGCCGGCGTGATGCCGATCATTTTCGCGCAGTCGGTGATCGTGGTGCCGAGTGCCATTGCGCAGTTCAGCGGCAACGAGAGCGTGAAGACGTTCGCTGAATTGTTCAACCCTGGCACCTGGCTGTACTTCGTGCTCAGCGCGGTGCTGATCATGTTCTTCACGTATTTCTACACGTCGATCATCTTCAATCCGATCGACCTGTCGGAGAACCTGAAGAAGCAGGGTGGTTTCGTTCCGGGCATCAAGCCGGGCGCGAAGACGGCCGACTACATCGATCAGGTCGTGACGCGCATCACGCTGCCCGGTGCACTGTTCCTGACGTCGATTGCGCTGTTGCCGCAGTTGATCGCGATCTGGATCAACGTGCCGTTCAGTTTCGGCGGCACCAGTCTGCTGATCGTCGTGGGTGTGGCGCTCGACACGATGGCCCAGATGCAGCAGCACCTGCTGCTCCGTCAGTACGACGGCTTCATGAAGAAGGGCAAGGTTCGTTACCGCGGACGGCAGGCGACCGGCGGTCTCTGACCGCTGGTTCGGCTCCTTTCGCACGACTCGCGGTCATTCACCGATTCCCCCCCGTTCGCACATGGTCATCGTCCTCTTCGGCAAGCCCGGAGCGGGGAAAGGCACTCAGGCGCCGCGGCTCGCCGCGGCGCTTGGCGTTCCGATCCTTGCCACCGGTGAAGCACTCCGCGCCGCCTTGCGTGCCGGCACCCCGATGGGTCTCGCCGCCAAGGCCTTCATGGATCGCGGTGACCTGGTTGCCGACGAGGTGATCCTCGGCATCATCAAGGAAGCCCTGTCGCAGCCCATCTATGCGAATGGCGCGGTGCTCGACGGCGTCGTCCGTACGGTGCCGCAGGCGGCTGGGCTGGAATCGGTGCTGTCGGACCTGCACCGTTCGCTTGGTGCAGTGCTGGTGTTCGATATCCCCGACGACGAGATCATCGAGCGCATCAGCAGTCGCCTCACCTGCGACAAATGCAGTGCGCCGTATACCGGCGTCGAGCCGGGTGCCTCGTGCGAATCGGTGGGTTGCGTCAGCGGGCAGGGCGGCGGCACGCTGGTCCGCCGTCAGGACGACGAGCCGGCAGCCGTGAAAACGCGGCTCGATGCCTACCGGAAGTCGACGGAACCGGTGCTGGCGTGGTACCAGCAGAACGGCACTCGCATCGCGACCATCGATGCGGTGGGCGCGATCGATGACATCACGGGTCGCGCGCGGCTCGCCCTCGGACTGTGATTCAGCTCAAGTCGGCGCGCGAGATCGACACGATGGCGCGCGGCGGACGGATTCTCGCCGCAACGCACGACGTCGTGAAGAATGCGATCCGTCCCGGCATCAGCACGCTGCAGCTCGACACGATCGCCGAAGAGTTCATCCGCAGCCACGTTGGTGCGGTGCCGGCGTTCAAGGGACTGTACGGTTTCTCAGGTGCGATCTGCCTCAGCATCAATGAGGAGATCGTTCACGGTATTCCGTCGGCAAAGCGCATCCTGAAGGAGGGGGATATCCTCTCGGTGGACATCGGTGTGAAGTACGACGGCATGTACTCCGATGCCGCCAAGACACATCCGGTCGGCCAGATCACCGCGCAGCATCAGCGACTGCTGGACGTGACGCAGGCGTCGCTGGCGGCGGCGATCAATGCGGCGGTGCTGGGCAATCACATCGGCGACATCGGGCACGCCTGTCAGACGGTGGTCGAGGCGGCAGGCTTCGCAGTGGTACGCGAGCTCGTGGGGCACGGCGTCGGCTTCGTGCTGCACGAGGAGATTCAGGTGCCGAACTACGGCAAGCCGAAGCGGGGCACGAAGCTGATGGCAGGGATGACGCTGGCGATCGAGCCGATGGTGAACATCGGCACGGCGTCGATCCGCACGTTGAGCGACAAGTGGACGATCGTGTCGGCCGATGCGAAGTGGTCGGCACATTTCGAGCATACGGTGGCGATCACGGCGCAGGGGCCACGAATCCTGACGAATATCGACTCGTAGCGCGTCTTTTTCACTGCGCGACAGATCGTCAACTCCCATCATCTGGCGTCGCGGAGACACGGAGCGTTGCAGGCACCGCGAATCGCGTCGTGATGAAGAGCGTCGCAGTCAGCCGGTACGGAGCGCCCGCCACATCTCGCGCCAGCCTGGCTCCTTGCCGTACATCTGCACGCCCGCCGCGAAGAGTCGTCCGCCGGCTCGTCGTACGAGCCAGATCGTACACACCAACAGCAGCACTGCCAGCGGGAACTCCCACCACGCCGGAGTCGTCGTGGCCAGTCGTACCGGCAGCACCGCGTACGAGGTGAACGGGACCACGGAGAGCACCGAGGCCAGCACCGAGTCGGCCTTGTCCTGCAACGTCCACGCCAGCCAGATGGGCAGCATGGGCAGCATCAGTGACGTCGAACGCATGGAGTTGTTCGGATCGTCGATGGTGCTCGTGAAGGCGCCGAGCGCGGCGTACCAGAGCAGCATGCCCAGTAGCACGAGCAGGACGACCTGCAGCGCATGAAAACCGCTGACGTTCGGCATCGCGAAGTCGGGGAGCCGATCCCGCAGCACGAACCAGGCGGTGGCAGCCACCAGGGACAATGAGGCGAATGTCGTGAAGATTCCGACGATGGCCACGCCCATCTGACCAAGAATCTTGCCGTCCAGCCACGCCTGCGGTGAAATGGCCGAGAGAACGCTCTCGGTCACACGCAATTGCTTCTCGCCGGTGATCCCGGTGAACAGATAACTCACTCCGGTGATCACGCCGGTGAAGACCAGCAGCAGGATGCCGAATGCCAGCGCCTTGTCGCCACCGCTGCTGTCGCTGGTGCGAAGGGTGTAGCTGGTGGCGATCGCGATACGACTCCTCAGCGCGGTCAACTGCGCGGGCGAAATCCCTGACGACGCCAGCATTCCGGCGCTGCGGAGTGAGTCGAGTGCGATCAGCACGCGATCGGGCCACTTTGCCTTGTCGCGAAGCACGACACGCGCCGAGTCGGCGGAAACGATGACGACATAGCCTTCGATGGCCTTGGTCGCGAGCAGGTCGCGAAGGATGGACTCATCGCGGATGTCCGTCTTCCACGTCAGACGGTCGACTGGCGGTGGCGCTGCGGCGAGCAGTTCGATGCCGACCAGTCCAACCGTGACCGGCTTGACCTTGCTCTTGTTGATCACGTACCCGGCGCCACCGAGCAGAGCACTGATCGCAATCGTGACGCAAAACGAGATGAGCTGTTGTCGCGGCTTCAGGAATCTGAGAAACTCCCACCGTGCCACGGCCATGATCGCACTCCACTCACTCATGCGGCCTCCGCTTCTCGTGTCGGCTCGCCGAGTACCGTGCGGATATAGATGTCATGAAGGGAGGCCCGCTCGTTGCGGACACCATGGATGGTGTAATGGCGCGCGGCATCGGCCAGCAGGGAGCTGAGGGATTCACCGCGGCGGACGGTGATCCGAATCGTATCACGCTCGCTCGTCGCCGCGAGCACGGCCGGATGCGACGCAAGCGCAGAGACGTCAGCCCCTTCACCAACCTGCAGGATCAGCACGTCACCAGTCTGCCATTGCTCGGCGATGGCAGCCGGTGTGCCCTCGAGCACCACGCGACCACTGCGCATGACCGCAACCTGCGTAGCGAGTCGCTCGACGAGCTGCATCTGGTGCGCGCTGAAGAGCACCGTGGTGCCCTGCTCGCTCAAATCGCGGATCAGCTCGAGCAGGAACTCCTGGTTCACCGGATCGAGGCCGCTGAACGGTTCATCGAGGATGGCGAGGGACGGGCGGTGCAGGAGGGCCGCCGCCAGTTGCACCTTCTGCTGGTTGCCCTTGCTGAGGGCCTTGACCGGTTCACTGGCGCGGTCCGACAGGCCAAGCCGCTCGAGCCACTCTCGTCCCGCACGCTCGGCGTTGCTGCGCGTCATGCCACGCAGCGTGCCGAAGTAGGCGAGAGTGCGGAGCAGCCCGACATCCTGATAGAGTCCGCGTTCCTCCGGCAGGAAGCCAATGCGTGGCGCGAAGGCCGGGCCGGGAGCTGCATGCCGACCGTCGAGACTCAGGGTGATGGTGCCGGCGTCGGGACGGGTAAGGCCGAGCACCATGCGAATGAGCGAGGATTTGCCGGCGCCGTTCGGTCCGATGAGCGCGAATCTCGCGCCTGATTCCACCTCGAGCGAGACGTGGTCGACGGCTGTGACGGTGGCGTACCGTTTGACCACATCTCGAACGTGCAAAACCGTGGAAGACATGTGCGTAGGGCAGAGGGAGCAGAGCGTCCACGGCTTCGTTCAATGAGTTTGCAGACGTACCACAGCCGTTGCTCGATGGCTTTTGGCCTCAGGATCACACGGCGACACACTTGCACACAGGATCAGAATCCGCGACCAATCGAGATTCTCGCCGTCGGCAGCGTGAGGCTCGCGCCGTCCACTTCGGTACCGAGGAAAAACAGGCGGCGGGCACCGGTGCCCAGGGTGATGGCGAAATTCTTCTTGCGGCCGAGCAGCCACTGGTAATCCAGTGCGAAGCCGAGCGAAGCGGCGGTGCCTGACTCGTTTTCGCCGTCAAAGTCGCCGAAATTGTCGCCGTACGTACCAATGCGCGAGAGACCCGTCGTCAGACCGACGGCGAACCCCTCGAGCGCCTTCTCCTGCGGGTAGTACCGGTACTTCGCCTCTCCCGAAAGATACGACACTCCACTTTGGCGCAGGTAGTTGACGCTACCGGCGAGCGCGCTCGACCCGCCGATGCGGCGTTCGTATTCCGCGCCGATGATGCCGAACACGAGGCTGATCGGCGAGATGCTCACGATCTGCTTGACCGGAGTGGCCGCGACGGCCGCGGTGGGCTGCGCAATGATCGGTGGCGCTGCGAACAGCGTGGCGCAAAGCAGGAGCCGTGTCGAGCCGAGTGTGACGCGCATGTGGCGGTTGTCCGTGAATGGTCGGGAGCGGTAGGCCGTGGACCGTCAACCTGCTCGGGATTACCGCGCTCCGCAAGGCTCGGACGGTGCCGCAGGGATGGTCCGATCCGATCCGAGTGGACGTTGTTCGCAAAACTGTATTTAAAGAGTTATGCCGAGCCTATCGACGAATCTCCGGCACGGTTGCTGGGAGCGCACGTCAATCGTCAGCGGCACGTTCGCGAGACTGCCACTGCGCACAGCACGACGGCGCGCTCGATTGAGCGGTGCGCTGCGATGCTCGTTATCGATCCAGCTGGGGAGCGGATCGAATATTGCACAAGGGATGTCTGGCGGCGTTCGGGTATTCGCCGACGCACTCGCGTACCGCACGCCGACGCTCATAACATCGGAGAAATCTCACATGAAAAAAAGTTTCGAAGGATATTGCAGTGGCGCGGGCATCGCCGCCCTGTTGCTCGTCGTTTCGCCATTCCGGGTCGAAGCACAGGTGTTCCCGGGTTTCGGCAGCGTCGATGTTCGCGCCGGCGCGGTGAACCCCGATCAGGCGAAGACCGGGTTCGGCTGGTCGGCGGATATCGACGCCGGCTACATCAAGACCCCTCGGCTCCGTGTCATCGTGGGCGCCACTGGTTTCGGGGCCGACGTCAAGCGTGAGGTATCAGGCGTGCCGGTCGGTGGTTCGATCTCTTCGGTTGGCGGGCGCGTCGGGCTGCGGTTGGATGCGTTCGGCGTCGGACGAGTCGCGCCGTACGCCGTGGCGAGCGTGTCGGGGCACAATGTCAGCGCCGACGTGTCGGATGCGGGGACGAAGCAGTTGCTCGAGGGCTTTTACGTCGGCGCCGGTCTGGGTGCCGGCCTGACGTTCGCCATCGATACGGCAGCGCGGTTCGCAGCCACCACCGAAGTGCGGCGGGTGTATGTCACGAACGTCAGCCACTGGGCTTACGAGGTCGGGATGCGTTGGACGCCGCAGGGGCGTCGCGCGTACGCGAACGTCGAACGGGAGGCGAGAAGGCAGCAGTCGCTCAGCGACGAGCGCGCGCGGTTTGCGGCGGAGCGATCGCGCGCGGTCGAGCGTCAGCGTCTCGAGGCGGCGCAGCGCGACACGGCGGAGCGGGCGCGCCGCGATCTGATCGAGCGCGAACGCCGAGACTCGGTCGCGCGCGCAGGACAGAATGCGCTCGACAGTCAACGCCTCGAATTGGCGCGACGGGATGCGCTCGACAGTCAGCGCCTCGAGTCGGCGCGACGGGACTCGGTGGAGCGTGCGCGTACCGACGCTGCGCAGCGGCAGGCCCAGCAGCAGATCCAGACGCTGCGCGATCGCACTGACTCACTCGAAACGGCCCGCCGCGCTGAGACCGCCGCGAGAGGTGTCGCGGAAGCGGAGGCAAGCGCCGCGCGCGCGCGCGCAGAGACCGCTGAGGCTGCCGTGCTCGAAGCCGAGCGGAAGCGCTACCGGGCGCTGCTCGACCTCGACCGGCTGATCTCGGACGTGACCGAGATCAAGGAGACGGAGCGCGGCCTCGCAATCGTGCTTGGGCAGGGGCTCTTCGCGAGCGGACAGTTCCGGCTGTCGGAGCGTGCACGCGCGCAGCTTGGGACCATCGCGGCGGTGCTGGATCAATATCCGGAGCGGCGCATCGCGGTCGAGGGGCATACGGATGCGGCGGGCGGTGAGTTGGCGAACCAGCAACTTTCGGAGAAGCGCGCCGAAGCGGTGCGCGCGGCAATGATCGCGCGCGGCATCGAGCCGGGGCGCATCGACATGGCCGGATATGGTGAGGGGACGCCGGTGGCGGAGAACGATACGCCCAAGGGTCGTGCGCAGAACCGTCGCGTGGAGATCGTCATCATCGGTGCGCGTCGGCCAGTGGAGCCGCCCGCGCGGTGATGCGTTCGGGCTGCGACGCATCTGGCCGCCGTATCCGAGGTATGGCACGTCATGGTGACATACGCGGGATCGGCGGCTCACAGCCATCGGTGGTGTAGGTGCCCTCTTCGTCGCCGCCGCCGGCGGCGCTCACAGAGGTGGCGCTCCATCTCGGCATCGAATACTCACACCTGCGCCATCACCACCTAGGACGGTGTCTGCTGGGGACACTCTTCGACAGCTGTGCCATCGAACGCGTCAGTGCACAGGTGTGCTGCTGGGGCCGCCGTGTGCTCGGACAGCTGGCCAAAGGCGCAAACCTCTTGGGCACGCAGCGCTCACCAGTGGCGGTGCTGAGGCTGCTTGTTCCGTGGTTTCCGAGCAGCATGGACACGGTACCAGCATTCGCCGCGCGTTGACTTCCACTGCTCATTCACATTTCCTGAAGAGCCGTGCGACGGACTTGTACGGCTTTCGTCTGGGCGCTTCAGCCGCCGCCACAACCGCAGAGAGGGCGTATTCACGCGTCTCGTGTGCCTCGCGCCGTGTGCGCGATCGTGATAGTCACGGTCGTCCTGGCGACCACGTGTTCCGCCCAGCGAGTGCGTACGTCGTTCGCTCGGAAGAGCACGGCGGGTGTGATGGT
>JBBSCZ010000070.1:0-13276 GCA_038249795.1 Gemmatimonadales bacterium | reverse complement strand
TTGACTTGCATGTGTTAAGCACGCCGCCAGCGTTCGTCCTGAGCCAGGATCAAACTCTCCAAGAAGAATTTCATCAGCTCTCTCGAACCGCTCACAACACCCATAAATGGACCATCATGAGACGGTCCGGAATCAAAAAATCAGAGATTCAACTCTCGCGCAGCGCTCTGTACGCTGTCGCTCAAACGAGTTCGTCTCAGACACGTTCTCTCAATTCAATTTTCAATCAGCGATCCGCCGTTCAGGCGGTAGTCTCTAAGGATACTCGGCGTGAGCCGGTCCGTCAAGCCCAACAATGACCTTTCGACTTGCCCGCTTTCACGAGCGTCGCCAACCAGTTCACCGCAGGGAGGAGAAAGTAGGCAAAACCAGGGGAAAATGCAACCCTCTTTCGATTCCGACGTTCGACGGACTGCAAAACACCATCCATCGCAGGGCCTCACCCGACTCCTGCCTGCGGGCAGAGACAGGGAACGCCACCATCACGCAACGCTGCGCGTGAGCAGGCCAAAACCGATCTCACCACGTCACACACCGGCAGCATCACGCGCGGCCGCACGGTCATCCGACGACTGTTCGCCGAGGGGTTCTCCACGCCACGCTCTGCCTCCTGATGCGAAACTGCGCTCCTCGTCGCTCCATCCTCGTCAGAGCGAGTCTCGCGCGCGTCGTTGGACCCGTCCGTTCGTACGCCCTGCGTCAGAGTCAACCACCTGCAACTCATTGCAGGGTGTCCACGCCTGCGACGCCGACGCAAAGCTGACCAAAGATCCCGTGCATCCAGAGCCGGCAGCAGCAGGTCCGGCAGTGCACCGCTCACACCGGTCCGAACACCGCCTAAGTCCACCGCACGTGTGGTCACGGAGGTGCTCCGCGCGATCGAGAGGCACACACAGGCGTGCCAGGCCTTACGCTGACCGTCAAGCAGACTGCATGCGCTGCAGATATTTTACGTCTGATTGCGAAGAACTTCGACGATGTTCCTCCGCTTCGTCGCAAACGAGGACGCGCAGCCTATGACGCGACGAAACAGGGATCACAATGATGCTCCCAGCGCTGCGGCTTGCCAGCAATCATCAGTCGAGACACATCAGCGGATGATGCTTTGCCGATCTCACAAGCGTGACGGACATGAAAAACGGCGGCGGCCATCATGTGATGACCGCCGCCGTGGAGTGCTCCGAGTAGGACTCGAACCTACAACCTACTGATTAAGAGTCAGCTGCTCTACCATTGAGCTATCGGAGCTTGGAACTGCACACGCGCCAGGAGGGAATCGAACCCCCGACCCGCAGCTTAGAAGGCTGCCGCTCTATCCAGCTGAGCTACTGGCGCTTCGTTCTGCCGCACGTCAGGTGCTCATGCGGAGCAACACACATCGGGGCGGCCGGATTCGAACCGGCGACCTCCTGCTCCCAAAGCAGGCGCGCTACCGGACTACGCTACGCCCCGCACGAACCCCGAGAGTAACGGGATCAGTCGGCCTCGTCAACGGGCTGCGTCGCGCTGTCGTTCGATACGATGATGGCGAGGAGGGCAGCAACTGCCCGACCTCGGTGACTGATGGCCGCTTTCGCCTCGCGCGACGCTCGACCGAACGAGATGCCAAGATCCTTGCTGAAGAAGAACGGGTCATAGCCGAATCCCCCCTGACCGTCGCCATCCGGCTCGATCGCACCTTCGGTCGAGCCGGTGGCGACAAGCTCGCGCGCACCATCGCAATAAGCGGCGGCACAGACGTAACGCGCAGTCCATGGCGGAGCTCGACCGCTGTCCAGGCAGGCATCGACCAATGCCTCGTTGTTCATGGTGTCTTCATCGTGTCCAGACAGGACTGGCTGTCCACGATCGGCCGCGAAGCGTCGGCTGCGAACGCCAGGCGCACCGTCGATTGCATCGACGCAGAGCCCCGAATCGTCAGCGAGGCAGGGCAAGCCGGTGCGCGCGGCGAAATAGCGCGCCTTGGCCAGCGCGTTCCCTTCGAACGTGTCGCAGACCTCGATGCCCTGTTCATCAGGATGCATGGCCACGCCGGCCTCGTCGAGCGTCAGCACCGTGATGCCACGTGCAGCGAGCATCGGCGTCAACTCGTTACGCTTACCCTGACTGCGCGTTGCGAGCAGCCAGGTGCTCATGCGCCGACGCTCGCGCTACGGAGCGCCCTGTCCTGTGCTTCGTGCAGCGAAGCGATACCAGCCGAGGCCAGCGACAGCAGAGCATCCAGCTCCGATCGATCGAAAGTCGCGTGCTCACCGGTGCCCTGCACCTCGACAAACTTCGACGCATCGACCATCACGACGTTCATATCCACGCCGGCGCGCACATCTTCGGGATAATCGAGGTCGAGCACTGGAATGCCATCGACGATCCCGACGCTCACTGCCGCCACGCGGTGCACCACCGGCGAGTGTGTGAGTGTTCCCTGCTCCACCAACCAGTTGAACGCATCCGTCACGGCCACGCAGGCACCAGTAATGGCGGCAGTGCGTGTCCCGCCATCGGCGAGGAGCACGTCGCAGTCGACCTTGACCGTCCGCTCACCGAAGTCGAAGCCGCTGAGCATCGCGCGCACGCTGCGCCCGATCAGCCGCTGGATCTCTTGCGTGCGACCGCCAACCTGCCCGCGCTCGCGCGACGTCCGCGTGCGCGTGGCGCGGGGGAGCATTGCATACTCGGCGGTGAGCCATCCCTGCTTGCTTCCCTTGCGCCAGCCCGGTACACCTTCCTCGACGGTCGCCGTGCACAGCACCTTGGTTTCGCCGAAGCTGATCAGGCAAGACCCCTCGGCGTAGGGCGTGACGGCGCGCTCGATCGTGACGGGGCGCATCTCGTGGAGCTGTCGAGCGTACGAACGAACAAGGTCAGACATCGGGAGAACCGGAACGGAGTTTGGCGATAGTCGCCGTGGTGGAGTGGCCGGGTGTCAGCGGAATGATCACGACTTCGCCGCCGCGGGCGCGCGTCTCTGCGGCCCCGACCACGGTTGCGGGATCATAGTCACCTCCTTTCACGATGACGTCGGGCGTCAGCAGCTGGATCAGATCGAGCGGCGTATCCTCTTCGAACACCGCCACGCAGTCGACATCTGCGAGTGCGGCAAGTACGTACGCGCGTTCAGCGGCGGATCGCACCGGTCGCTCCGGCCCTTTCAGCCGACGCACAGAGTCATCGCTGTTGATACCAACGACCAGTACGTCGCCGCAGGCACGCGCAGCATGCAGCACGTCGATGTGCCCTGGATGCAGCAGGTCGAAAACGCCATTGGTGAACACAATGCGTCCGGTCTGCGCGGCACGCCACCGCGCAGCGTCAGACCATGATCGGATCTGCTCGAGCGGCGCCGCCGGCATCACTCGGCGCGCTCCACGGTGAAGCGATGCGTGACCGGCCTGGGTTTGATGGGAAACTCGATGGTATCGGTGTAGATCGCGCGGAGTCGGATCATGCCTGCCCGTCGATCGACATCGATCTCATATGCAGCGTCAGGCAGCCCGCCGATCGAGTCGGCCGACGCACGCATGCGGTTTTTCAGCCCTTCGTCGTCATCGCCCATGGAGTGCAGCAGTGTCTGCCGCATCGCATCCTCATACTCGTAGGCACGGATGTAGACCTTCGCGGCGGGCCATCCAAAGACGAAGGCTGCCGCGACGAGCGCGATTCCCATCAGACAACCGCCAGATCCACTGCCGCGGCGCATCACCATTGTGATTGGGCTCCCTCGATGACGTCGTTCACGAGCTTCTCGATTGCGCGACGGCGACCATCGGCCTCGGCGCGCTCGGCGTACTCCCCTTCTGCCGTCATGCTCTTGCGTGCCCACAGCACACGTCCGGCGACCTGATCATAGATCTCGATATCGACCGTGAGCATCAGTTTTCGCCGAGCTGCCACGGATTGCGTGGGATCGGCTGAGAACGCGATGGGGATATCGGGCTCGTAACGGGTAATCGAGCCGCGCACGACGGCGCTCGCCTGGGCCTCGCCCGACTCACGGACGCCAAGGCGAGAGCGAAGCTCGCCGCGAAGCCGGGTCATGAATTCCAGCTGGAGTTCCGCCGAGGAGGTCTGGTTGTCAAACGGGATGACCGCAATCGACCGTACCGTACGCGGCAGCCCCCCCCCGGCGAAACCATACACGCACCCCGAGAGCGCCACGGCGCATCCAACCACCAGGGGAATGAGACTACGGGCGCCAAATAGACGCATCGAAAGTCGGGACGGAATCCACCCTCGTGATCGAGAGCGTGAGCTGCCTGCGAGTCGGAGCATGATAGTAAACTAGCGCTCCATCACGCTTCCGTTCGAGGCGGTCGACGACGCGATCGCCGTCGGCCCGTTCGAGGCGCATGATCTGCCGATCCTGAATGGTCAGGCGCCATCGCGGGCTGGGGCCAATCTCGGCCGTCAGGGAGCTGTCAGAGCGGGCCACGACGGTGTCGGCACCGGGGGGAATGGAGAATCGGCCCAGCGCCGCCCAGAGAAAAGCCGGTGGTGGCAGCACCTTGAGCAGCGCATCCGGTGCGTCGAGCCGCATGCGATCGCCGATGACCCACGCAGCGCCGCTGCCGAGGCCACCCGCGACGAACAGATCGACACGCGCTGAATCGGGAGCACTGATGCGCGCGGCCCCCTCACCACGCACCTCGAGTTCCGCTTCCTGCAGGCGCCAGGTGAAGACGATGCGCTGGTTGTGCCGAGGCAGCTCGATGAGCGGCAGAGGCTCCAGCGCCGGCACCGGCGTGGCATTGAGCAGCGGTGTCAGCCGCGGGACCGCGCAGCCGACGAGTACGGCGAGGGCCAGATACGGCGAGACGCGCAGGATGCAGTTCATCGTCGGGACAGCGGAGTGACATCGCGCATGACATCGCCCTGCACGAGGGCATCCATCGCGGCACTGCCGCTCACCACGCGACCGAATACGGTGTAATGACCATCGAGATGCGGCTGCGGCGCGAGCGTGAGAAAGAACTGCGAACCTCCGGTGTCAGGTCCCGACAGCGCCATGCCGACCACACCGCGGGAATAGGCAGTACGATTCAGTTCATCACGGATCGCGTACCCGGGTCCTCCATTCCCGTCGCCACGTGGATCGCCACCTTGCGCCACGAAGGCCGGGACGACGCGATGGAAGCGGAGATTTTCATAGTAGCCGGCACGGGCGAGCCGCATGAGGTGGTCGGATGTCATGGGAGCCGATACCCCGTCGAGCACGATCCGGATCAGGCCCCGATCAGTGCGGATCAGCAGTGCCGGCGGGCGTCCCGAAAGGCTTGGCACGACGACGTCACGAACGATACGCGCATAGTCAGCGGGCGGAGCGGCCGTCGCCGGTGGGGTGCTCGCCTGTGGATCCGTGCGGCGACGCGCAGTCACTGCCGCCGAACGTACGACGGCACTCGTATCCGCCAGCGCATCGTCCAGTCGCGACCTGAAATCGAGTGAGTCACGCATGAGGGGGGACGACCGCGCCAGCGCGATCAGGGCCGCAGCACGCACACGAGCGTCAGCGTCGGAGAGCCGAGTCACGATGCGGCGGGCGAATCGATCGGCGCCAGCGGCGGCGGCCCCCTCGATCATCGCGATGCGGATACGGAAATCGGAATTCGTGTCGAGCGAAGATTCAGGGCCTTCGAGGGCATCAGTGGCCTTCGCCTGCCACGCGGTCGCAATGAGAGTGCTCCTGACGATGGGCGTTGTGTCGGAAAGCCACCAGCGACGCCAGAGTGAGCCGGTGTCGGACACGACGCTCGCGATCGACTGCGCCATCGTGACACGGACGTTCGCGTCCCGTTCGCGGGTCCACGCGTGCGCGAGTGGCGCACGCGCGAGTGCGCGATACGTGGCGATGGAGCGCACGGCAGCGATGCGCACGTGTGGTGCGCGATCGCTGAGCAGCGTATCGAGCCGTGCGACAACGAGCAGAGAATCAGCAGCGGACTGCAGCGTGCTGGCCATGAGTCGTGCGGCAAGCTCGCGCACCTGCGGTTGCGCGGAGCGCCTCGCCGTGGCAGCGAGTGCAGCACCGGCGGGTCGACGCGCGCGAGCCAGTGCGTAGAGCGCCGCCCATCGCTCCGCCGGCAGCGTGGAATGCGTGAACGCCCACACCACGACGGAGTCGGGAAAGGGCGTCCACTTCCCTGCCACACGCAACAACCCTGCGCGTGCCGCAGTTGATGTCGCATGTGCGAGCAGTGGCGCAAAGTCGCCACACGTGGAACCCAGCTCACCGAGCGCCCATGCCGCGGCACCACCGGAGCCTGAACCACGCAGTGCACCACGCAGGACCTCGCAGCTGCCGGTATCAGCGGCGAGGCCAAGGGCAAAGGCAGCATCACGGGCGACGGCGGTGTCGCGCTCGGAGCGGAGCAGCTCACGCAGTGTGCCGTAGCGTGCCACGATGCGGTTGGTGCCGACCACGCGCGCTGCGGCAGCACGCAGTGGTGCAAACGGTGATCCAAGGGCCCGGTCGATCACCGTCGTGTCCGTGGATCGTGCATCAGCCACCGCGAGCAACGCAGCCCAGATCTCGCGCGTGATGGAGTCCGGCGTCGTGCGCCGACTGCTCACCGTCTGGGCATCGACTGGGTCGGCGCAGACCACGAGCAGCAGCGAAGCACCGAGGGTGCGACCCCAGTTCCGCTTACGCATCGGACAGTCCGAGTGCGTTCCGGAGGACCGGTGGCAGCCGCGCGATGCGGCCATCGCGATCCAGACCGATCAGGGTGGTGGTGGCCGTCACGAGTTTCGTACCGCGTTCGACGTTGGTGATCACGTACTCGAACGTCATCGAACGCGATCGCATGTCGGTGAGTGAGGTGGTCACGCGAATGAGATCGTCGTAGCGTGCCGGCGCATGAAAGCGGAGCGCGGCATCCGATACGGCGAGTCCCACACCCAGCCGCTCGATTTCGGCATACGAGTGACCGCGCTGCCGGATCAGTTCCGTGCGTCCGACCTCGCACCACGCGAGATAGTTCGCGTGATATACGACACCCATCTGGTCGGTCTCGGCGTAGCGGACGCGAAGCTCGACGTCGCACGATGGAACAGGTTCGGACAGCGGCACTGGTATGCGGGTGGTGAGGAATGCAGTCGCGAAGATGGATCGTCGCGGCGCTTTTTGTCAAAGTCGGACCGACGGACTAGTCTCCTGCGCGTGACGACGCTTCCATGGTACATCCTCTCCGACTGCCACGTCGGTGCCGCCCCCAAGGCCACGACCGACGCACTGCTTCGTTTTCTGCGGCGTCTGCGTGGTGAACCCGGCTCGCTGGTGCTGAATGGCGACATCCTCGATTTCTGGTTCGAGTGGCGTCGCTCGATCCCGACCTTCGCATTGCCTGTGCTGGGTGCATTGGGCGAGTTGCGGGCCGCCGGGATGCCGATCACCTGGATTGCGGGCAATCACGATTGCTGGGGCGGCGAGGTGCTGCGTCGTGAGCTCGACATCACCTATCAGATCACGCCTCTCCGGACGCAGGCTGGTGCCTGGGACGTCGAGATCGAGCACGGCGATGGCCTGCGCGGCAGGGCGGACGCGGGATACCTGCGCATTCGGCCAGTCCTGCGGCATCCACTGTCGGTGTGGACTTTCAAGCTGCTGCATCCCGACATCGGGACACGGCTGGCACTGGGCACATCAGGAGCGAGCCGCGTGCATAGCGCTGCCGACAGCGGCATCGGCCTTCGCGACGTGGCGCTCGGGCGACTCGCACGACCGGGCGGGCCGAACCTCGTCGTCTTCGGTCACTCCCACGTCGCGGGGCTGACGCGGGCACCCAACGGCGGGGTCTACGCCAATCCGGGCGGGTGGGGCGATGTGCCGCGCTACCTCAAGCTCAGCGCCGACCGCATCGATCTGCTGGAACTGACGCCCTCAGGCGAAGACCGTCGTCTCGACTCGGTCCAGAATGGGGCCAATGAAGCGCTGCCCGAGGCGGAGAAAGGCGTCGGGGGCATCGGTGGCAATGAAGCGGTGCACGAGGCCGGTGGTGCCTGACGCCGTCAGTTCGTGTCGTGCGAGCACATCGCGCAGCGCGAGCGCCGTTTCGGCGGCGGAGTCGACGAGTGTGACCCGCGAGCCCAGAACATCGCCGATCACTGGCGCCAGCAACGGATAGTGCGTGCAGCCAAGCACCATCGTATCGACACCGGCGTCGCGCATCGGTGCCAGATAACTCTCGGCGATCAGGCGTGTCGCAGGATGCTCGAGCCACCCTTCCTCGACGAGGGGTACGAAGAGTGGGCAGGCAGCAGCAGTGACGATGACATCGGGTGCCAGTGCCGCAATCGCGCGGGCGTAGGCTCCGGAGTTGATCGTTCCGCTCGTTCCGATAACGCCGATGTGCCGATTGCGAGTCGCAGACACCGCAGCGCGAGCGCCGGGCTGCACCACACCAATCACCGGCACCGGCACTGCGCGCTGGAGCGTCTCGAGGGCATGCGCCGTGGCCGTATTGCAGGCGATCACGATGGCCTTGACCCGCTGCGCGAGCAGAAAGGCCGCAATCTGCTGACTATACCGGACGACGGTGGCGGGACTTTTGGGGCCGTACGGGACACGCGCCGTGTCGCCGAGGTAGACGACCCGCTCCACCGGCAGCGTCGCCATGATCTCGGCGACGACGGTGAGACCGCCGATGCCCGAGTCGAAGACGCCGATCGGAGCATCGTTCACCAGCGGAACGACGCGCCGATGCCCGGCCCTGTCGGGGTATGCGTGATCGAGACGCGCGCGGGAAGATCCCAGAGATTCGCCGCGACATACGCGTCGGCACCGGCAATCAGGTGCGTGAAGATCAGTACGGCGAGCCAGTCCTCGAGGTGCAGTCTGCGCGCGTTGATCAGCCCGGCCGGTACCGCAGGTACACGGGTCAGGGTTTCACCGAGGCTCGGATCACCGATCGAGATCGAGTCGCGCCCACTCAGCGCTCTGGCACTTCGCAGGTCGGCGCGCGACTTGGCAACCATGTAGAGAGCGCCGATCTCTGCCGCCGCGAAGACGGTCGCCGCTGTCGAGCGGCGGAGTGAACTCTGTCCCCATCCGGGCAGAGCGAGCGAATGCAGGAAGGCCGCCTTCGGTGTGATCGGCGGCCGCAGCAGCGAGTCGGGAATGCTGTTGGGGAGCCGCCGCGCCGGAGGACGCTGCGTGGTATCGGCTGGTACCGAGTCACGCTTCGGCGGCTGGATCGGCACCAGCTGCGCTGCCACAACCTGCGCGCTGCCAAGCAACAGCGCCGAGGCGGCAAGGCACTGAAGCAGCTGCGGCATGGCGCGCGGCGTCACGGCGACAGCTGCGATGCGCACTCAGGCGGTCGGCAAGCGTACGATGGCCTCGATCTCGACCCGCACATCACGCGGCAGTCCGCGCACTGCGACGGTACTGCGCGCCGGACGATTGTCGCCGAAATGACGAGCGTACACCTCGTTCATGGCGTTGAAGTCGCTCATGTCCTGCAGGTAGACCGTCGTCTTGACGACATCGTGCAGCGATGCAGCGGCAGCGTCGCAGATTGCCGCGAGGTTCGTCATCACCTGCTCCGTCTGCGCTGCCACGTCACCGGGCACCACCATCATCGTGACCGGATCGAGCGCGATCTGGCCGGCGGTGAACATCAGACCGTCGATGGCGACAGCCTGCGAATACGGACCGATCGCCGCGGGGGCATCGGGAGTGCTGATCACGCGCTTGGTCACGTCGATTCCTCGAGAGATGGAGCCTAAAACAAGCCGATGGCGCGTCCTGCGCCATCGACACCGATTCGGGCTGCCGACGGTACGGCCGGCAACCCGGGCATGGTCATGATATCACCGGCCTGCGCCACGACAAACCCAGCCCCGGCGGCGGGATAGACCTCGGAAATGTGTACGCGGAACCCATGCGGCGCCCCGAGCAGGGACGGATCGTCGCTGAACGATGATTGCGTCTTCGCGATGCAGACCGGGGTTGCACCAAGTCCCTGGCGCTCGAGGTCACGGATGGCGCGTTCGGCTTTCGGCGAGAAGTCGACGCCGTCACCACCGTACACGCGCGTCACGATGATCCCGATCTTCTCACGAATGCCGAGAGCCGTATCGTAGAGCGGCGTAAACACCGGAGGTTTCTCGGCAAGCAACTCCAGCACTTGCGTCCCGAGCGCTTCGCCCCCCGCTCCACCGTGCGCCCAGACCTCGCACAGAGCACCCCGCGCACCAGATCGCTGGACGGCCTGCAGAACACAGTCGAGCTCTTCGTCACTGTCGGAGGTGAACCGATTGAGCGACACCACGATCGGCACGCCGAATTGACGCACGTTGGCAATGTGCCGTTCCAGATTGGCCAGGCCGTCCCGCACCGCAGCGACGTCGGGCGTGGCGAGGGTCTTCCTGTCGGCGCCGCCGTGCAGCTTCAGTGCGCGCACCGTGGCCACGATGACGACAGCGGCCGGCTGCAGTCCGCCGACGCGGGCCTTGATGTCGAAGAATTTTTCGGCACCCAGATCCGATCCGAAGCCTGCCTCGGTCACGACCACGTCGCCAAGCGCCAGTGCCGAACGCGTCGCCATCAGCGAGTTGCACCCATGTGCGATGTTGGCGAAGGGTCCGCAATGCACCAGAGCCGGACCGCCCTCGGCCGTCTGCACGAGATTCGGACGCAGTGCGTCACGCAGCAACAGCGTCATTGCACCAGCGGCACCGATCTCGCCGGCAGTCACGAAGCGGCCATCGTACGTGCTGCCCACGACGATGCGCGTGAGTCGTGCCTGCAGGTCGTCGAGATCTGCCGCGAGCGCGAGGATCGCCATGATCTCGCTGGCCGGCACGATGACGTAGCGCTCCTCACGCGGGACACCATTGGCGGTGCCACCGAGCCCGATCATCACCTTGCGGAGCGCACGGTCATTCATATCGATCGTGCGCGGCCAGGTGATGCGGCGCGGATCGATCGTCAGTGCGTTGCCCTGCTGCAGGTGGTTGTCCAGCATCGCCGAGAGAAGCGCATGTGCGCTCGCAATCGCGTGGAAGTCACCGGTGAAATGAAGGTTGATGTCCTCCATCGGCAGCACCTGCGCATAGCCGCCCCCAGCCGCGCCGCCCTTGACGCCGAAGACCGGGCCGAGGCTCGGTTCGCGCAGGCAGAGGATCACGTTCGTGCCCATGCGGCGCAGCGCCTGCGCGAGGCCGACGGACGTAGTGGTCTTGCCTTCGCCGGCGGCGGTGGGATGGATGGCAGTGACGAGCACCAGTCTACCCTTTACCGGCCGCGTCGCGACTTCGAGCGGCAGCTTCGCCTTGTAGCGTCCGTAGAGGTCGATCTCGTCCTCATGCAGGCCAAGTTCCGCAGCCACATCGCGGATCGGGCGAAGCGTCACGGACTGCGCGATTTCGAGATCGGTCGGCATCGTGCTCAGGGCAGTGGTGTCGGGAGCGGCAGCTTGAAGAAGCGGATGGCGTTCTGCGCGGTGAGCGCGGCCAGCGCCGCTGCCGTCGTGCCGCGGACGGCGGCGAGTCGTTCGACCGTCGCCGGCAGGAAGGCGGACTCGTTGCGGCGACCGCGGTGCGGCACTGGGGCAAGATACGGGCTGTCGGTCTCGACGAGGAGCTGCGCATCCGGCACGATCTGGACGACGTCGTCACGCTCCCATGTCTTGAACGTCGCAATACCACTGATCGAGATGGACCATCCCATGTCGATCGCGGCCGTTGCGAGTTGCAGTGACCCAGTGAAGCAATGCAGCACACCCTTCACACCCTTGGCAGCAGCCACGCGCAGCATGCGCTCGGTGTCGGCCTCGGCCTGCCGCGTGTGCACCACCACCGGCAGCGCCGTCTCGGCGGCAAGGTCGAGCTGCAGCTGGAACGCCTCCAGCTGACGTTCCCGCGGACTGTGATCGTAGTAGTAATCCAGCCCACACTCACCGACGGCCACGGCGCCATCCGCGATCAGGCCTCGCAACAGTGCGACGTCGCGTTCGGCATCGAAGGTGTCCGCTGCGTGCGGGTGCACGCCGGCGGTGAACGACAGTCGTGCCGGATCGCGACGCGCAACGTCACGAGCGGCCGATGTCGTCTCGCCGATCAGGACGATGTGTGACAGCCCAGCGTCCCACGCACGCTGCAGCACGGCGTCACGATCGCTGTCGAACTTCTCGCCGGCAAGGTGCGCGTGACTATCGATCAGCATGTGTGTTCTTCCACAACGACAAAACCGCCGCGCAGGGCGGCGGTCCGTCGAATCAAGAGCGTCGTACGACTGGTCACCGCGTCGCGACGGCGTCCGGGCGCTTGGTGCCGCCGTCAGCGCGCGAGGCGGCCCCGGCGGCGGCATTCCGCGGGAACTTGCGCTCGATCCAGATGAGAACCGGACCGGCCACGTAGATGGAGCTGAAGGTGGCGACGAAGATACCGAAGGTCATGACCCAGGCGAACGGGCGGATCACCTCGCCCGCAAACAGCAGCAGCGCCAGCGACGCCGCAAACGTGGTAGCGTGTGTCATGATGGACCGTGGCAGCGTGGCGTTGATCGAGCGGTTCAGAACGTTGTACAGCGCGTCCTTGCCGCTCGTCCTGAGGTTTTCACGCACTCGGTCGAAGATGATGATCGTATCGTTCATCGAGTAGCCGAGCAGCGTCAGGATACCCGCCACGACCGTGAGCGAAACCTCGAGATGCAGGAGCTTGATGAACGCGATCGTGAGGAGCGTGTCGTGCAGCGTCGCCACGACCGCCGCCACACCGAAGCGCCACTCGAAGCGGAAGGCGAGGTAGATGAGCGTCGCGATGGAGACGAGCACCATCGCGATCACGGCATTCCGGCTCAGTTCCTCGCCGACCTTCGGGCTGATCGATTCGTTACGGGCGACGGTGAAGGCCGACGCTCCGAGCGAAGCGGACAGCGCATTCCTGATCTGGTCGGCCACCTTCTCAGCGCCCGCCGCCTGCTGCTGGACCATCGACTTTTCCTGAGCGCGCACGATGAACTCGTCGGCACCGCCGAACCGCTGCACTTCGGCGCCCTTGATGCCAGCCTTCTCGAGCGCCTCGCGGATCTTCCCTGCGTCACCTGCTTCCTTGAACTTGAGTTGCATCAGCGTACCACCCGTGAATTCCACGGAGTAATTCACGCCTCCGGTGACGGCGAAGGAGCCGAGACCGACCACCATGAAGGCAATCGTCGCGATGGCGGCGACCTTCCACCACTTGATGAAGTCGTACTTGGTGTTGTGAAAGATTCGCAGCATCAGATGCTCAGTGGCTTCGTGCCGCCGGTGCGGTCAAGCCAGAGGAGGAGAAGGGT
>JBBSCZ010000069.1:0-13369 GCA_038249795.1 Gemmatimonadales bacterium | reverse complement strand
AGTGGCATCTGGGAGATCAGTGCGCAGGCGATGCAGAGCGTGGGCGCATCCACATCCGTCACCGTGTTCGATGCGCGGGCGGCGGGGGTGACGCAGTCCGCCATCGCACTGCGGGCCAGCACGAACCTGCTGCGTCTCGGTCCCGCCTCGCTGCGCTACACGGCACAGCTGCTGCCGGTGATTCGGCTTGGTGGTGTGGACCGCTACACACCGCTGCAGAATGGTGCAGTCACCACCTACGTGCTCGATGGAAGTCGCACGGTCTACGGGGTGGGCATGGTGCCGCTAGGGCTCGAGCTCGCGACCCGCGTCGGCCGACGTGTGCGATTACAGGCTGGCGGCGGTATCGGCATGGCCGGCTTCACGCAGCACGTGCCATAGCCGCCGGCCGGCGGCGCAATTTCATCGCGGAATGGGATGGTGCGCTGCTAGTGCACGCTGGTCGCGATCGGTGGGTGCAGTTCGGCGCGCGATGGCGGCACATTTCCAATGGCAACACCGCGTGGGAGAATCCGGGGATCGACAACCGGATGCTCTTCGCCGGCATGAGCTGGCGAGTCCACGCGCCTCGCTGAGCTGGCCACCGATTCGCCAGGCGGGCGCTGCACGGGATCCGGTCTCGGAAACCGGCGCGCGAGCGACACCAGCACCTGCGAGTCAGTGAGTATGACGAGCGCCGTCAGCGCCAGTGCACCGTCGAACAAGAACGGCACCAGCGCCCCGGCAATGCCGGTCAGCAGCAGCGCCATCGCAACGCCGAGCGACACGGCACCGCTCACGTACAACAGCCGCTGACGTCGCAGGATCGGATGACGTACCCGCCAGCGGACCAGGCCCAGCACCGCCAGCGTGATCATGCCCTTGGCGACGACGATCGCGAGCAGCAGTCGCTCGAGCGACGGGTCGCTGGCCAGCATCGGGAGCGTCTGCATGGTGCACATCCTGGCAAGGGCCGGTACTGGTGATACTTGCTGCCCACGGCTGGCAGGCGCGGTACCCGAGGTGCCGCCGGCTCACGCCACAACGATACCCGTCACCACGCCAGTCGAGCCTTGCACTGGATCGGCCTCCAACTGCCGCGGCGGTCCCGAACGCCGATAGAAATATGCGACGATCGTCAACAATACGATGACGAGCACCAGCACGATGTACTGTCTGCCACGCGGTCTGTCGATGCCAGCCCTGAGTTCGTCATGCATGTCACGCTCCGGTGCGAGTGTCGGCTATGGGAGCACGGCGCGTACCGGATTCGCCTGCAGCGTCACGCTCGGTGCGCCCAGTCGCCGATCGCGACGCAATCGTGACGCGCCGCGCGAACGCGTCCGCTACTTCGGAAACCCCGCCTGAGGCAGCCGCGACGTGATCCGCAGCGCATTGCCGTAATACACCTTCTTCAACACCGCATCCGGCAGGTCGATGCCGTACAGCTTCCACTTCGCGTGATAGTCACGGTAGTAGTCGAAGTAGTCATCACGCGTCTCGAATACGCGCCAGTAGTACGGATACTCCTCAGGCTGATACGAATCCTTGCCGAAGAGGATGCGATCCTGGAAGCGCACGAAGAAATCATGTGCCGCCCGTGGCTGACGGCCGATGTCATACAGCACCGCGCCGACTTCGGCATGCACGTTCGGCAGTTCGGTCATCAGCTTCGCCAGCCGGCCGAGGTCGTTCGCATGCCAGCCGAGGTGGGCGATCACGAAGGTCGTGTTCGGATTGCGGCGGAGCAGGTTGTCGCGCTCCGTCATCAGCGTCTCGAACGATGGATACTGCTCGGCGGGATACCGGCGGCCGGGAAAGAGGGCGAGCTCGAGCCAGCGCTCGTTGCTGTAGTCGAGCGGCTGCCAGAACTCCTGCGGGTCGGCGGTGTGAATGAACACCGGCAGTTTGAGGCGCGCCGCTGCTGCCCAGATCGGCTGTAGTGCCGCATCGTCGATCTGCAAGCGCGACCCATCGGCCTTGCGTGTGCTGAGGCCCAGCCCCTTGCCGATCTCGCCGATGCCGACGGCGCCCGCCGCCACATCGGCCTCGAGCTGCGCGACTGCCTTCTCCGCCCACCCCGGTCCGACGCCGCCGAAGTTGACACCCGTCAGGATGCGGACCCGATCGCGCATGGTGGCCGAGGTGCGGATCACCGCCATCTGCTGCACCAGTGCCGGACCGGAGACGTTATTGGCCGCGATCATCATCCGGATGTTCAGCGCATCGAGCTGACGACCGAGCTCGGTGAGCGCGGCATCGGAATTGAGCTGCGAGGTCGGGTGCCCGTGGAAGTCGATCGCCGGATACTTCGCCTTCGGTACCGGGTGCGCCGGCGCCACCAGTGTGGAGCGCGGGCGGTAGTCGACGATGCTTGGTGGAGGCAGGGTCGGCGCCTGACAGTTCCGCGGCCGCACCTCGGTCATGCCGGGAGGGCAGGCCTCACCCGGCGGAACGGCCGTTCCGCGATTGCCGCCTCCGGGCTGGGCACTGAGGACGCCGGCGGAGCCGATGGTGAGCAACAGTCCAGTGGTGAAGCGACGAGTCATCTGCAGTATCTGTGGTTGGTCGGAAGGTGCGAAACATGCTACGAGTCCGGACAGAAGTCTGTGCCCGAGTCGCCACCGCTTGAGACGGTTTGATAATGAACTATTATTCGAGAGCGAAGTGAGGACTTCGCGTTTTCAGCAGCCTGGGCCCCCCGGCTTTCACCGACGTCGCTGACGCTGCTCAGTGCATCATGCCTGCTTGGGCGCAATTCGTCCTCGTCGGGCGCTGACCTGAAGGCAGGGCAGCCGTCAGCTTTTTGCGGCCTTCGCGTTACGCGCCGTCACGCTCGCTGGCAGCGCCACGCTGAACATCAGCGTCATGATCACGAGCGATGCCGAAATCCAGAACGGCGCACCCGGCACGAGATGATCGAACGCCCAGCCCAGCGCGATCGGGAAGATCACGCGTGAGGCGCCGCCGAAGGTCTGCTGCACACCCATGTACAATCCACGCTCTTCGTTCGAGATCACCTTGCTCAGCATCGCCGTCACGGCGGGGAAGGTGAACGCCGTCCCGAGCGGCCAGAACGCGATGCACGCCGCCGCCCAACCCACGCTGGGCGCGAACGGCAGCACCGCCGTGCCGAACGCGAGCAGCACCGTGCCGAGGCGCGACAGCTTCGCCTCGCCGAGCCAGTCGACCATACGCCCCAGCAGGAATACGCGCGTGATCACGCTCAGCACGCCGACGTAGGCGAACAGCAGCCCCATCGTCGCTTCGTTGGCGTTGAACTTCTTGAAGAGGAACAGCGCCAGGATCGACGTCAGCCCCTGGAATGCGCCGATCGCGATGGCGTAGATCCAGATCAGCCGCGAGGCCGCCTCACCCGGATGCGAGACCACCCTCGACAAGGCAGCTATGCTGCTTCCCGTCTTCCTCGGTGCTCGAGCGGGCTCACCTTCGGCCAGCGGTACCGGCACGGCCTTCACGCGCGACTCGGGGAGATATTTCCACGCGAAGGCGATGTTGATCAGGCAGATCGCAGCGGCGGCGAGCCCGGGCGCGGCATCGCCGCCCCACTGCGACCAGTTCCCGGCCGCGACCTGCTGCTTGCCGAGCGTGGCGAAGTAGCCGCCGAGCACTGGTCCGATCGCGACTCCGAAGTTCGTGGCCGCCGACAGCCAGCCCAGCGCCTTGGTCCGCTCCTCGGGCTTCGTCGCGTCGGCCACGTACGCCTGAATCACGCCCACCGTACCGCCGCCCGCGCCCTGTACGATGCGCGACAGGAAGAGCACCAGCAGCGAATGCGCGAAGCCGAACACCACGTACGAGATCGCACTCGCCGCCAGCGACACCATGATCACGGGGCGACGACCCCACTTGTCGCTCAGCCGGCCCCAGAGCGGCGCGCTCAGCAGCTGCGCCAGCGAAAAGCTCGACACCAGCAACCCCACCATCAGCCCGCCGGCGCCAAGCCGCTGCGCGAAAAACGGCAGCAGCGGCAGGATCATCAGCACGCCGATCATGTCGACCATCGCGGTGATCATCAGGATCACCAGCTCGCGCGGCACCTTTCGCAGTTGCCAGACCGTGGCGCTGGTGAGCGAGATGCCGACCGCCCAGACCACCCAGACCGGCACCCCGGCATCGGCGAACGACGGAGCCGCGAGTTCGATCAACGCCAAGACATCATCCTTCGGCGCGCCCGAGGGCCGCCGGTGGCACTGCGCGGCCAACGACACCGGCCAGCGCCACGAGAGTGAGAACGTACGGAATCATCGACACGAACTGCGACGGGAGTACACCGGCTCCCTGCACCTGGATCTGGAGCGCCTCGGCGAAGGCGAACAGCAGACAGGCCACGCCGGCACGCACCGGGGTCCAGCGCCCGAAGATCACTGCTGCCAGCGCAATGAAGCCGCGACCGGCCGTCATCTGGTCGGTGAACTGGTGCTGGTCGAGCGCGAGATATACACCGCCCAGAGCCGCCAGCGCACCCGACGTGATGACGGCGCCGTAGCGGATGCGGTCCACGCTGACGCCCAGCGTCGTGGCCGCCTCGGGCTTCTCGCCCACCGCACGCACCCGCAGGCCGAACCGAGTGCGATTGATCACCCAGGCCAGCACCGGCATCACCAAGACGCCGGTCCAGATCAGCGGATTGGTGAACGTCGACATCACGCCGGCATCGCCATCACTGCCGAAGCCCGCGACGCGCGGCGAGTTGCTGGAGCTGTCGAAGGCGAGGCGCAGGAAGAAGCGCGTCAGCCCCACCACCATCAGGTTGATCGCCACTGCGCTCACGATCTGATCGGCCTTGAAGCGGATCGTCGCCACCGCATGCAGCGCACCGAACACGGCGCCGCCCAGCAGGCCCATCGCCACACCGGCCCACGGATTGCCGAAGTAGAAGCTGCCCAGCGTCGCGCAGAAGGCGCCGCTGAGCATGAAGCCTTCCAGCGTCAGGCTGACGATGCCCGCGCGTTCGGCCAGCACGCCTCCCGCGGCCGCAAACAGGTAGGGCACCGCAATGCGGAGGGTCTGCAGCAGGATCAGCAGCGTCAGCTCCATCACGTCATGCCTCCACCGTGGCAGCACGCGTCGGCGTCTTCGGCGGACGCGCGCGCAGCAGGCGGCGCACTTCGGGCACGCTCACGGCCACCGCCAGGATCACGATGCCCTCGAGCACCTCCACCATCTGCTTTGGCACCAGTGCGTGGATGGCCAGGCCGCCCTGGCTCAGCGTGGCGAAGAACAGCGCCGCCAGCAGCACGCCGAACGGATTGTTCCGACCGACCAGCGCCACCGCGATGCCCAGAAAACCGGCGCCGCCACTGAAACCGTCCTCGAAATAATTCTTGTAGCCCAGCACGAAGTTGGTACCGCCCAGTCCGGCGATGGCGCCGCTGATCATCATCGCCGTGATCCAGATGCGCGGCACACGAATGCCCGCCGATTCTGCCGCCATCGGCTGCAGTCCCACTGCCCGCAGCTCATAGCCGAATCGCGAGCGGAACAGCAGCCACGCCGTGGTCACGACGGCCAGCAGCGCGAGCAGGATCGTGCCATTCGCGGCCGAGCCGTGGAAGATCGGGAAGTACGCGGCGAGCCGCGGAATCGCGCTGCTCTCCACGACGGGCGTGTGCAGCGTTTCCGGCACGGCGAGGCCGGTGGCGGAGATGGCCCAGTTGAGGAATGCGAGCACCACGAAGTTCAGCATGATCGTCGCGATCACTTCATGCGCGCCGAACCGCGCGCGCAGCACGCCCGGGATGAATCCGACCAGCGCCCCGCCGATCATCGCGGCCAGCAGGCAGAGCGGAATCGCCAGCAGCGGCGTCATGCCGGTCGGCAGCAGCAAGCCCAGCGCACCGGCACAGAAGCCACCCGCCGCGAGCTGCGATTCGGCACCGATGTTGAACAGCCCGGCGCGCAAGCCGATCGCCACGCTCAGCCCCGTGAACACCAGCGTGGTCGCCTTGTAGAGCACCTGCGCGATCCCGTAGGCATTGCCCCACGTGCCGCTCAGCATCAGGCGCCACACATCACCCGGTGCCTGGCCATACGACAGGATCAGCAGGTCGCCTGCCACCAGTGCCACGAGCAGGGCCGTGATCGTGGGCAAAACTCCTTCCTCGAACGCCGCGGTCGTCCGGCTGCTCATGCGCGCGCTCCGGTCATCCACTCACCGAGTACCGCCTCGCTGGCCTCGGCGCGCGGCATCTCGGTGACGACTTTGCCGCGGTACATCACGGCGATGCGGTCACTGAGGGCGAGGATTTCGTGGAGTTCGGCGCTCACCAGCAGGATCGCCTTGCCGGCGTGACGGGCGGCGCGCAGCTGGTCGTGAATGAATTCGATCGCGCCCACGTCCACGCCACGCGTGGGCTGCGCGGCAAGCAGCACGCGGAAGTCGGCCGGCATCTCGCGTGCGACGACGATCTTCTGCTGGTTGCCGCCGCTGAGTGCGCGCGCCGGAAGGTTGGGATCGGCGGGGCGGATGTCGAAGGCGGCGATGCACGCTTTCGCGAAGGCCAGTGTGCGCGCGCGGTTGATGCGGCCACTGCTGCTGAACTGTTTCTGCCGGCCGAGGATGAGGTTGTCGGCGATCGAGTAGTCGAGCACGAGGCCGCGCGTGTGGCGGTCTTCGGGGATGTGCGTGATGCCGTGCGCGAGGCGCTTGCCGATGGAGTAGCGGGTGACGTCGGTGCCGTCGACGCTGATGGTGCCGCTGCTGGCGGCTCGCAGGCCGGCAATGGCTTCGACCAGTTCGGTCTGTCCGTTGCCTTCGACGCCGGCGAGTCCGAGGATCTCGCCGGGGGCGATGGAGAAGGAGACGTCGTCGACGGCGCGCGGGGAGCGGGGGCCGGCGACGGTGAGGGCGGTGACGCGGAGGCGGGGGGTGCCGGTGTAGGTGGGGGTGGGCGCGGAAATGATGGCGGCGGGGATGGATCGGGTGATGCGATCGCGGGCGCTGGAGGCAATCATTGAATCGGGGGGCGCCCCCGCCACTGCGCCGGCCGGCGCATCACCATTCGCACGCAACGCATCACCAATCAACCCCACCGCCTCCGCATCCGCCGCCGAACGCCCCACCGGGATCCCGCTCGCATCCAACCGCACCGCACGACCCACCATCGCCGTCGCAATCTCCGCCGGCGTCGTCTCGCTCGTTCGCATCCCACCCACCGTCTTCCCGTGCCGCATCACCGTGATCCGATCGGTCACGTTCATCAGCTCGTCGAGCTTGTGCGTCACCAGCACCACCGTGGTCCCCGCATCGCGCACCGTCCGCAACACCCGCCACAGCTCCTGCACTTCCGGCGGCGACAGCACCGCCGTCGGCTCGTCCAGAATCAGCAGCGTCGCACCGCGATAGAGCGTCTTCAGGATCTCGACACGCTGCGCCTCACCCACGCTCAGTTCCGACACCAGTCGCGATGGCACGCAGGCCAGCCCCGTCTCTCGACTGAGCTGCTCGAGCGCCGACTCCGCCGAGGCGCGGTCGAACGTCAGCCCCGTCATCGGCTCGCGACCCAGCACCACGTTCTCCGCCACCGTCAGCGTCGGCACCAGCATGAAGTGCTGATGCACCATGCCCACGCCGGCCGCGATCGCATCCGATGTGCTCCATCCCGTCACATCGCGACCAAACACCTCCACTCGGCCGCCATCGGGCGCATACATGCCGCTCAACACGCGCAGCAACGTGCTCTTGCCGGCGCCATTCTCGCCCACCACGGCGTGGATCTCGCCACGTTGCACTTCCAGCGACGCATCGCTGTTGGCGCGCACCGGTCCGAAGAACTTCTGCACTCCCGTCATGCGCACCGCGAGCTGCTCCTGCACGCCGCCGCTCATTCGCGCCTGCTCGGCACGGTGATCCGGCCCGCCACGATGTCGCGTTCGATCTCGAGCAGGCGCGTGCGGATGCTGTCGGGAATCAGCGCGCGGTTGTTGTCGTCGTAGATGTAGCCGACGCCTTTTTCCTTCAGGCCGTAGGAGTACACGCCGCCCGCGAAGCTTCCATCTTTCACACGACGAATGGTGTCGTACACCGACTCGCTGACGCCCTTCACCATCGATGTCAGCACGAAGCCCGGCGCCTCGCGATACTGATCGGCATCCACACCGATGCCGTAGTGACCGCGTCCCATCGCGCGCGCGGCTTCGAACATGCCGAGGCCCGTCGAGCCGCTGGCGTGAAAGATCACGTTCACGCCCTGCTGGTATTGCGACAGTGCGAGTTCCTTCCCCTTGCTCGGGTTGCGGAACGCTTCGGGGGTCACGCCGGCGTACTGCGCGATCACCGTGCAGTCCTTGCACACGTAGCGCACGCCTGCCTTGTAACCCGCCTCGAACTTGTGGATCAGCGGGATGTCCATGCCGCCCAGAAAGCCCACCTTCTTCGAGCCACCGACCAGTGCCGCCAGCGCACCCACGAGAAACGACCCTTCCTCCTCACGGAATTTCAGCGCAGCCACGTTCGGCGGCGGCTGAATGACCGTGCCCGTCGAATCGGTGGCCACCGAAAAGTCGACGCCGGCGAAGTTCACGTCCGGATATTCGCGGGCCAGCACGGTCAGGTCGTCCGTGAAGATGAACCCGACGCCGATCACCAGGTCGGCCCTTTCGGCCGCCAGCAGTCGCAGTCCCGCCTCGCGATCGGAGCCGTCGCCGGGCTCGATGAACTGGACCCGGGCCCCGAGGTGCTTCGTGGCCGAATCAGCACCGAGGTAGGCGCCGTCGTTGAACGACTTGTCGCCTCGTCCACCGAGGTCGAAGACCACGCCCACCGACGGACCGTCGCCGCTGCCCTTGGGTGACGGCGCTGACGAGGGCTTTACGAAGAGCAGTGCGCCGTGAGCGAGCGAGAGGACGGCCAGGACGGCGAAGAGGGGGCGCATGAGCGGGGAAAGGTCGTCAGCGCGGATGGGTGCGGCAAGCGAACCCGCCACATCGACCCCGGCTTTGCCGGACAGCTCCCCGTCATGTCTCCTGCACCCGCTTCCCCAGTGGCGCAAACGACACCGCCGCCAGCCGGAAATGCGCCAGCCCGAACGGGATCCCGATGATCGTCACGCAGTAGGCGATGCCTGCCATCACGTGAGCGATCCACAGCCAGACGCCGGCGAAGATGATCCAGAGGACGTTGGCCAGCCCGGTGCCGACGATCTGCCGCTCACCGAGCTCGCGCACATCCACCAGTGTCCGCCCGAACGGCCACGCCGCAAAACCGGCGATCCGCCAGGCCGCCACCGCGAACGGCAGGCCCACGACCGTGATCGCGAGCAGTGCACCGACGGCCAGCCAGCCGAGCCCGGCCAGGAATCCACCGCCGAAGGTGAACCAGGCGAGGTTGAGGAGCAGCGTCATGTCTGAAGACCGGAGAGAGCGGCCTGGCATGGTGTGGCGCCTGGCTGAGTCACAGTACGTGCGATTGCCGCTTTCGATTCGCCGGGCACCGCTGCTGGTCGCGCGCGGCGAGCCTGTCGCCACCTACGAACGTCAACGGTCAGAGCACTGACGCCATTGCCTTGTGTCGCACATACACTATCATCGTGTATGGCCGACACTAACAACCTGGTCGAAGCGGCAGCGGCAGCCACGATCCGTGTCGGCGTCGACGTCGTCGTCTTCACTATCCGCGACGATGCCCTCCACGTCCTGCTCGCCCCGGCCGGCAGCGACTGGTCGCTGCCCAGTGACCTGATCCGCACCGACGAGACGGTCGACGCCACTGCCCGCCGCGCCCTCGCCCACGTCGCCGGTTCGGGCGATGTCTGGCTGGAGCAGCTCTACACCTTCGGCGATGTGCACCGCGTCCCCACCACGCGCGTCGTATCGGTGGCCCACTACGCCCTCGTCTCGGCCGACGTGCTCACGGCCACCGGTTCCCGTGCCGCCCGCTGGTGGCCGCTCGCAACGCTGCCTCGACTGGTGCTCGACCACCGCCGCATCATCGACTACGCCCTCACGCGGCTCCGCAACAAGCTCGCCTACACCACCGTCGGCTTTCAGCTGCTCCCGGCCCGCTTCACTCTCTCCGAGCTGCAGCGCGTGTACGAGGTGATCCTCGGTCGCGATCTCGACAAGCGGAATTTTCGCCGCAAGCTGGAACAGTTGGGCATCGTGAAGCCGACCCGCGAGCAGCGCGTCGCCGGCAGCGGCCGACCGGCACAGCTCTACCGTTTCGTCGCCACCGAAGCGCCCGAAGCGATCGGTGCGCCGGAACCGGCCATCGCCGCCCAACCCGTCGTGCAGCTCGCCCGGATCAGCCCCGTGCTCCGCCGCCGCGGACGCGCGGTGCCCACCGTCCCCGCCACCGAAGGGCGTCGATGACCGTCCAGCGATTCACCACCCGTGTGCTCGTCGTCGGCAGCGGCGTGGCCGGCCTCTTCACCGCCTGGCGCTGCGCCGAGCAGGGGCCGGTGATGCTCATGACCAAGCGCACCCTTCGCGATTCGAACACGATGTGGGCGCAGGGCGGCATCGCCGCCGCACTCGGGGCCGGTGACAGCCCGGAGCTGCACCGTCGCGATACACTCGCCGCCGGCGCCGCGCTTTGCGATGTGAATGCGGTGGAGGTGCTGGTGAACGAAGGCCCCGATCGTGTCCGCGAACTGGTCGAAGCCGGCGCGCGATTCGATCTCAACGCCCGCGGCGACTTCAAGCTCGGCAAGGAAGCGGCGCATTCCCGCCGCCGCATCGTGCACGCGCAGGGCGACCAGACTGGTGCCGAAGTGTCGCGAACCCTGATCGAACGGGTGCAGGCCTCGCCCAGCGTGGAGGTGCTCGAGACCGCACGCGTGCTCGACCTGATCCTGGTGGAGGGGCGCTGCGTGGGCGTGAAGGCCGCCATCGACGGCCAGCCGGTCGAGGTGTACGCCGAGGCGGTGGTGATGGCGACGGGTGGGCTTGGTCAGGTCTATCGCCATACCACCAATCCGACGGTGGCCACCGGTGATGGTTTCGCCATCGCGCATCGCGCCGGCGCACGCATGGCCGACATGGAGTTCGTGCAGTTTCATCCCACCGCGCTGGCCACCAGCGAGAATCCGCTGGCGCTGGTGAGCGAGGCGGTGCGCGGTGAGGGAGCCACGCTGCTGGACGGCACCGGCCGCCGCTTCATGCCCGAGATTCACAAGTTGGCCGAGCTTGCGCCGCGCGACATCGTCGCCCGTGAGATCTTTCGTGCGCAGGTGCGCACGGGGATCGTGCATCTCGATGCGCGTGCCCTGACTGATTTCGACACTCGCTTCCCCGGCATCTTCGCGTTGTGCAGCGCCCGTGGCGTGGATCCGCGCACCGACCTGATCCCCGTCACGCCGGCCGCGCACTACATGATGGGCGGCATCGTCACGGATCTCGACGGCCGCACCACCATACCGGGGATGTATGCCTGCGGCGAAGTGGCGTGCACCGGCGTGCACGGCGCCAATCGCCTGGCGTCGAACTCGCTGCTGGAAGGGCTGGTGTTCGCCGAGCGCGTGAGTCGCGACGCCGCGACGCTCGTGCCACATGGCGTTGCTGTACCCGAGCACGAAGCGTGGTCGGTGCCCGACGATTTCGATCGTGGTGCGGCGCAGGTCGCGGCCGACGACATCCGCAACGTGATGTGGCAGTACGCAGGAATCGACCGGACGGCGCGTGGACTGCACATCGCCGCAGCGCAGGTGGATGCGATCGAAGCGCGCCTGCCCGCCGGTGCGACCGAGGAACTGAACATGGTGCAGACGGCCCGCCTGATCGTGCAGGCCGCACTGCTACGGAAGGAGAGCCGAGGCGGACATTACCGCAGCGACTTTCCGCGCGCCCGCAACAAGTGGCGCGAAACGCACATCGAATGGTGAGCTGAAAATGACGGTGCTCGAGACACGGTACGATCCGGCGCTGCACGACGAGATCCGCGCCCTCGCCAAGGTGCGCAACGCGGTGATCCTCGCGCACAACTACGAGCGTCCCGAGATCCAGGATGTCGCCGATTACGTGGGCGACAGCCTCGGCCTGTCGCGTGAAGCGGCGCGCACCGATGCTGACGTGATCGTCTTCTGCGGCGTGCACTTCATGGCCGAGACGGCCGCGATTCTGTCGCCGCAGAAGACCGTGCTGCTCCCCGATCTCGCTGCCGGCTGCTCGCTGGCATCGACCATCGATGCCGAACAGCTCCGCGCCTGGAAAGCGGAGTATCCCGACGCGGTGGTGGTGAGCTACGTGAACACCACCGCCGAGGTGAAGGCGGAGACCGACTACTGCTGCACCAGCGGCAATGCCGTGGACGTGATCAACGCCATTCCGGCCGACCGCACCATCCTCTTCTGCCCCGACATGTTCCTCGGCGCACACGTGAAGCGTGTCACCGGACGTGAGAACATCGTCGTCTGGATGGGGGAGTGCCACGTGCACGCCGGCATCAGTCCGGACAACATCAACCAGATGCGGGCCGAGCATCCGCAGGCGGAGTTTCTGGTGCATCCGGAGTGCGGCTGCTCCACGAGCGTGCTGGATGCCGTGAGCAGTGGCGCCGTCAGCAGCCGGTCGCTGCAGATTCTCAGCACCGAGGGAATGATCCGGCGTCCGGCAGAGAGTGACGCGCAGGAGTTCATCGTCGCCACCGAGATCGGTATCCTGCATCGGCTGCGCGGCGAGAATCCCACCAAGACGTTCTTCGCTGCCAACGATCGTGCGAGTTGCGCTTACATGAAGGTGACGACGCTGCCGAAGGTGCTGCGTGCACTACAGAACATGGAGCACCGCATCACCGTGCCCACCGACATCGCGGCCAGGGCGAAGCTGGCGATCGATCGCATGGTCGCCATCGGCGGCAATACGCCCTCCACGCCTCCGGGCCCCGGCGTCGATCCCGGCGAATGAGCATCGCATCCCCCGCAGTCGATCTGCACGGCTTTCCGCTGCGCGAGATTCCGCTGCGCACCGCCGTACGCGACGCGCTGTTCGAGGATCGCGCACTCGAGGATGTGACGACACTGGCGACGGTTCCCGCCGGCGCGATATCGTCAGCGGTGCTCACTGCACGGGAGTCGGGCGTGGTATGCGGTGGTCCGCTGGCGATCGAAGCGTTCACGCAGGTCTCGCCACGTGTGCGGATCGAGACGGTGCGCGCCGATGGCACGGTCGTGGAGCCGGGCGATGCCGTGTTGCGAATCACCGGCCCGTCGCGTGCACTGCTGCAGGCCGAGCGCGTGGCGCTGAACTACATGATGCACCTGAGCGGCGTCGCGACGCTCACGTCTGCGTACGTGTCAGCGATCGTCGGCACGAATGCGCGCATTCTCGACACCCGCAAGACCACACCCGGCCTGCGCCACCTCGAGAAGTACGCCGTGCGCTGCGGCGGTGGCCGCAACCATCGCATGGACCTGGCGTCGATGGCGATGCT
>JBBSCZ010000068.1:0-13579 GCA_038249795.1 Gemmatimonadales bacterium | reverse complement strand
TGCGCCTTGCGATGGACGGCGGGTTCGAGTGCTTCCCCGCCATGCACGAGCTCTGCTCGGCCGTCGAGCAGATTACCGCCCAGCAGCCGGCGATCGTGCTGCTGGACCTGAACCTTCCAGGCACCGAGGGCCCTCTCGATGTGATTCGCGGGCTGCGTACGAGCGCGCCTGACACACGTGTCATCGTGCTGACCGGGAATCCATCAGAGGAGGCCGTTCGTGGCGCACGCGACGCAGGTGCGGCTGGCTTCGTGGCAAAAGGGGTGGCGCCGGACCGCCTGCTGAACGTCATGCGCCGCGCCACCACGGATGGCTTCCTGCTCGAACTCGACGGGTGACCACGGCATCGTCAAAGCGAGTGCACCAGCCCTCGCTTCATTGCCACCATGATCGCCTGTGTCCGGTCTCGCGCCCCGAGCTTCCGCAGGATCGCCCGGACATGCGCCTTGACCGTGCCCTCGCTGATGAAGATGCTTTCGGCAATCTCGAGATTCGATTTCCCCTCGGCCAGCAGGTGCAGCACCTCTTCCTGTCTTGGCGTGAGAGCATCCGAGGCAACGTGTTCCGCCAGCTTGACCGCAATCTCAGGCTGGATCATCCGCTTGCCGATATGCACACCACGAATGGCGTCCAGTAGTCGGCTGCTGTCGATGTCCTTGAGAAGATATGTCGCGATGCCGGCGCGGAAGCCCTGAAAAATCTCTTCATCGGTATCGTATGTCGTCAGCAGGATGACGCGCGCGTCGGGCACCCGTCGGCGCATCGCTTCCGTGAGCTCCACCCCGTTCATTGGACGCATCCGCAGATCCACGATGCTGACGTCAGGGCGAACGTCGTCGAAAAGATCGAGCGCCGTGGCGCCATCGCACGCCTGTCCCACCACCTCGATGTCACCGCTCGCGTCCAGCAGGGCAGCCAGGCCCTCGAGCATGATCTGGTGATCATCGACGAGCATCACTCTGATGCGGTTTTGCATGGAATCTGAATTGGAGTGATCGGACGCGAGCGCCATATTCCCCGAGCCTCATCCGAACGGGATAGTTCCATAGCAACCTTTGGACCAATCTGACGCATGCGCAATCGCGACGAAAGCTCGCAGCCTCGAAACTTCACGGGCGCGCGTCACCTTCTTCAGCAGCGATGCATCGACACCCTGGCTCACGAACTCGGCAACATCGCCAGTCCCGTCGCTCTGGTGGCCGAGGTCCTGGGTTCAGGACAGACAGCGCTGACGGGTGCGGCCGCGAACACGCTACGTCTCACTTCTGCGGCTTTGGCACGTGCAACGACCCTGTGCCGCCTCTTGCGGGGTACCTTCGAGCAGGGCGCACTGTCACCTGTGACGATCAGCGACGCCAGGGCCTGGTGGATCCTCTGCGCACCGTACGTCGAGGACATGCTGCCGGATGCCGCGCACGCAGATGGCGACGTCATGGCCGTGACGCTGGCCATGACCCAGTATCAGGCGCTCCTCTGGACATGCATCTCGGTTGCCCGGTACGCCGCTGTCACGCGTCCATCGATGATGACGCTCCGCGTGACCGGCGCATTGAATGACCTGACCGGAGCCGGCTTCGTGCTGCAGGTGGGGGCGTCTGCCGAGCGTGGCCCGATCGTTCCACGCGGCACGGGACAGCTGCTCAAGCTCGCCGCTTCGGAGACCCGGCGCGTCGGCGGTCGAATGCTCGTCAGCGACATGCCTGACTCTCTCGAGTGTCGCGTCGTACTCCCGCTGGCGGTCGCCCTGCCGACGACGAAGACGACGTGAGCTGCGCCCATCGCGAACGTTGACAGCGCCTGGACTGACCATGTCCTCGAGCGCGCTCGCATGATCCAGCAGAAGCTGCGCGTCGACTCCACTACCTCAGCCGGCACCGTTGAGCAGCGCTGATCGAGTGTGCACGGGCCGGCAGGAGCAGCTGCGCCGCGTCAGCTGCTCACTCGTCAGCAGACTGTCGATAGTGCGGACTCGTTGCGTCCGCCCAGCGTCTGCGGCAACTTGCACGAATGCCTGACACTGCCTGATGCAACCCTCGACCACGCCGCGGCGTGTGCTCGTCGTGGACGACAACGTCGATGCCTGCGAGAGCCTGGCGGCCGTCGTAGAGATGTTCGGCCACGTCTCGGCCACGGCGTTCGATGGCCAGGAGGCGGTGGAGGTGGCGGCGGCGTTCCATCCCGACCTGATTCTCATGGACATCACTCTACCGCGGCTCAGCGGCTACGAGGCGGCGGCACTCATTCGGGCAGATCTGGGTAACCGCGAGGTCACTTTCGTTGCCCTCACCGGTTGGGGACGTGAGGAGGATCGCCTGGAGGCGCTGGCTGCCGGTTTCCATCACCACGTCGTCAAGCCAATCGACTTCAGTCTGCTGAAGCAGCTGCTCGGAAACGCACCCTGATCGGTGAGAGCGTCGCCGCTCGAAATGCCTTCGCTCGCTCGTCCCCCTCGTTCCCCGCTACCTTGCAGTCGGCATGAGTACTGCGAACGCCCATCACTGTCCTGATTGCAAGGCGGAGATCAGTCCCGATCTGCGCCAGTGCATGCAGTGCGGCTCGGATGTCGGTGTCTGGCCGGAATCGCAGCGCACTCCATTGATTCTGCCGGGGAATCCGGCGTTCAGCGCCGATGTCGTCCGCAAGCGTACCTCGATCCCGAAGATCGTCGGCGCCACCGCGCTCGGCGCCTCCATCATCGGGGCGGTGCTGTATTACATGCCGGCGCGAGACGTCGAAGAGACGCAAGCGATCGCCTCCGCCCTGTCTGCCGAGTCGTCCGCATCGCCCTCGGAGTCCGCATCGGTCGTCTCCGCAGTGACGATCTCCGCGCCTGATGCAGCGGAGCTTTCGGCTGACTCGCTACCCGTTTTCTCCTATGGGGACACGGCGCTCACCCGATCCGTTCCGGGTGCAGAAGCGCGCGTGCAAGCGGTGGAATCTGCTCCGGTTCGCTCTTCGGAGGTGACGCCGGCGCTGGCGACGCCCGCGCCTGTGGGGCGACGTGAGGTTGCCGCCAGGACTCCCCCACGCGGTACCGAGGCGTCGCTGGCGTTTCGGCCTCCAGCAAACGGCTCGGTTGCAGCGACCGCTACAGCAGGGATCTCTCCATCGCTGGCAGTGACACCGCTCTTGTCCAACATCCTCAGTCCGGGTGAGCGACTGCAGCTGCGATGGACCGTCACCGATCGGCGGACTGGACGAACTCTCCCGGGTTTGCGCGTGGAATTCACCAGTATGAGTGACTCGACCGCTACGGTCGAGACGCTGTCGGGTCTCGTGGTGGCGCGCTCCCCCGGGTCGACCGGCATCATCATCGACGCTGGAAGCGCTGGCCGCACCACGATCCTGCTCTCCGTCAGAGCACCAGCGTCGTCGCCAGAAGGCGCCCGTGCGCTGCCGTCATCGCCTGTCGTCAGCCGCTCCAGTGCGGACCTGACGCCACCTGCTGCCGCCTCACCTGCAGCCGTGGCGGCTGCATCCGCAGGGGCAGAACGATCCGAAATGCCCACCGTCGATGAGGTGCGCATGATGGTGGATCGCTTCATCCGCGACGTCCGCCGCAAGGCTATCCGCAATGCGGAGCTGGCGCAGTTCATGTCCGACGGAGCCGATCATCGCGTGACACTGGTGAGCGGCCCGACAGTCATCAGCACCACCACCCTCGGCGTCCGCGTAATCTTCGAAATGCGGCTCACCAAGTTCGACAGCGGCGGACGACCAATGATTCTGGTGTCGTCGACTTCGATGGATGTCGACAAGCGCAACGGCCAGCCCATTTCGTCAGCCGTTGCGGTCGGGTCGCTGCGCCGTCCCTGAGTACAACGGGTGGCCTGCCTTCGTTCGTCTCCTCCGTCCATGCGGTGACCCGATGCGATTCGACAATGTGAATTGCCGCCGGCTGCGCCCTGCAGTGCGTCACGCGGCGCGGCGTGTCGTCGTTGCGCTCTGCCTGGTGTCCAGCGTCACGCACGCACAGAATGCGCAGCCATATGCCGCGCAAATCTCCGCGCTCTTCACGACGATCCGCGTCGGCAGCGAGAACATCCGCGGCGCCGGTGTCGAGCTGCAGCAGCGCTTCAATCGTCTCTACGCGACCGAGGGATTCGGCGCCCTGTCGCTTGGCCTCGGTGGTCAGTACACGTCGCACACGAGAAGGAATGACCGCCTCGGGATCGCCGGTCTCTTCGTCGAGCCACGATGGGTTCCGGCCACCAGCTTCGTCGATGTCTTCCCTTATGTCTCGGCGCGACTCGCCGTCCAGCGCATGACCGGAGATTTCGCGTTCGTCGAAAGCGGCAGCACCTTCGGCGCCGCGATCGGTATCGGCGGCGGCCTCGCCGTGAAAGTCTCGCGACGGATCAACATCGACGCCGGTGCGCAGCTCATCCGACAGCAGTTTGGCAACATCGGCGTGCTACCGTTCGATCCGTTCACGACGTATACCGCCAAGATCGGTGTCAGCGTCGGCTATCCGCGGTAACAATGGCGCCATGACAGCTCGTGCACCGAGTGACCTGCCACCGGAGTCCGGCTCGCTGGCACGCTGCCCGATCTGCAACGGGAGACCACTAGTTTCCGTGGCAGGGCTCCGCCCGTGCAACCGGCACGACGAGGCTGCCCTCCATCAGCTACCGGTCATGCCATGCACCCCACCGCCACGCTTGCACTCGCCGCCACCTTCGCACTCACGGTGACGGCCCATGCCCAGAGCGGTACGACGCATACACCCGGCATGACACACGCGCCGGGCATGGAGCATCGACCGGCGCAGGCTCCGCAGCCGACCCAGGCCGGTCAAGCTGCGTTTGCCACCATCAGCGAGATCGTGTCGCTGCTGGAAGCCGACAGCACCACCGACTGGACGCGCGTCGATCTCGAGGCACTGCGGCAACATCTCATCGACATGGACGCCGTCACCATGCGCGCCCGGGTCGTGCAGTCGCCGGTGCCCGGTGGCATCACGATGCTCGTCACCGGTACCCCCGACGTCGCCGCTGCCGCGCGACGGATGATCGGCTCACATGCGCCGATGCTGCAGGCGCGCGGTGGGTGGCGCGCGGCCACGATGCCGATCGCTGGCGGCATCCGGTTCACGGTGACTGCCGTCGATCCCGCCGACGCCACGGCCGTCGCACGCATTCGTGGGCTTGGCTTCATCGGCCTGATGGTGCAGGGCGAGCACCATACCCGCCACCACCTGATGATTGCACGTGGCGCCGGTGCGCACGCGCACGAGATGTAGGCCTTCCGTTACACAGAAAGACCATTTCATCGCAGGTGGCAGGCGAGCGGGCGGCCGCACCGAGAGCGCGACGCGTTCGGCGGAGGTCGCCCATCCGCAGGGCTCGCTCAGAATGCTGCCGCTGAGGCCGATCCTCTCCTGAGGGCGCAACGCTCAGGCGGTCTCGTGCGTTGTCCGTCGTTCCTTCCTGTGCAGCCGACCACTCGCGGTTGCCATGCATCATCCACGCAGCGCGGCCATGCGGCCGCTGCGCGCGGCTCAACTTCCGCTCTCCCCGATTCATGTTCTCGCACCTTCGCCGCGCCGGTGCGCTGCTGTGTTGTCTCGTGTCCAGCGCCGTTGCGCAGCCGGGCCGTCCGCCATCTCCGTCAGCCGCCGCTCCGGCCACCGCCGCTCCCGACACGATCACACTCCAGGCGCAGGCCATCCGCGTCTTTCTCGATTGCCAGGGTCGCGTTCGCGGCTGCGATCGCGACTTCATCGTGACCGAGGTCAATTTCGTGAACTGGATGCGCGACCGCTTCGACGCCGATGTCCAGATCCTCGTGACTGGTCTCACCAACGGTGGCGGCGGCATCGAGAACACGATTGCCTTCATCGGTCGCCGCCGCTTCGCGGGCATGGTCGACACCCTCGTGCTCAACACACTGCCGAACGATGCCGACGACACGGTGCGTCGCGATCTGGCGCGCACCTTCAAGCTCGGGCTCACCCGCTTCGTTGCCCGCTCGCCACTGGCCCCGCGGCTGCAGGTCACATTTGCATCGCCGCTCGGCCAGCGTCAACAGCTCGGTGCCGCCAACCTGAACGATCGCTGGAATCTCTGGACGTATACCTCGAACTTCAACGCGTTCGTCCGGGCGGAAGAGCAGCAGCGCTCCGTCAACGGGTCGCTCTCGTTCTCGGCCAACCGGGCGACCTCGACGTGGAAGATGAACTTCGCGCTGAGCGGCAACGTGCGAAACGACCGGTTCGACGTTCCGGCGTCGGCGTCGCGCAGCGCGTTCTCCGTGATCAATGAGCAGCGGACCTACAACTCCAGCGCGCTGGTGGTCCGTTCTTTGTCGGCGCACTGGTCAGCAGGCGTCAAGGCCGGCGCGGGATACTCCGATTTCCTCAACCAGAATCTGGCTCTGCGAGTGCAGCCTGCCATCGAATACAACGTGTTCCCGTGGACCGAGCAGACGCGGCGGCAGCTCACCTTTCTGTACAACGTGGGGCCCAACTACTACAGCTACCAACGCACCACAATCGATGGCCAGGACCAAGAGACACGCTTCAGTCAGCAGGCCACGGCCTCGCTGGTGCAGCGACAGCAGTGGGGGTCGAGCAACGTGTCGCTCGACTGGCTCAACTACCTGCACGACTTCAGCCGTCATGCGTTGACGCTCAGCGGCAACGTCGACCTGCGCATCGGTCGCGGCTTCTCGCTCAACGTCGGTGGCTCCGCCGCGCGTATCAACGATCAGATCTATCTCCCGCGCGCCGGCAACACCGAGGAGGAGATCCTGCTGCAGCGGCAGGCGCTGAGAACGGGCTTCCGTATCACCACCAACATCGGCGTTCGCTACACGTTCGGCTCGATCTACAACACGATCGTCAACCAGCGGTTCAGCAGTCTCGGGTCGAGCGGTGGCCGGTTCTCATTCTTCAACTTCTGATCTGACAGCGCGACGCCACACGCTGCCCGCCGCCGAACGGCACGGCTCTCTTCTGCGGCTGGTGCTGCCACGCCGATGCTCGCCCCACGTCCCCCGCACCAGCAATGTTGCTCGCCCTCGCTTTGGCCTTTCAGGTGGGCACTGCCCAGCTTGCGGCACCACCGTCAGCGCCTGATTCACTGGCGCGGCGGGATCCAGCGTCGGTGTATTCCGGTCGCCTCGGCCAACTGAACGTGCAGGCGCGGCGCCTCGACCGAACGGACGTCGTCGTCGACGGCGTGCTGGATGATGCGGCCTGGTCGAAGGCTGCGCTGCTGACGGGCTTCTCCACCTACAGCCCGGTCGACGGTCGGCCGGCGCAGGACTCCACCGAGGTCCGGCTGTTCTACACCGCCGAAGCGATGTACATCGCCATCCGTGCCTGGGCGCCGCCGGGGACGGTGCGCGCCACATTGGCGGAGCGCGACCGGATCTCGAACGACGACTGGATCGCCGTGCATTTCGACACCTTCAATGATCGCCGTCGCGCGTTCGTATTCGGCGTCAATCCACTCGGTGTTCAGGCGGATGGCATGCGCAGCGAGCAGTCGGCCGGGCCCGGAGTGTCGCGCGCCTCGCTCGGAGCGGCCGATCTCACGCAGGATTATGTGTGGCAATCGAAAGGCCGGGTGCTCGATGACGGCTTCACCGTCGAGATCCGCATTCCCTTCAAGTCCGTGCGTTTTCAGCTCGGCGCGCCGCAGGACTGGGGCCTGCAGGTGGTCCGGCAGACGCAGCGGAACGGCTATCAGGTCACTTGGGCCCCCACGTCGCGTGCACGGCAATCATTCGGGGTGCAGGCCGGCTATCTGCGCGGCATGCGTGACATGAAGCGCGGCCTGGTGCTGGATGTCACGCCGGTGGCAACATTGCGCACCACCGGGGCACCTGATGCGACGACGGATGCATGGCGCTACGGTACGCAGGAGCAGTTCGGTGCCGATGTCCGCTGGGGTGTGACCAGCAACTTCACCCTCAATGCCACGGTCAATCCCGATTTCAGTCAGGTCGAGACTGACGTAGGACAGATACCGGGCGATCCGCGCTTCGCACTCTTCTTCCCCGAACTGCGTCCGTTCTTCGTGGAAGGGAGTGAACAGTTCGATGCGCCGAATCGCCTCGTATACACACGCCGCATCGTCAATCCACGTGTGGCGGCGAAGCTGACAGGCAAGATGTCGCGCACCGACATCGGCTTGCTGACGGCAGTCGATGGCGCGGAATTCAGCGCCGACGGATCCACCAATCCGATCTTCAACATCCTGCGTCTCCGGCGCGACATCGGCGACGAGAGCACGGCCGGGCTGCTGTTCACCGACCGGTCCGAAGGCGCGCAGTACAATCGTGTGGGTGGATTCGACACGCGTCTCCAATTCCGCAGGATGTACAGTGTCGAGGCGCGCGTGTACGGCAGTGCGTCGCGCGACAGCGGTGCGCGGCGCGACGGCAGCATGCTGGAGTTCAACACCGGGCGCACCGGTCGGTCGTACGGGTATCGCTACGGTGTGATGGCCATAGCGCCAGACTTCGAGGCGCGGTCTGGCTTCATCAATCGCACCGACTTCGTGCGCGGCCAGGTGAACCAGCGCTGGACACGCTTCGGGCGGAAGGGCGGCTGGTGGGATCAGCAGCAGAACTTCCTGACAGCCACCACGCTCTGGAGCTGGGACGACTTCAGCGGCGGCACGCCACCGCTGGAAAATCGTCTCTCGCTCGACAACTCCTTCACCCTCCGCGGCGGATGGCGGGTTGCTGTGCAGCCCGAGGTGCAGGCGATCGCTTTCGATCCGCGTCGCTACAGTGCACTCGGCGTCGTGCGCGGTGGTGACACCGTCGCCTTCGAGCCGAGTGGCCGACAGACGCTCGGCGCGGTGCAGTTCCAGGTCAACACCCCGCAATGGCGCTACGCCGGCGTGATGCTGCAGTCGACCCTCGGGCGCGACCCCGATTTCTTCGAGACCGCGACGGTGACGCGTCGCGACATGGACCTCGCCGTCGACATGCGTCCCAGCCCGCAGGTGCGCGTTGGCTTGCTGGTGCGCTACCAGCACTACGGTCGTGTGCGCGACGGCACGCGCCTGAGCGAGCAGGTCGTGCCGCGCCTGCGGCTCGAATACCAGTTCACGCGCGCACTCTTCTTCCGTTTCATCGGCCAGCTCGAGTCACGCAGCCGCGATGCGCTCCGCGACCCACGGACCGACGCGCCGATCCTCGAGCGCAGCAGCGCCGGTGACTGGACCCCGATCGCCGCGCGTCAGAGCCTGCTCGCCCGCGCCGACTGGCTGGTGCAATACCTGCCCTCGCCGGGCACGGTGGTGTTCATGGGCTACGGCAATGCGCTGGACGCGAGCCTGTCGAACCGTCCCGGCGACCTTCGTCCACGCTCGGACGGGTTTTTCGTGAAGCTGAGTTACCTCTTCCGCGCCGGCGTGCCGCGCCGGGCGATGGCGGGGCAGTGATTGGTTCGAGGAGTCCGTTCGGTTCACGGGGTCGATCAAGGGGTCAGAGTCCTTGAACGATCAAGGGGACAGAGTCGTGCATGACGATCAAAGGGTCTGACGATCAAGGGGTCAGAGTCCGTGAACGATCAAGGGGTCAGAGTCCTTGAACCACGCGGACGGACCGCAACCTCGGGCGGGGTGTCGCGATCGTCTCACGCACTGAAACCCCGACACTCACGCTCACCGTATACCCTGCGAGTCCAGTCCCGTCTTCCGATGCGGAGCATCACGCATGTTCGTACCAGTTCGCCGGTGGGTCGTAATGCTTGCGATCACCACCGCAGCATTGCCTCTCCGCGCGCAGGATGCGTCGCTGGCAGCCGATACCGCCGGCACGCCGATCTCAGTCGACCGCGCCGCGACATTGCTGCTGGCGCAGGCGCGTGCCGCTCGCCTCCGTACCGACAACGCGTTGCGTTCCTACGATGCGACCGCGCGCGAGCGCTTTACGCTCGGCGTCATGCTCCGCGACGCTGGTCGCGAACGCGTGCTGGTGCGTGATGAGAGTGCGGGACGTGTGCAGTGGTCGCGTGACGCTGGTGTCCGCGTCGAGGTGCTTGGTCGCCGGCGCCAGAGCGCCAGCTTCCCCGGCTTTGGTCGGCGTGCCAGCGCCGATCGCAACGACGACACTGCCGTCCCCGTGCCGTGGTTCCCCGGCAAGGAGCCCCTCTGGGGGGCCGGCAGCGGCAGCTTTATTTCAACCGCCATCGACGACCGACGGAGTGTGCATCCGTTGGCGAGTGGTGCCGAGGCGTTCTATGAGTATGCGATCGGTGACTCGATCTCGATCAGTCTCGGCGACCAGAGTCGCATCATGCTCCGGGAACTGCGGGTCAGGCCGAAGCGAGCCAGCTGGCGTGTCCTGTCGGCGTCACTCTGGTTCGACACGCGGACGGCGCAGCTCGTGCGAGCCGCGTACCGCCTGTCGGCACCGGTCGACATCTGGCAGCAGGCGCGCACTGCAGTCGACCCCGCCAATCGACCATCGAAACGCGTGGCATTTCTCGCGTCACCCCTCCGCGGAACGCTCGAGGCCGTGACGGTGGAAAGTGGGTTGTACGAGGGGGAGTTCTGGCTGCCACGTCTGCAGATCTCGGACTACAAGGTCGAGGCACCGAGTCAGACGCGCGTGTCCGTGCGGTTGGAACAGCGTTTCGACTACGCCTCAGTCAATGGCACGTTTGAGCAAGCCACGCCACTGCCGGCATCCACGATCGCACTGCGTGCGCAGTCCGACTCGCTCTGGGTGCTCGACAGCCTGCAGGTGGTGCGACGCGATTCGTTGCTGACGTTGGCGCGAAGCAAGCGTGATACGGCGGCACTGTTCGTCGCCTATCGCAGCTGGGAGGATTCTGCATGGAAGCCCATTCGTACGGAGCGCGACTCGTTGCGAAAGGCACAGTGCGCATCGACCGGTACCTACGCCCGCTATCGCACGCGCTACGGCCGTCGTGTGGCCGCCGAGGTCTTCGTGCCGTGTGATACCGTGGCGCTGTCGCAGGCCGCGATCTTCACCGGCGATCTGATGGCGCAGAATGACAAGCTCTGGGGCTCTCGCGACCGCGAGGCGCTGGTCTCATCGCTGGCGGGCCTCGACCCGTTGGCGTGGGCTCCGCAGCCCGTGCGAGCCGTCACGAACCTCGAGTACTTCCGCTACAATCGCATCGAGGGTGCATCGGTCGGAGGTGCGTTCCGCCAGGACCTCGGCAATGGTTTACGCTGGGAGGCCAATGCCCGGGTCAGTGGTGCCGATCGGCAGGCGAACGGTGAGTTCTTCGTTGAACGCACAGGCCCACGGCGATTGCAGCGTGCAGCGGTATATCGAAGACTGACGCAGGCCGACGACTACGGTGCGGCCTTTGCCCTCGGCGCATCGATTCAGAATCTGTTCTCCGGATTGGACGAACAGTTCTACTATCGCAACGCCGGCGTGGAGCTCACCGGCACACGGACAGCGCCCACCGGTGGCGGCGCACTGACGTGGCGCGTGTTCGCCGAGCATCAGGAGCGCGCCGTGCCGCGGGCTTCGTTCGTGCTGAGCAACTGGTGGAATGACGAGGCACGCTTCGATCGCAATGTGATCGACACCCTGACCGGGTCGCCCGGCGGCTATGCGGGGGCGTCAGTGCGATGGCGCGCGCTGCGCGGCGATGACATGTCACCGTGGCGAGTGGCGACCGACACGCGCCTCGAAGCCGCTGTCGGCACCAGCGGACTCGGTCGCGCGGCGACGGACATCACCATAGAGCGCCGTTTTCCGCTCAAGCTGCGCACCACGCTGCTCGGCAGCGTGGGCAGTACCGTTGGCCAGGTGCCGGTTCAACGCTACTGGAACCTTGGCGGATGGCAGACCGTGCGCGGCGTGGTTGCCGGATCGCAGCGAGGGAATGCCTTCTGGATGGGCCGCGCCGAGGTGCAGTGGGACGGGTATCAGCGTGTGCAGCCGATCGTGTTCAGCGATCTCGGCTGGGCCGGTGATCGACGAGCGTTCACCGCGTCGCCGGCGCATCTGCGGTCGGCGGGTGCTGGCGTTGCGTTTCTGCGCGGGCTGTTCAGGTTTGATGCGGCGCGATCGCTGGAAACGGGTGGGCGGTGGCGGGTGGAGAGTTACGCGGTGGCGCGGTTTTAATCGCGTGTTCAGGGGGGAGCGTGCTTGGGCGCAGAGACTCGAAGGGGTGGCGCTGGTGTGTCGGCCTGCGCCGCCTCTCCGTGGGGGTGGTGCTCAGGTCAGATGCGATCGCTGCACCCACTCCCGAAATGACTTGATGGGGTTGGAAATCCTGACTATACAAGTCAGATGACGAGGGTCTCGATCTCCGATCTGAAGGCGCGTCTGAGCGCTTTCATCGACATCGTCCGTGATGGGGACGAGGTGTTGGTGACCGATCGAGGTCGTCCAGTTGCCCGGCTCGTTCCCGTCCGGGGTGACGAGCAGGCCGACGGGCAGCGCGAGCAGCTGATTCGGAGCGGTCGCTTGCGTGTCCCCTCAGCGATGCTTGCACCCGACTTCTGGGCACGGTCGCGTGCCACTGACACCCACGGACGTGCCCTGACGATGCTGCTCGAGGAGCGGGACAGCGGGCGGTGATCTTCTGGGATTCGTCAGCGCTGGTGCCGCTCCTCTTGCAGCAGCCGCGGTCGCCACATGCACGTGCGTTGATTGCCGGCGACCAGGAGATGGTGGTGTGGTGGGGATCGGCGATCGAGTGTGCGTCGGTGCTGGCACGTCTCGAGCGCGAGGGATGGCTCGACGGCCCATCGTCGCGCGCATCGAGAATGCTGCTGACGGAGCTGAGTGCCTCATGGTTCGAGATCCAGCCGAGTGCTCCGCTTCGGGATCAGGCGATGCGACTGTTGCGACTGCACGCGCTGCGCGCCGCTGACGCGTTGCAGTTGGCGGCCGCAATCGAGTGGGCTGGTGCGCCAAGAGGCGGTGTGTTCGCATGCTATGACGATCGGTTGCGGGAGGCGGCGGAGCGGGAAGAATTTACGACGCCGTGAGGCGGGGCGCGACGGAAACGAAAGGGCGGCGCGGCGTCGATTGCGACGCGGCCCGTCTTTTTCTTTTCACGCGGCAGGCGAAAAGTTGACGGCTTTTCTTTCGAATACGTCATGGCGACCCAACCACCTCAGGAACTCGTGCTTCTCTGCGCGTCAGCATCTCATGACACGACTCCGTGATGAGACTTCCGTCGGTACTCCTCAAAGCTCTGCGAGTCTGCGGTTCAGCAGCATCGACGAGTGCTTCGCCTTTGAGGTCGCACATGCTGCCTCCCGGGGCATCAGCGGCTCAAGCGTCCCACTGACGTCGGCAAAGTTAGAGGATGTGCTGCAGTCGCGATGCTGGCCGGCATGATCGCGGGCGTTTGGACGGGTTCGACGCGTCCGTGCCAGACAGTGTGTCCTCTTTGCCTAAGCGTTGGACTTCGCGCTCGATCACGGTGGCAGAAACGCAAAACCCCGCAACGGGTAGAAACGTTGCAGGGCAAGCATTTGGGAGATGGGCCTGCGAGGAGTTGAACCTCGGACCTCACGCTTATCAGGCGTGCGCTCTAACCACCTGAGCTACAGGCCCCAAGAACCTGCAAACTTAAGCTCAGGCTCCCCACCACGCAACCAAGCGGAATCAGCCGTCG
>JBBSCZ010000067.1:0-13609 GCA_038249795.1 Gemmatimonadales bacterium | reverse complement strand
GGTCCTGCTGCATGAGTTCAAGGCGGGCGTGAATGCGTATCTCGGCAGTGCGGAACCCACGCTGCCCGTGCACTCGCTCGCGGAACTGATTCTCTGGAACGAGCGGCATGCCGAGGAGGAACTGCAGTGGTTCGGTCAGGAGACGTTCACGCAGGCGCAGAAGCGTGGCCCGCTGAGCAGCCCGACGTACAAGCGCGCCCGAGCGACGTGCATCCGCCTCTCGCGACGTGAAGGTATCGATGCGGTCCTCAAGCGAACGCGCTGCGACCTGCTCATCGGCCCCACCGGCGGCCCGGCGTGGATGATCGATCTCGTCGCCGGTGATCATTTCGGCGGCGGTGTGTCGACGGCGCCCGCCGTTGCCGGATATCCGCACCTGACAGTGCCGGCAGGTCACATCGTCGGTTTGCCGATCGGCATCTCGTTTTTCGGCGCCGCGTGGAGTGAACCACAGCTCTTGCGTGCCGGGTACGCCTTCGAGCAGGCTACAATGCATCGCCGCCGCCCCGCGTTCACGGCCACGGTCGTCGCAACACCGCGCTGACCGCTCCTGCGCCGCCGAGGTTTCTGCCTCGGTGCCTGCCACCCTCGCCTTCCGTTGCCACTCGTCGTGATCTGTATTCGCTGTCTCGTACCGCTCGTCGTCGTCGCACTCTCATTGACCTCGGATCTCGTTGCCCAGCGCCCAGCGCGCCGCGATTCCGCGCGCGTCGACTCCACCCGCATTCAGCCGCTGACCACCGTCACCGTGCGTGTGATGGCTGACCGGCGCGCCTTGGAGCAGGTGCCCTGGGCCGTTGGCGTGGTCGGCACGCGAGAGCTTCGCCGCGCGCAGCCGACCGTGAACCTCGATGAAGCGCTTGGCTCCGTGCCGGGCGTGTTCGTAGCCAGTCGCTACAATTTCGCCACCGACTCGCGCATCTCCATTCGCGGCGCCGGGGCGCGGGCAAACTTCGGTCTGCGCGGCGTGAAGGTCTTCCTCGACGGTGTGCCGCAGACGCTCCCTGATGGCCAGTCGCAGCTGACGAACGTCGAACTCGGCAACATCGACCGCGTCGAAGTCCTGCGCGGCAGCACGGCATCGCTGTACGGCAACGGTTCGGCTGGTGTGCTGTCGTTCTCGAACGATCTGCGCGCGCCGACACCGTTCGCACAAACCGCACGCATGCTCGTTGGCTCGTTCGGACAGCGCAAGGCGCAGCTGCGCACGGTGGGTCGTGCCGGGAATGCGATCGGCTCGCTGTCACTCGCGCGGACCACGTACGATGGCTTTCGTCAGAACAACGCTGCCGAGTTTCGCCAGCTGAACGCCGCCATCGACTACTCCCTTGGCGCCGACAGCCGCATCGAACTGCGCGTGCAGGTGGCCGAGGTACCGAATGCGCTGAACCCGGGTGCACTGACTTTCGCCGAATACGCCGTCAAGCGGGACTCGGCCAGCGCGTTCAACATCCGGCGCGGCTCCGACCGTCGCGTGAAGCAGGACCAGATCAGCGTGTCGTACCACCACGGCTCTGCTGCGCAGCGCACCCAGTTCGTGGCCACCACGTGGCTCAGCTCGCGCGCGGTGCGCAACGCCCTCTCCACCGCGCCGCCTGGCACACAGACGCCGGTCACGGGCATCTATGCCACGCTGGATCGTCTGTTCGGCGGAACGCGTCTCAGTGCCCGCCATACCCTTGGCGACTCGCCCAATGCTCCGAGCTTCTCGGCGGGTCTCGACGTGCAGCAGATGCGCGATCGCCGCATCAATCAGCGCGCCACGGGTGGGCGGCCGGTGGCGGTGACCGACACGATCATCCTCAACCAATTCGAGACCGTGACCGTCATTGCGCCATTCGTGCAGACACAGTGGACCCCGACGTCTCGCGTCCTGCTCAGTGCTGGTGGGCGCTACGACCGATTGCGATTCGCGGTACGTGACGGCTTCACGGGTGATGGTGGCGTGAACGGCGGCGACAACAGTGGCAGCCAGACACTCTCCGCACTCAGCGGACACGCCGGCATGACCGTCACCGGTTCGGAAGCATTCGCGCCCTACGCAAATCTCTCCACCAGCTTCGAGACACCAACGACGACGGAACTGCAGGTGCGCCCTGACCGGCAGGGCGGCTTCAATCCGGACCTGGGACCTCAGCGCACGGTGAGCGCCGAAGTCGGTGCGCGTGGTGCCATCACGACCATCGCGAGCTGGAACGTGGCGGTGTACCGCGCCAGCGTGCGCAATGCGATCGTGCAGTCACGCGTGCTGGACGGCACGGCATTCTTCGAGAACGCCGGACGCACGCGGAACACCGGAGTCGAGGCCGGCGCCAGTGTCCGGCTCGGGCGCATCGCGTCGCTGAACGCCGCCTACACCTGGTCGATCCTCCGCTTTGCCGATTATCGCCAGACCACGGGTGCGCGCGTCGACACGCTGGACGGAAAGCAGCTGCCTGGTGTGCCGCCGCAGCAACTGCGCATGGGATTGCGATCGGGGTCGGTACGCGGCATCACGCTCGATGCCGATCAGACCTGGACCAGCGCCCTCTTCGCCGACGACTTCAACAGGCTGCGCGTGCCGGGGTGGGGCACTGGCATCACCAATGTACGCGCTGCCTGGACGGGCACCTGGAATGGCTATCGCCTCGAGCCGTTTGCGGGCGTGCTGAACGCACAGAACAACGCCTATGTCGGCGCCGTGACGGTCAATGGCGCATTCGGTCGGGTGCTCGAGCCGGCACCGCTGCGCAACTGGTACTTCGGATTGGACATCGGCGTCGCGCGCTGAGCGGTACGACGCGAATGACGACGGGGCCCGCGCAATGATGCGCGGGCCCCGTCGTGTTCCGACATGCCGAGGAACTCAGTACTTCACGGGCAGCGTGCGGTAGCGCTCCGTGAGCATCTCCTGACGCGTGATCACCCTTGCATCGCTGCCATTCACGAAGACGCTCACTGGCTGCGTCGCGTACTCGAACGGATCGCCGCTCCAGATCACCACGTTCGCCGCCTTGCCAACGGCCAGCGAGCCGACCTTGTCGCTGACGCCAAGGATCTCGGCGGGCGACAACGTGATGGCTCGCAGTGCCTCGTCCCAGCTCATGCCGTACGCGACGGCATTGCCGGCTTCATAGCGGAGATTGCGGACGTTGTAGTTGTCTTCACCACCGGCACCGTTGCCGACGATAGCCACCTGCACACCCGCGGCGCGTAGCAGCGCGAGATTCTCCTGGCGCTGTCCGAGCGACGAGAAGCTGTCGGGAATGTTGTTCATCGCCCCCGTCATCACGGGCACCTTCGCCGCCGCCAGCTGCGAGGCCACTTTCCACGCCTCGGCACCGTTGTTGATCACCACACGGATACCGAACTCCTTGCCGAGCGCGATCACGTTGAGGATCTCACTGGATCGGTCGACGTTGACCACGAGTGGAATCGTGCCGCGCAGTACCAGCTGCATCGCCTCGAGGTCAGCACGTGACGCACTCAGTTCGCGCATGTTGCCCGCGTCGTACCGCACGCGGCCGAGATTGAATGTCCGCGCATCGCTCAGCAGGGTCTTGAGCCTGGCCAGTGCCTGCGAGCGTGATCCAGATTGCGCGGCAGCGGCGTTGTCGAGCGTGGCGACCATCGCGGCCGGCGTCTTGCGCAGCATCACATCGGCCGTGACGCCGGAGCGTACGTCGATCACCGCGCCAAGGCCAGCCACCATGCCACCCGATGGCATCACGCCAACGGTGGTGATGCCGCCGTCCTGTCGCGCCACCGGAATACTGGTCGCGTTGGGGTTGATGGCATCCCAGACGCGGAAGGCAGCGGCGATACCATTGCTGCTGCGCGCGCCCGCGTCGCGGGTTTCGGGCACGGCACTGACTTCAACGACGCCGAGTGACGTGACCGGCGCGACGAGGCCCGGCGTGATCCACTTGCCGGTGGCGTCCACGCGACGCGCACCCGCTGGTATGGCGATGTTCGCGCCCATCGCCGTAATGACACCGTTGCTGAGGATGATCGTGCCATTCTCGATGCGTGGTCCACTCACCGGATAGATGGTGCCACCGGTGATCGCGACCGTTTCCTGCGCGACGAGCGGTGACACGCTGCGCAAGGCAAGCGCAACGAACGCGGCGAGCTTCGTGGTGCGCATCAGTGGCGCCCTCCGGTCTGGGTGGATGCGGCCGGCACGTAGCCCAGCTCGAAGTCGGTGCGCCAGGTCTGACGCGGATCGGCGCGGTCGAAGCGCGGGGCGCCGTCGATCCAGACGCGATCTGCGCGCGCATACACGCTGAACGGATTGGCGGACCAGAGCACCACGTCGGCGTTCTTGCCGGGCTCCAGCGATCCGATGCGGTCGTGCAGGTCGAGCGCCCACGCTGGATTCATGGTGATCCACTTGATCAGCGTGGCGTCATCGACGGCGATGCCGATGGCGGTGCCGGCCGCACGCGCCTTCGCGGCATCCTGATTCAGGCGCTGCGCACCACTGGGGTCGTCACTGTGCACGATGGCGCGCGCACCGGCATTGTGCACCAACGCGATGTTGGCACGAATTCCATCGAGCGCCTCCATCTTGAAGCCACCCCAGTCGCTCCAGATCGAGCCGGAGATGCTGTCACGCGCCATGACGTCGGCCAGCTTGTAGGCCTCGACGCCGTGATGGAACGAGCGGATGTGATACCCGAACTCGCGGGCGATGTCGATCATCTGCAGCATCTCGTCGGCCCGATAGCAGTGATTGTGGACGATGATGTTGCCGCGCAGCACCTCGGCCATGGTCTCCAGCTCGAGGTCGCGCTGTGGTACGTCACCCGACCTGTCGGCCAGCCACTTGTCCCATTTGCGGCGGTACGCTTCCGCCGCAATCCACGCGGCGCGATAGCCGGCGACATTCCCCATGCGGGTCGACGGCCCGCGACTGGCGTACACGCGCTTCGGGTTTTCGCCGCACGCCATCTTCAAGCCGTGTTTGGCGGCAGGGAACTTCATACCCTGCACGCTTACACTTGGCACCACCTTCAATACCACGCTGCGGCCGCCGATCAGGTTGGCGGAGCCGGGCAGCACCTGCAGCGCCGTCACGCCGCCCGCCAGCACGCGCGGAAACTGCGGATCCTGTGGCCAGACGCTGTGCTCGGCCCACACGCGCGCGGTGGTCGGCGCGGTCGCCTCGTTGCCATCGCTGAGCGCTTCGCCGCCAGGAGCAGCGTACACGCCCAGATGCGTATGCGTGTCGATCAATCCCGGCGTGACGTAACGGCCCTGCGCGTCGATCACCTCGGCGTCACCGGCAGAGGGCGGCGCACCATTGCCCACGCTCACGATCCTGCCATCGCGCATCAGCACGAAGCCACGGTCGATCTGTGGACCTGCCGCAGTCAGAATCGTGGCGTTGGTGATCAGCACGGCGCGCGATGCCGGTGCGCGATAGGTGCTCGGAAACGGATCCGATTTCGGCAGGGAGAGCGCACCGGCGCCGGGAGTCGCCGGCGTGCGCGATGACGCGGCGGGCGTTCCGGATGTCTGTGCCTGCAGCGCGGAACCAGCCACGCACAGAAACACGAGTAATTGTCGCACGAGTTCGACCTCCAAATGAAGAAAATCAGGAATCGGGACGGCGAGGCGAATGTGCGGCGAAAATATTGCCTCGATGAGGTAACGGCGGCGGGCCGGAGAGCGCTGTCAGCTCGCGATCGCGTCCCGGATTTCGTCGACTACATCCGTGCAGAGTCCGTCGACGCCGATGGCCGCGAAGTGTCGGGCCTGCTCCGGGTCGTTCACCGTCCATACGATCACGCGGCCGCCAGCAGCGTGAATCGCATTCACCAGCGCCTCGTCCACCATCTCGCGATGAGGCCAGTAGTCACGCGCGCCCGCTGCACGCAGGGCATGCACCGGGTCTACGAGGTACGAGTCCAACAGGATGCCGACCGGCACCGTCTCCATGGCTGCGCCGACCCGCTCCACGACGCGGTGGTCGAAGCTGTGCACCGCAGTGCGCACATCCGGGTGCCTCGACAGGCAGGCGATCGTTGCGTCCTCGATACCGCGTGCCTTGACCTCGACGTAGGCCGAGGTGCGGCGACCTGCGGCCGTCAGGACACTGTCGAGCGTGGGGATGCGCTCGCCGGCGTTGCCGACGGTGGCCTCGACCAGTGTCGTCCAATTGAGCGACGATATGGCAAAGCCCGCCAGCGTGCCCGCAGCGGCGGGCAGCACCGCATCGTGATGCACCACCAGCACGCCGTCGCGGGTTGCGTGGACGTCGATTTCCCACCCCTCCGCACCAGCGGTGGTGGCGGCAATGAAGCCCGGCAGGGTATTCTCGCGATGCCGGCGCGGCAGCCCACGATGGGCGATGAGTTCCGGAAGCGTTCGGGTAGACATTCAGCGGTCGGGGAGGGAAGCTGGACGGAACGTCAGGCGGAAGTCTTAACATCGCTCCGCCGCCGGCGTCTGCCTACCAGACCGTCATGCCAGACCATACCTCACCCAGCGATGACACGGCGATCGACCTGGCGCTGATCGCCCGCTGGACCGTGGGCGATCAGCGGGCGGCGAGTGCGCTGGTTGAACGACATGTCGGACCACTCGCGCGCTTCATCCGCAGCCTGGGCGTTCACCTGGTGCCCGAGGAGCTGGTGCAGGACACGTTCGTGAAGGCCTTCGGATCGCTCGATACGTACCGTGGTGATTCGTCGCTGCGCGCCTGGCTTTTCACCATCGCGCGACGGCTGGTGCTCGATCAGCGACGTGCGACGAAACGGGATCGCTTGCACGTGGCGATCGAAGATGTACCGGAGTTGGTATCGGCAGACGATGTGCTCGACGGTGTCGTTGCAGATGAATCAGCGGGACGGGTGCGTGCGGCAGTCGCGCGGCTCTCGCCAACGCAGCGGGAGGTGTTCACGTTGCGGGTCATCGAAGGGTTGTCGTACAGGGAGATCGCGACGGTCGCTTCCACCACCGAAGGTGCGGCGCGGGTGCACTACCACAATGCAATGCGGGCCGTGAAGGAGTTTCTCGATGCGTGACATGACCAGGGATGAAATGCAGGACCTGCTGCCGGAGCTGCTCCACGGACGCCTGTCGGATGACGAGACGGCGGCGCTCGCGCGCACCGTGGCCGCCGACCCCGATCTTGCCGCAGAGCTGGCGATGCTCCGTGCCGTGCAGGCTTCTTTGGCCCGTACGCCAGCCATCGATGCTGCGCGCATCGTCGCCGCGCTGCCGTTGCCGCCAGAGGTTGTCGCGACAACGTCCGTGGTCGACGACCTCGCCGAGCGCCGTGCCGCAAAACGTGTGATGCATGTGTCGCGCTTCGTGCGTGCGGCGGCAGTCGTGTTGGTGATTGGTGGCGGCACGCTGATCGCACTGTCGAATGGGCCGTCGCCGACTTCGCCGACCCTGGCAACGAACACGTCATCCGAATCAGTCGCCGTGGCGAGCGGTGTCATGCAGCTCGGGCTCGGCGCCTCGACGGACGAACTCAGCGTCGAGCAGTTGCGGGCACTCGAGGAGGACATCCGCTCGCTCGACGGCGTGCCGTCGGCGGATGTCGACACCGGCACCGATTTCCTGGCAGGGGAGGGGGCGTGATGACGCTGATGAGTCGCGGAATTGCGCTCGCGATCGCGTGCGTCCTGTGTCTGCCGCCAGTGCTGCACGGGCAGGACGCCGGTTCGGCGCGGGAGGCGGCGCGTCTGCGGCGTGAGGCTCGGCGTGAGGCGTCGACGCCGCAGAGGTCCGAGCTGCAGGAGCGCAACAAGGCGGCGCTCGCGGAACGTGCGCGCGTCGAGGGGACGCTGCGAACGGCGCTCGCGCGGACGGTGCGAGAACGCCTCGCACTGAATGATCAGCAGGCCGTGCGCCTGATGGAATTGAACCGGAAGTTCAGTGATGATCGCACCCGGCTCATACGCGAGGAGCGGCACATCCGCCGCGAGTTGCGGCAGTCCATCGCCGGCCCCGATGCGTCGCGCGCACCGGAAACCGCGCGGCTGCTCGATGGGCTGCTCGAGGTGCAACGGGAGCGACTCGATCTGCAGCAGAAGGAGCAGGCGCAACTGAGCGAGTTCCTGAGCCCCGAACAGCGGGCGCGCTATATCGGGATGATGGAACAGCTGCGCCGACGCATTCAGGCCCGGGCCGACAGCGGAGAAGGCGGTAGATTGTAGGGTTTTTCGAAAACACCCGCCGGAGAAATGCGCGTCGTGGCCTCCAGTGGCGGGCGCTGCCTGTGTATTTTCCGGCATGCAAAACAACCCCCGGATCCCTGTGCTCGCGGTACGACTGAGCCGACCGCTCCGTCAGTTCACGGAGTGGCAGGCCGGCGGCGGGGTGATGCTGCTGATCGCTGCGGCCGCCGCGATGCTCATCGCGAACTCGGTGCTGCACGCATCGGTCGAGGCGTTCTGGGAGACGCCGCTGACCATCGCCTTCGGAGCGTCGCACCTCGAACTGACGCTGCGCGAGTGGATCAGCGACGGGCTGATGGCGATCTTCTTTTTGCTGGTCGGGCTCGAGATCAAGAGCGAGCTGCTCGTCGGCGAACTCTCGTCACTCCGCAGTGCATCGCTCCCGCTGGCGGCGGCCGTGGGTGGGATGGTGGTCCCGGCACTGATCTTCGTGGCATTCAATCAAGGGACCCCCGGTGCACACGGCTGGGGTATCCCGACCGCCACCGACATCGCTTTCGCACTGGGTGTGCTGGCACTGCTCGGGTCTCGTGTGCCACCCGCGCTCACGGTCTTCCTCGCAGCACTCGCCATTGCCGACGATCTGGGCGCGGTGATGGTGATCAGCCTGTTTTACGGTCACGCGCCTGATCCGACATACGTGCTGCTGGCCGGTGCCGTGCTGCTCGTGCTGGTCGCCGCCAACATGGCGGGCGTCGCATGGGTCAGCGTGTACGCACTGCTCGGCATTTTCCTCTGGTACTTCGTGCTCCGCTCCGGCATTCACTCCACCGTCGCGGGCGTCTTGTTGGCCTTGACGGTGCCAGCGCGATCGCGGATCGATCCCGGCAGTTTCGAGGAGGAGGCGCGTCGCCGGCTCGACGATTTCGCCGTCGCCACCGGCGAGGATGACCGCCCCGTGCTGTCGAACGGCGGCCAGCAGGACGCACTGGCCGCGATCGAGGCCGCGGTCGAAGATGCGCAGCCGCCGCTGGCCCATCTGCGTCACATCCTGCATGTCCCGGTCAATTTCTGGATCATGTCGCTGTTCGCGCTGGCCAATGCCGGCGTGCCGCTCGCGTCGGATACCACCGGCGGTTCGCTCGTCGGCAGTGTGAGCATCGGTGTCGCACTCGGCCTCGTCTTCGGCAAGCCGATCGGCATCATCGTCGCCACCTGGATCGCCACCCGTCTCGGCGCCAGGTTGCCCTCCGGCGCGACGTGGCCCACGATCACGGGTGTCGCGTGTCTTGCCGGTATCGGGTTCACGATGTCGCTGTTCGTGTCCGGACTGGCATTTCCGGGGAGCGAATTGCTGGCACAGGCGAAGGTGGGCATCGTGGTGGCGTCGCTCGTCGCCGGCCTCGTGGGTGCGACAATCATGTATCTGGCGACGTCGCCCGTGCCGGGGCAGGCGGAGCAGGCGGAGCTCGCGCTGGATGACGCGTGACACGGGCGGCGAGGTGACACCAGAAGGCAGACCCGCGCGCCAGTGGTATTTCCGTCGAGCCTCGTAAGATTGTCTGATCACGCTTGAGTTGCTCCGCGCTCTCATGACGAGCGCGGACCCTTCAGGATCAGCGCCGAACTACCCTCGTTGCGCGGTAAATCATGCTTGATTCAACGGCTCCGTCGGCACTGCCCTTGTCCGTCATGGACGATGCACCGACGGCTCTTTTACTGTTCGACAATGAGTGGCATTACCGATACGTGAACCGCGCGGCTGCGGCGCTGCTCGACACAACGGTGGAGGCGCTGCTCGGCAACACCATCTGGGAAGTGTTTCCAGAGTCGGTCGGTGGGCCGTTCTGGGATCAGCTGCAGCAGGCAGCGCGCGAGGGGACCACCAATACGGTCGAGGCGTATTACGCGCCCATCGGGCGCTGGTATCGCGTCGATGCATTTCGGACGCCTGTCGGCGTGGCTGTGTTCCTTGCGGACACCACGACAGCGCACGCGGTCTTCGAAGAACTCGAGGAGAACCGGCGCGAGCTGGCCGAGTCGCAGCGCATCGCGATGGTCGGTACATGGAAGTGGGAAGTTGCGACTGGTGCGGTTACCTGGTCGGAGGAAACGTTTCGGCTCTTCGGGCTCGACCAGACGTTCGAGCCGAGTTTTGCGCGGTTGGAGCAGGTCGTGCACCCGCAGGACTATGGGCCGATGACCACCGCGCTCGACGCCGCCCTGCGTGGCGAGGCTCCGTATGACTTCGACCTCCGCATCATACGGCCGGATGGTCCGCCGCAACTCATGCACCTGGTCGGCGAAGTGCTGCGCGACTCCACTGGTACTGCGACGGGGATGCTCGGGACCATTCAGGACGTCACGCTCGTGCGCCGCGCCAACCGCGAACTTCTGGAGAGCCGACAGCTGTTGGCGCGGGTCTCGACGATCGCGGGAATCGCTGCGTGGAGCTTCGAGGTCGCCACTGGCGAACTCCGCTGGGAGCCCGAGAACTGGGCGCTGTGGCGGCTCGATCCCAACCACTTTCGAATCACCACCGACTCGCTGCTGTCGCTCGTGCTCGAGGACGACCGGCCGAAGGTGGCAGCGATGCTCGCCGAAGCTGCAGTGAGCCCGGCGTCAGGCTACGACGTGGCGTTCCGCGGCCGAACCGGCACCGGAGAGCTCCGGCATTTCCGCGCGGTCGGGGAGGCCGTGTCGCATCCTGACAGCGGACTTGCCGAGCGCGTGGTGGGCATGACCATCGACGAGACGGAGCGCGTGCGCGTAACGGAGGAGCGCCGTGACGTTGATGCCAAGCTGCAACAGGCACAGCGCCTCGAGAGCCTTGGCATTCTGGCGGGCGGCATCGCGCACGACTTCAACAATCTCCTTGTCGGAATCCTCGGCAATGCGAGTCTGGCGCTGACCGACGTGCCGCCGGACGATCTGCGGCGCGAGCCCCTGCTCGGCATCGAGATGTCGGCACAGCGCGCCGCCGAGCTCACGCGGCAACTGCTCGCCTACTCAGGCAAGGGGCGCTTCGTGATCGAGCGCGTCGACCTCACGCAGGTCATCGAAGAAATGACATCGCTGGTCAACGCGGCGCTCTCGAAGAAAGCCGAACTACGACTCGCGTTGATGGTCGGTCTCCCCGTCGTGGACGTCGACGCGACACAGATCCGGCAGGTGATCATGAACCTGCTCACCAACGCGTCGGAGGCGTTGGGTGATGAGCCGGGACACATCGATGTGCGCACCGGGATCCAGCGGGTGGATGCTGACAACGCTGGGCGCACGGTGGACGGGGCCGAGATCGAGCCAGGCGAGTATGTCTTCGTCGAGGTTGCCGACACGGGGACCGGCCTGCTGATGGCCGACGTGTCCCGGATCTTCGAACCGTTTTACACGACGAAGTTCGTTGGCCGAGGCCTCGGTCTGGCCGCCACCCTCGGCATCATCCGTGCGCATCGTGGTGCGATCATCGTCGACAGCGAGGTTGGGCGGGGGACGACGTTCAAGGTCCTGCTTCCTGCGGTGAACGGCGCGCCTGCTCCGGATCGTCTCACTGCGGCCCGGCAGGACTTCGTGGCGAAAGGCGCCGTGCTCATCGTGGATGACGAGCCGGGAGTGCGCGCCGTGGCGCGGGCCATGCTGTCGCGTCGTGGTTTCGAGGTGCTCGAGGCATCCAACGGTGAGGAGGCGCTCGCACTCTTCGAGATCGAACGCGCCCGCGTGACGCTGGTGTTGCTCGACCTCACCATGCCACGCCTGGACGGCGGGGAGGTCCTGCGGCGGCTGATGGCGCTCGATCCCACTGTGCGCGTGATCATCATGAGCGGCTACAGCGAACGGAACGTCGCACAGCGGTTCGTCAGCGATGGGGTCGCCGGTTTCATCCAGAAACCCTTCCGTGCCGTCGACCTGTACGAACGGATCGCCGACGCGTTTGCGAGCGACTGAGAGGTGTCATTCCCCGACTGCGGTCGTAGTGGGTCAGCGGTGCCTGACCAGAATAGCGCTGAAATAGTGCAGCGTCTTGGCAGCGTTCCGCCAATGCGTCCGACGGCCAACGCTCCCGGCTCCGGCCTTCCTCGAACCGAACCCGTCGTCCGCTGACGAATGCGTCTGCAGACATCCACTGCGGCCGTCCGCTTCCCACCAGGGGACGCCGATTTGAGGTCGCACGATGGTGCGCAGCATTCGCGTCGGGCGCGGCATCGACGTCGTTCTTCACGACATGATGTACCACGACCGCTCGGTGTCAGACGGTCAGTCTAGAATACGGGTGCCGTGACGTGACGTGGCACCGAAGGGCACTCCATCAAGTACGGCGTGGGCACGCACCGCGTGTCACTCCCCGGGTGTTCGTGTCCGTGTTGACGTCCGGCATTTCGATGAGAAATGACGATTCTTCAATCCTGACAACGTGATGAAAGACCCGCAACGACATCGGGTGTACATGCTCGAGACGATTTTCTGGGCGAAGTGGAACGAGCATGCCGAGGGGATGTACAGCGTGGTTTCCCAGAATGCATGGGAGGAATATTGTGAATGGCTGTTCGCGGATGGCTTGAAGAACCCGTACTACGCCCAGCGTCGGCGATCCCGGAAGCAGCCCTTACGGTTCGTCGAATTGGCCGAGACATCCAAGTTTCTCGCGAGTGCGTTCCCGTCGACTGACACGCTGGGCGTCAGGGCCACCGAACGAAAGAAGTACCTTGCGATGCACGAGGTCTGCCACCTGCTCACGCGAGAGTTTCGATTGAATTCGCACGGGTGGCAGTTCGTCTCGGTGTACTCGCAGATGATCGGGCGGCACATCGGTGAGGCAGCAGCGCGACAGTTCCGGGGGTTGGCGCATGCGCAGAAGATTCAGTTTACGGAGACGATTGATCAGGTGCGGATCGTTGGGTGATTTGCGGCGAGTCTGTCGTTTGACAGACTGTGTGGCCCGTTCGTGGCGTTGCCACGCGCCTTGGCGCTGGTCGTCTTTCGACACAGCAAGACAAAGTCCAGAAAAAACCAGTCCGGATTCTCAAGAAGGCGGCATTCGTGCCCAAAACGTAGATGTGGCGGCGGAACTACGATGGTGTTGCCGACAAGGTGTCTATCAAGGCAGCATCGACCGCGGCCAAAGCCTCCGTCCAAGGGATGCGTTCTTGCTCGAGACGCACTCTGCTGCCCCACTGGTTCCGCTGCAGCCCAGCAAGCACTGCCGCCTCGGGTGGCGTCAGTGTCTCGATCACTTCGCGGCGCATTGGCACCGGCTCGTCGCCCCAAGCGTCTCGATAGCGGAGCAGCGTCGACTCGTCCATCAGGATCGAGGTGAGGTGAGGGATGGCGGTTCGGGCCACCGCCAGGATCGCCATACCGTGCGTGTCCACGTCGCCCCAGTACAGGGCGCGCGGCGCCGAACGAATCCACGGGAGCTTTCCGACAAGTGACACGCCGTTGCCAAGCCCGACGATCGCCACCACACCGTCTCGATCCGGCAGGGCCAGGCCGGTGAT
>JBBSCZ010000066.1:0-13642 GCA_038249795.1 Gemmatimonadales bacterium | reverse complement strand
TGAACTCGCTGAGCAGTCGTGCCATCCGGTCTGCCTCGGCCGAGAGTGCCTTCGCGATCTCCTGCGAACGCTCCGCGCTGCCTGATGTTTCGATCGTGATCCGTCCCACCTGCTCGATCGCGTTGGTGATCTGTGAGATTCCTTCGAACTGCTGCTCGTTGGCCGACGCGATCTCGGTGATCACGTCGCGTACCTGCTGTACGTGCAGGTCGATGTCGGCAAGACGCGAGGAGACGTCAGCGGAGAGATCGGCACCGGTGGCAGCGTGCGATACCGAGTCGGCGATCAGGTCCGACGTGCTGCGCGCCGCCTCGGCACTGCGAAGCGCCAGGCTGCGGACTTCTTCCGCCACGACGGCGAACCCGCGACCGGCGTCACCCGCGCGTGCGGCTTCGACGGCGGCGTTCAGCGCGAGCAGATTCGTCTGGAATGCGATCTCGTCGATCGTGCGGACGATCTTCGCGGTGTCGTTGGCGCTGCGGCGGATCTTGTCCATCGCTTCGCTGAGCGACTTCATCGCCTCGACGCTGCTGGCGGCGGCCGATCGGGTCGTGTCGGCGAGCGTCCTCGCCTGCCGAGCGTGGTCGGTGGTCGATTGCGCCATGGCGCTCAGTTCATGCAGTGAGGCGGATGACTCCTCGACTGCCGCAGCCTGCGCCGATGCGCCCTGAGTGAGCACGCCGCTGCCCACGGAAATGTCGGCGCTCGCATCGCGGCATTTGGTCGACAGTTGCGACGCATCGGCCAGCGTTGACTCGAGACGGTCCAGCGCGTCGTTGAAGGCGCCCTGCGCGAGGGCCTGATCGGCGGTGAAGGTGCCGTCGAGTCGAGCCGTCATGTCCCGGGCTGCCACACGGGTGACGGCCTTCTGCAGTGAGGCGAGGAAGCTGAGGACCTGATCGCGCTGCTGCTGTGCCTCGACGGTGGCGCGCTGGACGGTATCCATCGACGAGTTCATTCCCGCGATGACATCGCGGAACGATCCCTCGAACAGCGCCGTATTGCCGCGACGGGTGAAGTCATTGCGTTGTGTCGCCTGCGACACGGCAGTCGCTTCCGACACCATCGAGCGCACCGCCTCGATGACCTGCCGATAGGCGGTCGCCATTTCACCGCCGCTCACCTCGACATTCAGGTTGCCGCGCGCAATTTCACCGGCGACCCGCTGCAGCCCGTCGGCTTCACCAACCTCACGCGCGAGCTTGAGGCTCATCCAGACCAGCACACCCGTTTCGAGCACGACGAAGGCTGCGTGCAGCGAGACGATACCAAAGCTGGTCGCGTGGCCCTCCGGGAAGGCTCTGACGCTTCCGCCGGCATTCTGCAGAAACATGAACAGCACGTGATGCACCGCGATGACCGTCGCAGCGACGACCGGCACCGTCCAGTCGCGATACGTGAGCAGGAAGGCGAGACAGACGAAGATATGGAAATGCAGCTCCAGCATGCCGTTCGCCTGGTGAATCAGGAGCGCGGAGAAGGTCATGAGCGCCGCGCCCACGGCGCACCGTGTGCTTTGTGCGCCGGGCGCTATCCGTGTGAGCCACCAGACGCCCGCCGATGCCGGTGTGCCGATCAGGATCGCCGAAGTCCAGGTGCCGTGCAGTGTTGCGAGCAGCAATGTGAGCGGGAAGTGTGCGAGCAGGATCAGGCCGAGCATCCGGTCGACGTCAGCACGACCACGCTGCAGCATCGTTGCCTGGGTAGAAGCCACGATAGCCTTCTTGTAGTTGGAGGTCTGGATTGCGGGCGCGACGATGTGTCACGCCGGATTCGTTAGCTCCTCGTATCGGCAACTCCGAAGAAAGACTCCACGCAATCGGCCGCGTCGTTTCATTGGATCTGGCACATCTGAGCAACATTCAGCTCGCGATCGCGGTCAGTTCGCGCAGCGCCTCGCCACCGAGGTAGAGGCGGCTCATCAGCTTCAGATCGAAGCCGAATGCGGAGAGCCGCTGTTCCATGATGGTCACCGGGTCGAGCACGGTGACCGCGAGCGGACGCAGCACCACGTCGACGCTGTCCGCGTCGCCGACGATGGGGAAGGAGAGCGTCCGCGGGGCACATGCTTATCGCCGCCGCCTCGGCGAGGAGGCGCACCGCGCCCCGGTGGCTCGAATCGCTCACGGACCGCGCTAATTGAGTCGAGAGCGTTTCCCGACGCCCCCATACGTCTTCGCAGTCAGGTCGCCCTTACCTCCTCCCGCCAGGAATCGTCGCAATGCAGGATGCGCTTTCACTCGCACTTCGCACTCGACAGCAAGATTCGGTAGCGCGTGGCTGGCTGACCATTGCGGTCTCGCTCCTGCTCCAGCTCGTCATCTCGGCCTGCGGTGGAGGGGGCGGCGGACCGCCAGCGCCGATCATTCCGATCGTCGTGGCACCATCAGTCGTCACGCAGCGTGCCGTCGCCAGCGTGACGGCGGGACAACCTGCTGCGTTCACCGTGACGGTGGCCGGTACTCCTCCCCTCACATCAATGGCAGCGCGGCGGTGTCGACATCGCCGGCGCGACGGCGGCGACGTACACTCTCGCGACGACCGTGCTCTCCGAAAACGCTGCCTCGTATCGTGTCGTCGTCAGAAACGCCGTCGGAACGGTGTTCAGCGACGCCGCAGTCCTGACGGTCAGCCCACCACCCGTCGCACCCAGCATCACGGCGCAGCCTACGAGCGTGCGAGTCTTTACGCCTGCCGTCGACACGTTCACGGCAAATTTCACGGGAACGCCGTGTCCAACCGCGCAGTGGCAACAGAGCACCGACAACGGTGTCACCTGGACCAGCATTGCCGGTGCCACGAGGGAAGATCTACGTTGCCAACAGCTGGGACAACACGATCGCGATGATCAACGGCGGCGTGATTTCACCAGTCGCCGGATTCTCCGGTCGGTCACGAACAGCCGACGGGCGAGATTCGCTCGCGCTGTTGAATCGGCCCTCGGATGTCGCCGTCGACGGGCACGGTAACCTGTTCGTGGTCGACGTCTTGAATAGCGCGATCCGGCGAATCGATCTCGCGACGCAGGCGGTGACGACGTACGCGGGTACGCCGGGAGTCGCTGGCTCGGCGGATGGCACGGGTACCGCAGTGCTTTTCTCCGCGCCAACGGGGCTCGTGATCACTACGGCCGGGACGATCCATCTGTCGGACACGTACAACAACGTCATCCGCAAGATCACAGCCGGCAGCGTCGTCACGACGGTGCTTGGACAGCTGCGTTCCGATCCCGGGTTCGCGTTCCGCACCGGTCCGGATCCGCGCCTTGGCGGTCCGGTGTACATGGCGATTATTGACGCCACGCACCTTGTCGTGGCGATGCAAACGTTCAACCATGCGGTGTACATCGCGACGGTGCCGTAGCACGACGATCGACCAGGCCGGAGTAGTGCGTGTAGCGTACGGGGATGGGTGAGCGGCGTGAAGACCTGCGTGGCGATCCACGCTGCCAGCTGCGCAATGTAGCTCAGCGTGTTTACGATGAAGGTGGCGATCGCCGCCAGCAACGAGAGCAGATCGCCACCGAGGCCACCGAGATCGGTGATCGCGTCGAACACATTGTCCACGGTTCAGTAGATGTCGAGGATCGTGTTGACGATCGGGCTGTAGCCGCCCCAGTCGGCCCAAAAAGCATGTCAGGACCGATGGTGCCGAGATTGTCTTCCGCCGGACCTGCGGCGAGCGCCTTGGCAACGGGATTGCAGCCCGCTCGACCGCGGGTGAGAGCACGCAACGGCTGGCGTCGTTGACAGCAGGGAAGCCATGCTCACCGCGCACATCGTGAGGCCGCCTTGGAGTTCATCAATCAGTTCGGCGAAGACGTGTACGTGTTCCTGTACGACCACAGCGATCCCGTCCATCCACTGCTCGTCCGCGATCCGACGTTCACCTCGCTCGTGCTGCTGGCACGGAAGGAATGGGTGGTCGCGTCGGGTGCGACGCAGGCCGGCATCTCACATCCCGACGGACTTTGCTATGTGGGCGTCAAGCGCGTCGGCGTCGCCGGTCTCGGCCGCCTGGGCCCGTTCATCGCAGCGCTCACGCCCGACGTGTATAACGACAGCGCGCGACTCGAACTTACCGGGACCGGCGAACTGCACTGGCTCAACCGTCCAGCGCTGCCGCCACCGACTCCGGCACTGACACCCGCACAACTGAACACACCGCTGCCAGCGGCGCCGGGGCTCGTGGTAGGCGTGGGAAAGGCTCGTATCACCGACATCGCGGCGCGCGAACCGAACAGCCGGCTCCCGATGCAGGGTTGGGCCGATTTCACGCAGGTCAGCGGTGGCGTGGATGATACACGCGCGGAGCTCATGGCACGCGCCTTCATCGTTGCGGATCCGGCGCTCGACACACGGACCGTGATGGTGGTGATCGACCTGTGGAGCTGCTCGATCGCGATCAAGCAGGCCGTCATCCGGCGCCTGGGCGGTGAAAACCCCGAGATGCCATACCGGATGGAGAACGTGTCCATTGCCGGGACGCATACGCACAGTGCGCCGGCAGGCTTTCTCCACCACTTCCTGTACAATGCCATGGCCTTCGGGTTCGACGGTCATGTCTTCGAGAGTGTCGTCGCGGGTATCGTTCGGGCAATCGAACTCGCGCATCTGGATCTCGCACCTGGCCGGGTGCTCCTGAATGCAGCGCCCGTCCAAGGCATCACGCGCAACCGTTCACTGCCTGCGTTCCGACTCAATCCGGCCGCTGAACAGGCGGCCTTTCCGGCGGCGGTGGACGAGACGATGACGTTGCTGCGTTTCGAGCATGAAAAACGGCGCGGTGGTCCAGCCGAAGCCATTGGTGCACTCAACTGGTTCGCCATTCACCCGACGAACCGTGGCGCGCGGAACACGCTGGTGAATGGCGACAACAAGGGGTGGGCAGCACACCGGATGGAGGAAGAAGCGCCGCGTCGTCCTGCAGTGCGCAAGACGTTCGTGGCGGGATTCGCCAATGGTGCATGCGGCGATGCGTCGGGCAATTTCAGGGCGGGCTCGCCGGGGTTCGATCCCGTGCAGAGCGGCACACCTCGTGATCTCACGCAGCACCGAAAGCGGATGGAAGCCGTCGGTGAGACGCAGTGCCGGGCAGCGTTGATCTTGTTCGACAATGCACAGCAGGTGCTCGCCGGGCCCGTCGCCTCGATGCACCAGCAGGTTGACATGGAGCAGCGTACCGGCACACCGGCAGCGCTGGGGCTGTCGATGGCGGCGGGCTCGGAGGAGGACGGTGGCCCTGGCAAGACCTGGGAGGGCATCACGATGCTCGACCCTGCGCAACCAACACTCACCAGCGCTGGGAGCACCGTCACGAGTGTGCTGGCCGCACCGATCGCGCTCGCTCTGCACCAGCTACTCGCTGGCCTCTCGGTGCTGCTCGATCCCACCTCGCTGACTACGCACCTGCAGTCGGTCGCGGCATCCATGCAGGCCACGACGGCGATGATCCCTCTGCACTTTCCCAAGCCCCTGATGCTGATGGTCGGTCTGATGCGCCCGGTGCCCTGGGTGCCGAACATCCTCGAGCTGCAGTGCCAGCGAATCGGACAGTTCGCGCTGCTCAGCGTTCCGGCCGAGGTGTCGACAGTGGCGGGCCTGCGACTGCGGCGGGCTGCCATGCGCGGCCTATCACGCGGCGGTGTGGAGTCGGCCGCGCTCGGCACCTACGCCAACGGCTACGCGTCGTATGTCACCACCCCGGAGGAGTATGCCTCGCAGCAGTACGAGGGCGCATCGACATTGTTCGGGCCGCAGACCTGCACCGCCATGGAGTCCGCCTTCGGTGATCTCGGCAAGGCCGTTGCCACGGCGCAGCCAATTGCCGACGACGCGCCCGTTCCCGACCTGCGAGGTTCGGTACTCGCCAAACCTCGAATGACCGTTCGCAATGCCAGCGGCGCCGACATGCGCTTCCGGATCTTCCTGCCGGGGGACAGTCGCTACCGCGCGCTGCTTTGGGCGGAGGCCGACTTCGTGGTGGCGGACGGCACCGAGCGAGCACTGATCGTGCCGGCCTTCATTTCGCTGGCGGTGCTGCAGGTGCAGATCGTGGCTGGCAACGGCCGGCTCTCGTCGCGTTCCGTGCCCCCGCAACGGCTCTTCGCAAGCACCGACGACCTCGTCGTCGCGCTGCCGAACGGAGCGCTCGCGCGCAGCACCTATTTCCCCACCACCCGGGACGTCTGAGTGCCAGGACTGTAACGGTATTGCGACGAGTTCCCCGGACGGCTCCAACAGGAGCTCGCCGGACGTCCGGCGGCCGTCCCGTCCGGCAGCCGTCCCGTCCGGCTTGAAGACCTGCACGCGCTGGCCCAGGTACTGTATGCTGGACGTCATCTCCTCAGCCGCGATGATGGATCGCCCCGCACCCTCAGATGTTGCGCATGCCTGCTACTCCGCTCGCCCCACTCGCTCCGCGTTCGATCGAATACCACACCTGGCGCACCCGCAGCGTCACCGTGGCGGGCGCGACCTACACCGAAGCCACCAAGCCCGGGCTCACGAATCAGGGACGCGACAATGCCACGGCCCTGCTGGCGGAGCGCATGGTGATCCAGCCGGGCGCCATGGTGGTCAGCTTTCAAAGCGGCAACGGCCTGCTTGGCGCGGTGGCAGCCCTGGCACGAGGTGCCGCACAGGTCTACCTGAGCGACCGAAACGCAGTCGCGGTCGAGGCGGCACGCCGCACCATGGAGGCCAACGGCATCTGCAATGCCACGATCGGGAGCGGGCACGGATCGGCGCCCTTCGACGACACCGTGCGCGCCGATGTGGTGACCATCCGCATTCCCACCGAGAAGCTCGCGTTGCTGCAGCTGCTGGCCGATGCGTTCGCGATACTGCGCATCGGTGGTCAGTGCTGCATCACCGGCGCCACGAACGAGGGCATCAAGTCGGCCGCGACGCTGCTGAAGAACCTCTTCGGCAACGCCACGGTGCTCGGCACCGAGGGTGGCTGCCGCGCCGTGATGGCGATCAAGTGCGCAGCGACGCCAGCGGACGCCACGGTGCTCGCCAATGCGTACCTCTCGCACGATGCGTTTCATCCGATCGACGTCGTGCTGCGTGGCCAATCAACGCAGCTGTTCTCACGGCCGGGCGTTTTTTCGTGGGAGCACCTCGACGAGGCCACCGCGCTCCTCGCCGATGTGATGCAGGTGCGCTCGGGTGACGACGTCCTCGATCTCGGGTGCGGCAGTGGACCACTCGGTATCACCGCCGCCCGGCTCAGCGCCACGGGACAGGTGTGCATGGTGGACATCGACTCGGAGGCGGTGCGCTGCGCGACGCGAGCGGTGACGGCGGCCGGCCTCACGAACTGTGATGTGTGTGCAAGCGACGTGGCAGCGGCCGTTCGTGACCTGCGCTTCGACCTGGTGGTGACGAATCCACCATTTCACGTGGGCAAGGCCACCGATCTGGACGTGCCGACGCAGTTCATCCTCGACGCGCACGCGGTGCTCAAACCCGGTGGATCGCTGCAGCTGGTGGCCAACCGCACACTACCCTACGAGCGCCTCGTGCAGAGAACTTTCGGCAACCTGACCACGCTCCACGATGGACCGCGCTTCAAGGTACTCTCGGCGCGGCGTTAACCAGTCAGCGACACGCGCTCTTCGCTCGTGAGCACACGCCAGCTGCCAGGCAGCAGCTCGCCCATGTTCAACGAGCCGACGGCAATGCGATGCAGCGCCACGACATGATTGCCAAGGGCGACGAACATGCGGCGCACCTGATGGTAGCGGCCCTCATGCAGGGTCACGTCCACGACGTATTTCGCCACGGGAACGAGTGTCACCGGCGCCAGTGGTTCTTTCTCACCGCTGAGCATGAGTGTCCCGCTCGCCAGCTGTGCGGCCTCGTTGCCTCGCAACGGCTCCGCGAGTGTGACGCGATAGCACTTCGGCACATGTGAGCGCGGTGAGGTGAGTCGGTGGTTCAGTGTACCATCGTCGGTGAACAGCAGCAGACCACTCGTGTCGCGATCGAGCCGTCCGACCGGCGCCATCACCGGCGAGCGCCGCAAGAAGCGGGGCGGGAGCAGCTCGTACACCAGCGGTGGGACGTCCTTCGACGACACCACGTAGCCGACAGCCTTGTGCAGCATGATCACGCTGCCCGCTGGCGGATCAAGCAGCTCGCCGTCGACGCGCAGGGTGTCATGCGTCCACGTCGCGCCTTCGCGCACGGCGCGTCCTGCGCCATCCGTCACACGGCGGGCGTGCACCAGCGCCGTCACCTCGCGCCGGGTGCCGTAGCCGAGGTTGGCGAGGTACTTGATCAGCGCCAACGCATCACGGATGCTATCATCGCAGGAGCAGCGAACGCCAAACTACAAGCGCAAGGAGTTACTACGATGGCTCCGAGCAAGGACTCGACCCCCGAACAGTACATTGCCGGCTTGCCGCCGGACCGTCGCGACGTGGTGTCTGCCGTACGGGCCGTGATCCTCGAACATCTGCCAGAGGGATACGTCGAGACGATCAACTGGGGCATGCTGTCCTATGAAATTCCGCTGAGTCGGTTCTCGGCCACGCGCAACAAGCAGCCGCTCTCGTACTTGGCATTGGCCGCCAACAAGACGGGCTTCTCGCTGCACATGATGCACGCAGACTCGGACCCACAACTCCTCGACGACGTGAAGGCGTGGCACAGAAAGGAAGGGAAGCGCTTCGACATGGGCAAGGGCTGCTACCGGTTCAAGCGCCTCGACGACATCCCGCTCCATCTCATCGGAAGTGTCGTTGCCGCGACGTCGGTCGACACCTTGATCACGATGGCGAAGCAGGCGTGGAAGCTGGAGTGAGCGATCAGCGCATTCCAAACGGCGCCCGCTTCACCGCGACCCGCCCATCGGTGATCACGATCACCACGTCCTGCAGTGCCCGAATGTCATCCAGCGGATTCTGCTCCACCACGTGTCCGGCGCCACCAGGGCCGGTCGCGATGAACGCCGGTGCCTCACACGTCCAACCAGTGCAGAATGCCCCGTGCGCCAGGAATACCTGACAGACGTCAGAACGCATCAGTGCTCGTCGCGGCGCCCAGCTCTGACGGTCGCCGGCCCGCAGCGATACTCTGCCCACGGCAGCTCACCGTCCACACCCCATCACTCCGTCAATTTCGCAGATGCAACTGATTCGATGGGGTAGCGTTGCTTCCGAACGGCCTGGCGTGTTGCTCGGTGGCATTCGGAAAGACAGCTCGGCGCACTTCGCCGATTGGACACCAGCCTTCTTCCGCGAGAACGGCATCGACGCCTTGCGGGCGCTGCTCGCGAGCGGCGTGGTGCTCCCGGATGTCCCGGTCGACGCGCGCTGGGCGGCGTGCCTGCCGCGCCCCGGCAAGGTCGTGTGCATCGGATTGAACTACACCGATCACGCCGCCGAAATCGGAGCGAAGGTACCGCGTGAGCCGATCATTTTTCTGAAGGGATCGAACACCGTGGTCGGACCGTACGATGACGTGCTCATTCCGCGCCAGTCGCAGAAGACCGACTACGAGGTGGAACTGGGCATCGTGGTCGGTCGTGATGCCCGGTATCTCGACTCGGTGGCGGATGCCGCGGCTTACATTGCGGGATACTGCATCGTGCACGACGTGTCGGAACGCGAGTTTCAGGTGGAACGCGGTGGCCAGTGGACCAAGGGCAAGTCATGTGACACCTTCGCGCCTACCGGCCCGTGGCTTGCCACTCCGGACGAGGTCGGCGACGTGAACGCGCTCACGCTCGAACTCGACGTGAACGGTGAACGGCGCCAGACCGGCAGCACTGCGTCGATGGTGTTCGATCCGTTCTTCCTCGTGCACTACCTGTCGCAGTTCATGACGCTCGAGGCTGGCGACCTCATCGCGTCTGGCACGCCGGCCGGGGTGGGGATGGCCATGAAGCCTCCTGTCTTTCTCGCTCCTGATGACGTCGTCGAACTGCGCGTGCAGGGGCTTGGCGTGCAGCGGCAGAGATTGCGTTCAGCTTGAGGCCCATCACACCGGCTCCGTCAGCGAATGCTGGCGCTCCGTCTCCGGGGCGGGCTGCCAACGTATTTCTCGGCGGTCGGTATCCCGGGCCTCGCGCCAGTCGGCCGACTCGTGCGTAGATTGCACATATGACACCCCGGATACTTACGCGCACCGACGTCGAGGCCTGCGTCGTGGCCACGCAATCAGAAATTTTCCGGTTGGGAGTGCAGCGACTGGCTCTGTTCGGCTCCGTGCAGCGGAATGAGGCGCGCAGCGACAGCGACGTGGATGTCCTGGTCGAATTTTTACCCGGCCAGAAAACATTCGACCATCTCCTCGCGCTGGGTGAACTCCTGGAGCTCACTCTCGGTCGCCGCGTCGAACTGGTGACGATGGAGTCGCTCTCCCCGTACTTGCGCCCGTACATCCTTGCCGAAGCTCAGGATGTCCTTCGAGCCGCGTGAGTACCTGCGGCACATCGCGGACGAGGCGGCATATCTGTCGACTGCAACGGCCGGCGTCAATCGCGAAGCATTTCTCGCAGACGCGACGCTGCAGCGCGCACGTGCTCGAAGCTTTGAGATTATTGGCGGGGCGACGAAGAAGGTGCCAACGGAACTGAAGGTGGCGCATCCGGAGGTCAGTTGGCGTGCCATGGCGGGGATGCGTGATCGATTGATTCACGAATACTTCGGCGTCGATCTCGACCTCGTATGGGACGTGATCCAGAACAAAATTCCGACCCTCCGCCGACAAATTGGGCAGATTCTCGCCACGCCACGCGCCTGATCCTGCACTGCGGAAGTCAGTGGTGGGAAGGGATGCGGCACCACGGCAGCCTCGTTGCCGCGCCGCCCTCCCCTTCATCGCGTGTACGCGCCATGCCGCTGCTCAGCGCCACTCCCTGACGCCCATCACACCGGCTCCGTCAGCCACTGCTTCAGCCGCTCACTGGTTTCGGCCTGCTCGAAGTACGCCGAGTGCCAGATCGCACGTTTGGCTGGATAGATCAGACGCGACGTGACGGCGATCGGAAAGGTCGGTCCTCCGGCGGTGAAGACACCGTCGGTCGGCACCACCAGATCGTTGTGGGCATCCTTGAAGATCCGGTCCACGACCGCGTCGCCGACCTTCTCCTTGATGATCGTCTTCAGTGCTGCCGTATTGGGCGTATTCGGCTCGAAGTTGGCCGCGATCGCGTAGTAGCGTGTGCTGGTGTTGCCCGGTCGGTTGACCAGCTTGAGGTAGTCGCCGGCTGGATTCATTGACATCAGTCCGTCCAGCGACTTCATCGTGGCGTGGGCGATGATCTTCACCGTGCAGATGATCGCTTCGAGAATCTCCGTGACCGGCCCGGTCGGGAAGATGTTGAGCGCTGTGGTGTAGCGGTCGATCATGCTCATCATGTGATCCGGCTGCGCGAGCAGCGTGCCGGCATTCGGGGTGCCCACGAACACCACCGCGCCGACGCGGAAATCATCCTCGCTGATGCCGCTGGTGGTCGAACGTTCGACGAGTGCCCGCGAGACGAGCCCGCCGCGGCTGTGACAGATGATGTCGCAGTCGAGCGTCACGCCGGCATTTGTCATCAGCTCGAAGAACTGCTTCGCATTCGAGGGCGGATCCTCGCTCAGCGATGGATGGTTGAAGGCGAAGACGCGACCGCCGTAATGTGCACTGAGCATCTCCATCGTCGACTTCGGGATCTGCTGGAATCCACCGTGCGCCGTGCTGAAGGTGCCATGCACGAACAGCAGGGATCGGCCACCGGCCACGCGCTTCCAGTCGTCGCTCGTGAAGGCACCAGCGCCGGCTGTCTGGTAATTGTCGGGCGTGAAGGTGCGCACGCCGTACGCACGGTTCTTTTCTTCCCACCGGCGGGCGAAGTGTTCGCCGATGGGCCCGAGGATCGGGTCGGTGATGGGATAGACCAGCACCTTGAGCAGTTTCTTGCCGATGGCGCCGATGATGCCGCGCTTGCCGGTGGTTCCGGTGGTGGCCGACGGCGCCGTATTCGGAATCCTGAACAGCAGCTTGCCGCCACCGCCGCTACGCGTGGCAGGGGGCTGCACGGTGTTGTCCTGGTTGAGCGGCACATGCCAGCTCAGTGCGCCGTCGACCACGCTCAGCACGATCGCGCCCTGATCGGGACCGGTGACCGGCACTTCGAGTTCGAGCGCGTCATCGCCGTTCGGCGCACGGCTCACGTTGGCATTTCCCGTGGGCCGCGTCACGCGGACACCATCGAGCTCCACCTGCTTCACTTCCGTCATGTTCGACGCTGCCAGCGCCTCGTCCAGCGCGGGCATCTCCTGCGCGGCCGGTGAGCGGGTGCCGAGCTTGCGCGGTCCCTCGCTGGTGCGACCCGCTGCCGTCACACCGGGCGCCCGCAGTGCAAAGCCCTGGCCCAGGCTTACCGTTGCGCTGGTACCATCGAGAATGAAATCTGCCATGTGCCTCTCCGGATTCTGCTATGCGTGAGTGAGCGTGAAATGCGGGTGACCGTAGTGCACGTATGCGAGCCAGGTGGACTGGCGCTTCTTTGGATCAGCCTCCGACAGGTATTGCGATCGCACGTCGGCCATCACATCGGCGACGGGGCGGGACGGCGTACCGTCGGTGCCGAAGCAGCGCTGGTAGAAGTCGAGGGCGATCCGCTTCGCGACTTCGTCGTTCACGCTCCACAGGGGGCCGATGAAACCGCTGAATCCCGCCGCGATCGCGAAACCGGCGAACCCGGCATACTGCCCGAGTTCTTCACCGCCCACGCCGACCTGACAGGCATTCATGAACAGGAACGACTTTCGGGTACGCCCCAGCTTCGACGACACGAACAGCGTTTCCTGAAGTGGCGAGCCGTCATTCAGATAGAGCACCGAGCGCTTGGCGACACCGGTGCCAAGCACCTCACCGTGACAGGCAAAGTGCACCATTTCCGGCGCCATCGGGCCTGAGGCTGCGGGCAGCGCGCCATTGAGCAGATCCACCAGCGCGTCGGCCGTGGCATCGACACTCGTCACCCGTGGGAAACGCGTCGGCGAGTCGGCGGCTTTCGCGAGCAGCGCAGTGGTCTCGTCCTTGGCGTGCGGCAGCGGTGCAAGGTTCGACTGCTCGTAACTCCCCAGCACGATGGCGATGTCGCGCACCTCGAGCGTCGCTGGCGGCGGAACGGGTATGTCGTCCTCGCCATGTATCCACCGTGAGATCGCGAATTGCGCACCGAGGAACGGTGCGCGTGCCGGATCGGGCGGTGATTCCAGGTAGGCCAGCTCCCACGGCACATGCACTTCGTCGGTGAGCAGCAGCACCCGCGCCAGTCGCGATGGTCCCACCACCGCGTGCACCGCTGTCAGTGTTCGCAGCACCTCGGTCGGCATCGCGCGTCGGATCAGCGTACCAATGCTGGTCAGCATGTTGTCCACCGTCACCGTGCCATCGGCGGCGTTCACCTGGTTCGTGATCTTGCTGGCGAACGAGCTGGCGTTGTCGCGGTCGCCGACCTTCTGCACGCATGGCGCTGCGGGCAATGCCACCGACGGGTGCGCGCAGTCCACCATCGTCCAGATCAGCTCCCGTGCCGACTCGCTCTGGTCGCGCCGCGAGATGCGGATGGTGAGGTCCACCGGGGTGTTCGTCGGCGCGATGGTCAGCGCGGGCGCCGCGGATGGCGCGGGCAT
>JBBSCZ010000065.1:0-13883 GCA_038249795.1 Gemmatimonadales bacterium | reverse complement strand
GCCCGCGTTGGTACAGAAGTTCAACGTGCCGACGCTGATCGAGCGCAAGGTGAACGAGTTCAGCACCGAGCGGGTGGAGGAGATCGTGCGCGGCGTGACGCAGCGTGAGCTGAACCTGATCATCAAGTTCGGCTTCGTGCTCGGCGCGTTCATCGGCGTCATCACGTTCTTCATCTCGCAGGGAATCCGCGCATTGCCCTGATCCGCGCGCGACTTCGGCGTTCGGCGTCGTTCGAACCGCTTAACAGCAACAGCAAAAACTCCCCTCACACGGAGCCGCGGATGCACGGAGGGTACTACCGTGTCGCGGCGCTCTGCGCGGCACAGAAACTGAAAACGGCTATGGGACCTGCGCACCCGAGACGCAGTTCCCACAGCCGTTGCAGTTTTCCGTGGATCCGCGGCTCCGTGTGAGGGAAGTTCGCTGTTGCCGTTGCGGTTGCCGCAATCACGAAGCCTTGCTCGCGAGGGGAGTTCGCTGTTGCCATTGCGGTTGCCGCAATCACGAAGCTTTGCCTGCGAGGGGAGCTCGCGGGTTGCTCAATCCATCGCGAATTCGCGGGCGAACGCGACGTCGAACGAGAACGTCTTGGCACGACTGCGCGTCTCCATCATGTCGGCCACGCGCAGCAGGCGGGCCGGCACGGCCATGATCTTCTCCTGTGCCTTGCGGCCCATGTCGTCGAGACCCGTCACCGCCTCGATCGCCCAGAAGCGGATCAGCTCCTCCACGATCTTGAGGTAGTCGCGGGGGCCGTAGATACCGGCACGGCGCACCACGTCTGCCATGTCGCGGAAGTACGGCATTGCCACGCCCGGCATCTCGATCGACGGCATGATCTCGGCCGCCGACACCATCGCGGCGTTCGGATCGCGCTCCATCACCGCCTTGAAGATGGCGCGATAGAACGTGTAGTGACGCGCCTCTTCCTTGGCCACGTTCGACAGCACTTCGCCGATCAACGGCTCAAATGAACCAGCCAGCTTACCCGTGTTCGCGTGACTGACCTGCGTGGCGCGCTCCTGCAACGACGTGTACACGAACACGCGGTACGGATCGCGGTCCCACGCCGGTGCAAAGCCGGCCTTCAGGTACTCGAACTGCATGCGCTCGAGCACCGGGCTGTTGAGAATCCGGCTGTCGTGCATGTAGTCGTGCAATACGGCACCGTGCCGATCCTCCTCGGCGGTCCAGAGGTTCGTCCATTTGTGCCAGAACGACTCATTGCCGAGGTAGACCGCCAGCAGACGGTGGAAATGCGGCAGCCCTTCTTCGGTCAACAAATTGAGCGCCAGCGCCACGCGCGCGGGGGTCGAAATACCCTCGCTGCGTTCACGGAGCTGCTTCAGATAGACGTCAGGGTCCGTACCCGGTTCCGGCGCCAGCAGTTCGCTCGGAAACCAGAGGACACGCTTCGCCTCGTGCGAGACCATCAGGTCATCGACGAGCGACTCGAGGTCGGAAAGGACCTCGACTTTCGCAAGGAGTTCGTTGGATGGAGCAGTCATACACGGAAAGATGGGGGTTCGCCGTCGGGCCCGGAGATTCCCGGGCCGAGTGGCCTCGCATCGCCAAACAATCATGGCGGCGTACCGGTTCGCGAAATCTGACACGAAACCCCCGCGCCGCCACCGCTTGACTACGGATGGCGTGACGGTCCAGCGCAATTCGAACGGATCAGCGCGGCGTGACCGCGATGGCGGCGGAGGTGAGCGCCGGGCGCTTCGCCGCTGCGGGCAGATCCTCGAACATCACGATATCACGCGTTCCAACCTTGTCGGTCCGGACCGTGACGTGGCGGCCCTGCCCGGTGATCTCTCGGCGTCCGCCATCGACCTCAACACTACTGGCATATCGCCGCGCCATCGCCTTCGCGATCGTCTCGGCAAACTCCTCGGCATCGAGCGCGGTGTCCCAGACGCTGACCCACGCCAGTCCCTCGCCTGAAGGCAGCCCGAGCACCGCGTAGCGATCGCCATCCTGCCCGCGCGCCGCCGCAGCCGCCAGACCGACATCACCGAGGAGCTCGGAGAGCGCCAGTCGCGTCTCGAACTCGCCGAAGCTGTTCTCGTACCTGATCGTCACGCCTGTCGGCGCCGTGATGCGCACGGATTCGGCGGGATTGCCGCGCGGACCCCACTTCTCACGGTGCAGCACCTGCGACGTGCTCGTCGGCAGCTCGGCCAGCAGCTGCGCGCTCGACGTACCGTCACCCATGGCGGTGCGCACGAACTCGGCGCCGCCGATATACGGGAAGAGCAGCCCCTCGGCGAGAAAGCCAGGGGCGGCGCTGAAGATCGGATTTCCGGCGCGAGCGTCGCGGATACCTTCGCGTGCCTTGTCCCAGGCAATGGTGCGCGCGGCGTTTCCGATCATCATCACGGTGGCATGGCCCTCGAACACGGCCTGTGCCGCGCCAACGCGGTCGTCATCACCCTGAACGTTCTGGATCGAGTCGAGATTCACGTACTGGTCCTGCAGCGCATGCGTGAGCTCGTGACGGATCACGGTTTCGCGTTCCACCCCGGGACGCCCTTCCACCACGTACAGCGTCTTGCTCTTCGGATCGTAGAAGCCCACGACCTGCTCGGTGAGCAGACGCGTGAGCAGTCCGATGACGTCGACCGAATCGGGCACCACGCCAAGCCGTTTCCAGACGCCGATCTTTGCCTCGAGGTCGGTACGCACCGAGGGCCGTGCGAACTGGTCCATCAGAAACTTTCGGACCTGCTCCGACGATTGCGACGCGACCTTGGGTGGCTCCTTGAACTCGAGCCCCGACGCTTGCTCGACCTTGGGCAACAACGCCGCCACCTCACCCTCGAGGTCACCGGCCTTTGGGAGTGGCTTGCGATCACAGGCCACGGCGGCCAGGGCGACACACGACAACAGAACGAATCGACGCACAGTGATGGGATCGGAGACGACGGGAACGCAGTTCAGCGCAACGGTATGGCGAGGAACGTACTGCCCCACTCGAGCAGTGACTCGCCGGCCAGCAGCATTCCGACCGCCGCCGGTGCGAGGAATACCCCGAACGGCACCAGAGGTGGCTCGAACTCACGACCGGCGCGCGTCGCGCGGATCCAGGCGATCGGATAGACGATAACCAGGAAGACACCAGCGCCCAGCGCGGCGGCCACGAATACCGTGACGATCGAACGGGTCGGGCCGATCGCTGCACCGACGACGGCCATCAGCGTCGCGTCGCCGAAGCCCATCGCTTCCTTCTTCAGTGCCACCTCGCCGAGCCAGCCGATGATCGCAATGAAGCCGGCACCGGCGCAGGCACCGTAGAACGCGTCGATCGGTGCGACGAACCAGGTCTCACCCGTGCCGTTGAAAAAAGCGACGACGCTGGTGACGAGCACGAACAGGAAGCCGAACACTGTGAAGCCATCGGGGATGACGTAGTGCTTCAGGTCCGTGAGCGTGATGCCCAGCATGATCGTGGCGAAGGTCGCCAGGCGCACGGAGTCGAGGCCGCCCCCGCCATGCCACGCCGCACCGGCCCAGAGCATCGCGACCGCCATTTCCACCAGCGGATACTCGATCGAGATCGGCAGCGCGCAGCCGGCGCACCTGCCACGCAAGCGGAGCCAGCCGAATACCGGGACGTTCTCGTGCCAGCGGATCCCGCGTTCGCACTTGGGGCACCGGCTGGCTGGCTTCACCACCGAGAGCCCGGCCGGCCAGCGAGAGACGCAGACGTTCAGGAACGACCCGAAGCAGGCGCCGACGAGTGTGAAGGCAAGGATGGCGAATACTTGAGCGTCCACGGAGTCAGCGCAGGGCGAACAGGAGGATGCCGGTCGCCACGGCCACGTTGAGTGACTCGACGGCCGCAGAAATCGGCAGCGCGATGGTCATCGCGACCAGCGGCTGCGTGGCAGGAGAGAGGCCGGCCCCTTCGTTTCCCACGGCCAGTGCCCATTGCGGCGGCACGGTCACCTCCGGAATCGGCGTCCCGGCCGCGTCGGCGCCCCACAGGGGAATGCCACGTTCCCGAAGGAACGGGGCGAGCGCATCGGCGGTACTGGTGATCGTGGGGTGAACGAAGTGACTGCCCATCGCGCTACGGACGACTTTCGCATTCCAAAGGTCAACAGTTCCGGGCAGCGCGATCGTGGCCGACACGTCGAACGCCGCTGCCGTGCGCAGGATGGTGCCCACGTTGCCAGGATCCTGGAGGGCATCGAGGATGAGGAGGCGAAGCGGTCCGGTCGGCAGCGAATCAAGAGACCACGTCGGGCTCGATGCCACTGCCAGAACCCCCTGCGGAGCGTCGGTGCCGGCGGCGCTCTCGAACTCTTTCTCCGTCACTGGCAGCACCGGGACACCACGCGTTTCGGCGACGGTGAGAAGCGCTGCCACCCGAGGCTGCGCGACCACCTCTTCCGCGATGAGGAGACCGTCGATGCCGAGGGCGCTGCGCAACAACTCCTCCACCGTGCGGATACCTTCAGCCACGAAGCGTCCGCTGCGTTCCCGCGCCTTTCGGCGCTGCAGATCGCGCGCTACGGTCAGCAGACTCACGAATGACCTCTCAGCCTGTTCAGCGGAATTGACGCCATGAGCACCAGACGAGCCCTCGCCATCGCTGCCGCCGTTGCCGTCGCGGCCATGGGCTGCGCCCGCATCTCCCCGCAGCAGGAAGCGGATATGGGCCTGAACTATTCAAGGCAGATTAACGCGCAGCTGGCGATCGTGCGTGATCCGGAATCGAATGCCTTCATCAGCCGGCTCGGCGACTCACTCGCCGTGCTGGTGGATGATCAGCAACGGAGTTGGCGCTTCTACATCGTCGACGACCCGGCGATCAACGCCTTTGCCGTGCCGGGAGGCTACGTCTACATCAACAAGGGGCTGATCCTGCGCGCGCAGACGCTGTCGCAGCTGGCGGGCGTGGTGGGTCACGAGATCGCGCACGTCACCCAGCGGCATTCGGTGCAGCAGATGGAGAAGGGGCAGCGGGTCGGGATTGGCGCGACGATCGCCTGCATCGCCAAGCCGAGTTTTTGTCAGAATGGCGGTGGCAATCTGCTGAATCTCGGCGCGAACGCGATCATGGCGAAGTTCAGCCGCGGCGACGAGGAGGAGGCTGATCGGTACGGCGTGAAGTACACCCTGCGCGCCGGGCTCGATCCCCGCGGCATGCCGGAGATGTTCGAGATCATGCTGGCCGAACGTGACCGGCAGGGCGGCGGCGGCAGCGCGGGCTTTCTCGCCAGTCACCCGATGGAGGAGGACCGGATCGCGGCCACCCGCCGCGCGATTGCAGCGCTGCCGGCCGGCTCACTCGATGGCGTGACGCGAGATACGCCGGCATTCCAGGCCTTCAAGGCCAGACTGCGTTCGCTGCCCCAGACACCACGACCGGCTGGAGCCCGTTAGCCGCGCACGGTCGCAGGCGACGACGCGCTCAGAGCCGCCCCACGAACGCCGTGATCAGCGCCTCAAACCGTGATGCCGCTTCCTTCGACTCGTGCAGGACTTCCGCGTGGTTCAGCGGGTTGGCGGTATATCCGGCGGCGGCATTGGTGATCAGACTCACGCCGACGCATCGCATGTCGAGTGCGCGCGCGGTGATCACCTCCGTCACGGTACTCATGCCGACGGCGTCGGCGCCGAGCTTGTCCAGCATGCGTATCTCGGCTGGCGTTTCGTAGGTGGGGCCGAGGAGTCCGCAGTAGACGCCGACGTCGAGCCGCAACTGCAGCGCCTGCGCCACCTCGTGCAGCAATACTCCCAATTCACGATCATACGGTGCCGACATGTCGGGAAAGCGCCGCTCGCCTGGCCGCGTGGGACCGGCGAGCGGGTGTCGATTCGTCAGGTTGATGTGATCCTCGATGCGCATCAGCGTCCCCGGCGCAAAGCTGCGACGAATCCCGCCGGCGGCATTGGACACGATCAGTGTACGTGCACCCAGCGCGTGCAGCACGCGCACCGGAAAGACGGCGACGGCTGCCGGATGCGCCTCATACAGGTGAAAGCGGCCGGCGAGGCAGATCACCGGCTTGCCCTGGAGCTGTCCGATGATCAGCGCCCCTGCGTGTCCCTCGACCGTCGCCGGGGGGAAGCCGGGTATGTCGTGGAACGGGATGCGAACGGCGTCGGTGATACGATCGGCGAGTCCGCCAAGTCCCGAGCCGAGTACGATCGCAGCCACCGGCTCGGGCATCGTACGTCCAGCACGTTCGCGGATCACCGACGCCGTCGCGGCGGCCGCCACGGTGCCGTACGCGAGCTGGAGCATCGCTTCGTCGTCCGGCGCGGCATTGGCGCGCACGCGGTGCACGCTCATCGATCGGCGCCTGAGCGGATGGCAGCGATCTCCGCCTCCATGCGCGCGACCATCGCGCGCTTCTCCGCCTCGGGCAGGAACGAGCTGCGGAAGCCATCGAGCGCCATGCCGGCGAGTTCATCGAAGGTGCAGTCGCAGTGCGTGGCGGCGTGGTGATACTCGTCCACCAGCGTGGTGGCGGACATCAGGCGATTGTCGGTGTTGAGGCAGACGTTCATGCCGCGAGCCAGGAACTGCTTGAGCGGATGTGTCTCGTACCGGTCGGTGGCGCGGGTCTGCACGTTGCTGGTGAGGCAGAGCTCGAGCGCGATGCCGCGCTCGTGCACCTCTTCCACCAACGCCGGATCTTCGAGCAACCGCGTGGCGTGCCCGATGCGATGTGCATGACAATCATGCACCGCCTGCCGGATCGAGTCGGCTCCATCACCCTCGCCTGCATGACAGGTGCAGGCGAGCCCATGCTCCGCGCAGTAGGCGAATGCCGCCGCATGACGTGACGCCGGGTTCCCCAGTTCTCCACCGGCCAGATCGAAGCCGACCACACCGCGATCCTGGTAGTCCACCGCGAGGTGCGCCAGCTCGAGCGAGAGCAGCGGATCGTAGTGGCGCAGGCTGCAGACGATCACGCGGGCCGTGATGTCGGCCTCACGCTGCGCCTTTGCGATGCCGCGCAGCGGTGCCTCCACCGTCTGCTGCAGCGTGAGTCCCTGCAGCGTATTCAACGGCGGTGCAAAGCGCATCTCGATGTACCGCACTCCCTCGGCGGCGACATCGATCGCAAGCTCGTACGCCATTCGCTCCAGCGCCTCCTCGGTCTGCATCACCGACAGGGTGGTGTCGAAGCGCATGAGGTAATCCTCGAGGTTCCGCGCGTCATCCACCCGCATGAAATCGCGCAGCGCATCGGCGTCATCGCGGGGCAGCGTCACGCGGTACTCGCGCGCCAGCTCGATCATGGTTTCGGGGCGCACTGATCCATCGAGGTGACAGTGCAGCTCTGCCTTCGGCAACCGACGCAGCAGGGCGCGGTCGGTGGCCACGAGCGACGGACTCACGTGGTCGCCTCGGTGTCGCGCGTGCGGTTGGTGACGACGCGATAGATCACGCCGCCATACACCGGCGTCTCGGGCGGCACGGGCAGGCCGCGGCTGTCAGTGACCTGGCGCGTGCCCGCCGCGACGGCATCGGCCTCGGCGGCATCGGCCACGCGGACTGCATCGAGAGCGGTGGCACCGGCCGGCACATCGTAACCGCGGGCATTGATGAAGACGCGAACGGAAGTCATGGTGATGCGAAAATGGTCATGGCGTCACTGCCTGAATGCGATCCACGGCAGGTGGTACGACGCCCTGCGGTCGGGCGCGGATGTAAGAGACGAGTGCGTCGAGATCGACGAGGTCGTCGGCCTTGCTGCTGAGAGCGACGCCGATAAAACCGAGTCCGTCGCCGCCCGTCAGCATGAAGTCGTTGATCGTGACGGTGTAGATGCGCTGCAGGTCGATCGGCTTCCCGCCGACACGCACGTCGATCAGGCGATCATCAGCGGGGCGCGCCCGATCGTAACGCAGCTGCACGCCGCTCACGTGCGCGCGTGGCGCGCTGCCGGCCACCAGGCGCGCGAAGTAGCTGCGCAGATCGCTGCCCCGCACGCGCAACGTGAAGAGGGTGTTGCCGAATGGCTGCACTTCGTAGACACGTCCGAAATCGGCGTCACCGGCCAGCAGATTGGCGCGGATGCCGCCGTTGTTCATCACCGCGACGTCGCTCTTCGCCGCCTCGCGCATTGCATCGGCCACGAGGTTGCCCAAGGCGTACTGCGCGCCATCGCGTTTCATGTCGACGAGGATCTTTCCTACCGGGCGCGCCATCAGCGGCGCCACCGCGTCGAGTGCTGCGGCGGCGATGCGTGCCGCCTGCGGATCGGGTACGATGCTGTCGGCCACCACCTCGATCACGTTGCTGTACAGCACGCGCGAGCCGGCGATGTCACCCGCCTGGCGCTCACTCGTGTCGCCGACGGCAATGTCCACCACATCGATGGCAGCACCGCTCGATCGGGCCTGTACGATCGGCACACCACGCAGCCGTGTGTTCAGGTAACTGTGCGAGTGACCGCTGACCACCACGTCCACCGGCTCGGTCAGACGGTTGACCATGTCGAAGATCTCGCCATCGCATTTTCCTTGCGCGTTGCAGAATCCGCCGGCATGTCCCGTCACCACGATCACGTTCGCACCCTGTGCCCGCAGCGCCTTCGCGCGGGCGCTGACGACGGGTGCGGGATCGATGAAGCGGAGGTCGGAGACATTGATGGCGCGCGTGGTCTTCGGCGTCTCGATCGTGCTCACGCCGATGATGCCCACCTTGAAAGGCCCGCGCTCGACGATCACATCCTGCCTGATCCACGACGGAATGTTGCCCAGCGTGTCGCGGAGGTTGGCGCTGAGGATCGGATACGAGGCTTGCTCGATGCGCGCCCGCAGCGTGTCCTGACCGTAGTCGAACTCGTGATTGCCGAGTGCCGCAGCCGTGACGCCGATCGAATCGAAGAGCGTGACGACGGTGCGTCCGAAAGCAAGATTCGACGCGGGCGTGCCCTGGAACTCGTCGCCACCATCCACGATCACCGAATAGCAGGCCGGCGGCGCACATTCGGCCTGTGCGCGCCGGATCATCGCGGCCAGCGCACCGGCACCGCCAAAGCGAAGACCGCGCACACCTGCTCGCGGTTCGAAGCCGCCGTGAAAGTCGTTCAGTCCGATGACGCGAAATCGCGTGGCTGGGGCGAGCGCGGCACTGCCGCGGCGGAACGACGCGCGCGCCGCGGCGGCGGCCGCGTCAGGCACGATGCGCCAATTGCTCGCCGCCCAATCGGCGGGGTCGAGCCGTCCCGCCTTGCGCACGGTCTCGACGATCAGCTCGCGGATGTCGCCCTTCGACTGGTACACCACCGGCGCACCGGCCAGCATCGCGTAGCCACCGCCACCGGACTGCCGATAGTTGCTCAGTGCGATCGTGAACGAATCGCCATCGCTGACCGGCGTGTCGTTCACGCGCAATATCACGATGCGCTGACCCACCGGCTTCGAGAGGTCCATGTCGTACTGCGCCCCGACGACCATGTCGAAGTTGTAGCCCGGGACGGCGCTGTTCACGAGCGAGCCGCCGTGCGCCGCCGTCCACGTCTGCCAGTACCGCGCGCTGTGTTCCAGAAATGCACGCAGCTGCGCACCGCTGATGCGCACGGCACGCAGCGTGTTCTCGAACGGATACAGTTTCGCGATCTGCGCAACCGTCACGGTGCCGCTGTCGAGGCTCGCATCGAGCGCAAAGGCGGGACTGGCCGCGAGTTGTGCACCCGACGTGCGGCGCATCACCTCACCGACCAGATCGGTGATCGGCATGTCGATCGCACGCGCCAGATCGGCGCGCCACGCCACCGGCGCGACGCCGATCGACTCGGCCACATACGCCAGCGCCGCGCGGTGCGCCGACTCCGTCACGCGCAACACCTTTGGGGACTCGGCGTGGCCCGCCACCCGCACCGAGGCGCCGCGCGACGACGTCACGCGCCACGACGTCCCGCTCCGCGCGAGCTCGAGCGTCGCGACGCCGACGGTCGCGGCATAGTTGCGCGGCTGCATCAGTCGCACGCCATCCACCACCGTGTCGATCATCTCGCGATGCGAATGTCCGTAGACCACGAGGTCGAGGCCCTGCACCTGTCGCGGAATCTGGCCGACGACGTTTTCGCCAGGGATCCCCGTGCCGACGGTGTCGTAGCTGGCCGCTCCATCCAGACCTGCATGCACCACGGCGATGACCACGTCAGCGCCCGCGCGGCGCGCCTGCCGGGCGGCTATCTGCAGCGACGGGATGATGTCGGTGTACCGGATGCGGCCCTTCACGTTGTCCCGATCCCACACCATCACACCCGGTGTCGTGGCGCCGATGATGCCGACGCGCAGGTCACCGCGACGCACGATCGTGAACGACGGCAAGGCGTCGGCGCGCCGCGCGGCCACGGCATTGGCCGACAGGAACGGAAAGCGCGCTGAACGGAAGGCCCGCTGCATGAACGACAGGCCGTGATTGTACTCATGATTTCCCACTGCAGCCGCGTCGTAGCCCATCGCGTTCATTGCCGCGATCACGGGGTGCGGTCCAGCGGTGCGGCGCCGTTCGGCGACCGAGGTCAGCGGATTGCCCTGCAGCAGGTCACCCGCATCCACCAGCACCACGTTGCCCGGATGCGCCGCCCGCACCGAGTCCACGATCGTTGCGGCGGCCGCGAGGCTGTGGGCGGAGTCGGGGTGGGAGTCGTAGTAATCCCACCCGCGCAGGCGGCCATGAACATCGGTCGTGGCCACGACCACCAGCGAGCGGGTGGCAGCGCCGGCTTGCGCGCCAAGTGCGCCAGCGGACAGCAAACAGGCCGCCAGCGTCACGAGCGGTGAAAAGCGCAACGGCATAGGTCTCATGGACGAAACCTAGCGCCCCCGGACCCGCCTCGGCAGCGGCCCGCCCCCCTGCCCGAACCGAGTAGATTGATCAGAAGCAGGGACGCCACCGGTCGGGTGCGCCGATACGGAGTCGTGACCGGATCTTCACGGATATTTACACAGTCACGAAGCATACTCCTGCCGTGACGATGGAGGTCTGGTGCCGAACCGCCCGCTGATGATCGGAATTGCCGGTGGAACTGGCTCCGGCAAGAGTACCGTTGCACGCCGGCTGGCAGCGGCGCTCGCCGACTCGTCGATGGCATTTGTGGAAATGGATTCATACTACCGGAATTTCACCGGTCGGACGATGCAGGAGCTGCATCACATCAACTGGGATCATCCGGACGCCTTCGACCTCGAACTCTTCGTCGAGCACCTGGATGCGATGGCGGCAGGACAGCCGGTGGACAAGCCGGTGTACGATTACAGCATCCACGCCCGCAGCCCCGACACGGTGCGAATCACCCGGGCGGACGTGGTGGTGGTGGATGGCATTCTCCTCTTTACCGACGAGCGTGTCCGGCAGCGGCTGGATGTGAAGGTGTTCGTCGACGCCGACGCCGACATCCGTCTGGTGCGCCGCATCAAGCGCGACATGGCCACGCGGGGACGGCCGCTGGAAGAAATTCTCGAACAGTACGTGAACACCGTACGACCGATGCACCTGCAGTTCATCGAACCGAGCAAGCGCTGGGCGGATGTCATCGTCCCGCGCGGTGGTCACAACACAGTGGCAATTGAGATGATCCTGGCAAAAATCCGACACCGTCTGGCGACGAGCGGCGCGCCGCACATCCCGATGGTGAGCGACGAGCGCCGTCACGGCATCACCGGTGCACACACCGCGATCGAGGGACATCTCGGATGACAGCCCCCGCGCAGTTCGTACAGGAACGGATCCTGGTGGTCGACGACGAGCCGGACATCGTCGCACTGGTCGCCTATCATCTGGCCAAGACCAACTACCGTGTGTCGACCGCCTCCAATGGCACCGATGCACTGTCCATCGCACGCAGCGAGCGCCCGTCGCTGCTGGTGCTGGACCTGATGCTGCCCGGCATGAGCGGATTCGACGTGCTCGAGCACATCCGGTCCGAGGAAGCGACGAAACACATCGCGGTGCTGATGCTCACGGCGCGCAAGGAAGAGCAGGATCGTATCCGCGGTCTCTCCCTCGGCGCCGACGATTACCTCACCAAGCCGTTCAGTCCGCAGGAGCTGGTGCTGCGCGTGGGCGCGATCCTGCGCCGCACAGCAGGTGCCGCCGAGGCACCCTCCGATCTGCTGCAGATCGGCCCGATCCGCATCGACCGATCCGCGCACCGAGTGGCGATCCCTTCGGGCGACGTGGAACTCACGCCCACCGAATACAAGCTGCTGATGATGCTGGCCGAGAAGCGGGGCCGCGTGCTGGCGCGCGGCCATCTCCTCGAGACGGTGTGGGAAGCGGCACCGGACATCCAGACGCGCACCGTCGACATGCACATTCAGCGCCTCCGCACCAAGCTCGGCGAAGCCGGTGATCTGATCGAGACGGTTCGCGGCTTCGGATACCGCATGCGCCGGGGCACCGCAAGCTGACGCACGTCGCGCTGCAGCCGTGCCGCTGATGCGATTTCGCCGACACTGAGCGTCTGCCGTGCGGCTCACTACCCGACTCCTGCTGGGTCTCGTGCTCGGCGTGTCACTGCTGCTGGCGGCCGTGATCGGTGTGCTCGACCGGCGCCTCTATGCGCGCATCGGCGAGCAGCAGATCAGTCAGTTGCAAAGTGAGGCGCGCCTGCTCGCGGGCCAGTGGACCGATGCCGCGGCGGCTGACGCAGTGGCTGACGCGGCCGGTGCTGCCACCGGCCACCGCGTCACACTGATCGATATCGACGGCGTCGTGCTCGGCGACTCGGAGTTCGACCCGCCGCGACTCGGCACGCTCGAAAATCACCGCAATCGTCCCGAAGTGCGCGATGCACTTCGCACCGGATCGGGCCAGGCGCGGCGCATGTCCGCATCCGCCGGTGATGAAGAGTTGTATGTGGCCGTGCGCATGCCACTCGGCATCTCACGCGTGTCGGTTCGCACCCGCGACGTCGAGGAGCTGTTCGCCCGGTCGCGGCTCGACATCCTGCTGGTCGGCGTGGGTGCCATCGTCGCCGTCGCGATCTTCGGCTTCTTCTTCTCACGCTCGATCTCGCGACCGATCATCGAACTGCGCGACGTGGCACAGTCGCTCGCGGCCGGTGATCTGTCGCGACGACCGGCGCTCTCGGCTCCAGGTGAAGTCGGCGACCTGGCACGAGCGGTTCACCGCTTGGCCGAGCAACTCGGCGCACGCCTCGCCACGCTCGAGGCCGAGGAATCGCTGCTCACGGAGCTGTTCGATTCACTCACCGAGGGCGCCATCGCCGTCGACTCGAGTCGGCAGGTGATGCGCATCAACGATGTCGGTCGGGTGCTCGCCAGCGTCGACGGTCAGGTGCCCTTTTCCGTCGATCGTCTCCCCGATCATGCCGAATTGCGCGACGCACTGCAGCGGGCGCTGTCGGGGCAGATCGTGGAGCCGCGCGAACTGCTCCTCAACGAACGCGCAGTGTCGCTGGTGGCGCGGCCGCTGACCGATGGCGGCGCCGTGCTGGCGATGTACGACCTCACACCGATCCGGCGCCTCGAACAGGTGCGTCGCGATTTCGTTGCGAACGTGAGCCATGAACTCCGTACTCCGCTCACGATCGTTGGCGGCTATGCCGAGACGCTGGTGGATGACGCCGACGTGCCAGTGGCCAGCCGTCAGGCCTTTCTGCAGACGATCCTCTCGAACACGCGGCGTATGCAGCGCATCGTGGACGACCTGCTCGACCTGAGCCGTATCGAGTCGGGGGGCTGGCGTCCGAACCCCGTCTGGTGCCGCATACCCGACGTGGTGGCCGATGTGATGCTGGCAGTGAAGCCGGTGGCCTCGGCGAAGGATGTCGTCGTGCGCGCCGACATCGCACCTGACGCAGAACGTCTGAGCGCCGACCCCACCGCCCTCCGGCAGGTACTGGGCAATCTCGTCGAGAATGCCGTGCGCCATACG
>JBBSCZ010000064.1:0-13896 GCA_038249795.1 Gemmatimonadales bacterium | reverse complement strand
TGATCATCGTCGTAGACATACGCCGTGATGATTGGGCCAAAGATCTCCTCGTTCAGCATGCGATGATTGCGATCATCGGTGCGTATCAGCGTCGGTTGCACGAAGTAGCCCACGTCGCCGATCGCGGTACCGCCGGTGATCACCTCGCATTCGCGATGCGCCAGCGCGAGATACTCGCCATGCTTGTCGAACGCCTTCCTGTCGATCACGGCGCCCATGAAATTCGAGAAGTCGCGCACGTCGCCGACCTTGATCTCGCTCGCCATCTGCGCGACATGGTCGCGCACCGTGGGCCAGAGCGACTTCGGCACGTAGACGCGGCTGGCGGCCGAGCACTTCTGGCCCTGGTACTCGAACGCACCGCGCACGATCGCGACGGCCAGCGCCAGCGGATCGGCTGACGGATGCGCGACGATGAAGTCCTTGCCGCCCGTTTCACCCACGATGCGAGGGTAGCTGCGATAGCTGCCCATGTTGCGGCCTATCGTCTCCCACATGCCGTTGAACACGCCGGTGCTGCCGGTGAAGTGCACCCCGCCGAGGTCGCGATGCGTGAGCAGCGTGTCGCTGATCGGGCCCGGATTCCCGGGGAGAAAATTGATCACGCCCGGCGGCAGCCCCGCTTCCTCGAGAATCTGGAACACGTACCACGCCGAAAGCATCGCCGTGGAGGCGGGCTTCCAGATGACGGTGTTGCCCATCATCGCTGGCGCACCGGCGAGATTGCCACCGATCGCCGTGAAGTTGAACGGCGATACCGCATACACGAACCCTTCCAGCGGCCGATAATCCGATTGGTTCCAGGTCGAATTGGTGCTCACCGGCTGCTCGGCGTAGATCTGCTGTGCGAACTCGGCGTTGAAGCGCCAGAAGTCGATCAACTCGCAGGCGGCGTCGATCTCGGCCTGATGCACCGTCTTCGACTGGCCAAGCATGGTGGCGGCGTTGACCGTCGCACGACGCGTGGTGGTGAGCAACTCGGCGGCCTTGAGGAAGACACCGGCACGGTCTTCCCAGCTCCACGCCGCCCACTCCTTCCGTGCTGCGGCGGTTGCGGCAATGGCGGCCTGCACCTCTGTGGGGCCGGCTTTGTGGAAATCGGCCACCACGTGCTGGTGCGCGTGTGGCATGACCTGCGCGCCCAGGTCGCCCGTGTGGATGCGCTTTCCTCCGATGACGATCGGAATCTCGACCCGCTCGGTCGACATGCTGGCGAGGCGCGTCTGCACTTCGTGACGCTCGGGCGAACTCGGCGCGTAGTTCCGGACCGGCTCGTTGATGGGGGCGGGTATGCGGCGCGAGCCGGCGAACTGCGAGGCGCCGACGGGCGCAACGATGTGAGCAGTCATGAAGGTGCAGAGTGGAGTTGGCATTGGCCACGCGGCGCACGCACGGCCTGTGCGCCAAAGGTAGCCGGATGCTGCCGGAGCCGACCGCGTAGATTCATCCAATGCAGGTTTCGTGGAAGATTCTGGGTGCCGCTGCGCTGGTCGCCGGCTGTTCATGGGATGACCCGCCGGTGGAGTGGCAGGCGCCCGTTCCAATCGTGGCGCGCGTCGACACGGCGGCGCGATACGCCGCCCGCTGGACGCCGGGCGCGACGCCGGAGCTCGTCGTGACGTCCGACGAGACGCTCCCGGGGGGCCTGATCGGTCCGGTCGCCGATGTGGTGCCGGCCTGCCCCGGATCATGGGTCGTCGGGGCACCGGTGCGTGGCACCCGCTGGTCGGCCTGGTGGCAGATCCGCCCCGACAGCAGCGCCCTGCTCGTCGCTGAGCAGCGCGACTCCCTTGGAGTCAGTCTTCGCCGAGTGGCGGTCGATTCGGTCGATGTGGCGCTGCTCGGCTGCGCCCGGCCGGCACCCTCGATCGCGGTGGACAGCGTGAACGGCTACGTCCACATCGCGTACTACATGGTGGGGCCGGAAGGGCCCGGCCTCTTCTACTCGCACCTCATGAATCCGCTGCTGCCGCAGTTCGAGACGCCGATGGCAATCGTGTACGGCGAGAAGCCGGTGCGCGTCGCGATCGCGAGCCGAGCCGATACGGTCGCGCTGGCGTACGAGGATCCGAACAGTGCGCTTGGTCGCATCGCGATGAGCATGTCTATCACGTCGGGCCATCTGTTCGAGCAGACGGCCAGACTGATTCCCGTGAGCACCAGTTCGCAGCAGGCATCGGCGCCGCAGATCGTGCGGTTGCAGGGTGGCCAGTTGTGGGTCGGGTGGCGCGAGGAGTCGCAGTCGGGCAGTGCCTTCCTGTTGCGTCGCGCGCGCATCGTCACGCGCTGATCACCGCTGTTCGATCACCGTTCTTCACGCTGACCCACGCTCCGATGCCACGACTGATTGGTGCCCACACGATCGACACCGGCGGCATCGCGATGGCCGCCCGTCGCGCCGGCAATGCCGGTATGACGGCGCTGCAGATCTTCAGCGCAATTCCCAAGTACTACAACGAGAAAGTCGGTGTGAAGCCCGAGCGCGTGAAGGCGTTTCACGCGGCGCTGGCCGAGGCCAGGATCGAGCGCGATGCGGTGATCGTGCACGCCGGCTACGTGCTGAACAGCGCCACGCCCGATGCCGAGAAGTGGGAGCGTGCCGCCAGCGCACTCACGAAAGAGCTCGAGCGAAGCACGGCGCTCGGCGTGCGCGGTGTCTGCTTTCATCCGGGTGCCGCCACCGACAAGGATCGTGATGTGGGCGTGCAGCGCGTGGCAACGGCGATGACGCGCGCGCTCGAGACCGTGGATGGCGCGACGAAGCTGCTGGTCGAGAACAGTGCCGGCGCTGGCAACACGATCGGCCGCACGGTGGAAGAAGTGGCGGGGATCCTCGCTTCGCTGCCGGCCGCACTGCGTTCGCGTGCCGGCTACGGTCTCGACACCTGTCACTTGTTCGCATCAGGCTACGATATCAGCGCGTCGCAGGAGGCGTGTACCGCCGTGCTCGATGCGTTCGAGTCGGCCTGCGGTGAGCCGCCCTCCTTCATGCACCTGAACGACAGCCTCGGCACGCTCGGATCGAACAAGGACCGGCACATGCTGATCGGTGAAGGGGAGATCGGTGCCGACGCCTTCCGCTGGCTGCTGGCCGATCCGCGGACTCGAGGCATTCCGCTGCTGCTGGAGACCCCGCAGGAGATCGAGCTGATGGCCGAGGATGACGCCAGCGCCGATCCGTATGACCTGCGGATGGTGGCGCTGCTCCGCTCTTTCGACACCGACGGCTGATTCGTCCACTGCACGTGGCTGGGCCATCGCTCTGTTGCGCAGGGGGACTCGGGGTGTACCTTCCCGCGCGTCATGGTCATTTCGAACGGCGGTCGCCGTCCTGTGCCACGATGAGCGCGCGAGTCTCGCTCCATGTCACTGGCGAGCGTTGCTCGCCCCTCCCTCATTTCCGAGGATCTGCGATGCCCCCTGCGAAAAAGGCTGCCGCGAAGAAGGCGCCGGCCAAGAGCGCCGCTGCCACGGCACCTGCGAAAAAGGCTGCCGCCAAGGCGCCGGCCGCCAAGAAGAGCGCTTCGGCGTTCAACAAGGCAGTCACCATCAGCCCAGAACTGGCTGCCGTGATCGGCGCCGATGCGCGTCCGCGTACTGCGGTAACCAAGGATATCTGGGACTACATCAAGAAGCACGACCTGCAGGACCCGAAGAACAAGCGCAACATCCTGGCCGACGACAAGCTCAAGGCCGTGTTCGGTGGCAAGAAGTCCGTCACCATGTTTGAAATGACCGCGCTGGTGGGCAAGCACCTCAGCTGAACCGGATCCCCCGCTCTCGTGGCGGGTTATCTTTCGTTGCACCAGATCGAGGGCGTGTCCTCCTGAGGGCAGGCCCTCGATTGCGTCCATCTCCGCCATTTCCGTCCGTTACCGCCTCATCGTCCCGTGGCCGCTGACCCGAAGTCCCGTTCCGAGCCGACACCGGCCCCCAACGTCGTCGCTGCTGCCCGCGGCAAGGCCTCCGCCAGGCCGTCGGCATCGTGGAGCGAGGGTCTGAAGGGATGGATCCTGCCGATCCTGATCTTCTTCATCATCCGGGTCTTTTTCTTCCAGGCCTACCGCATCCCGTCGCCCAGCATGCAGCCGGAGATGATGGTCGGCGACTGGTTGTTCGTGAACAATCTCGTGTACGGCCCGAACATTCCGTTCACCGACGTCACGTTGCCCGGCTACGCTGAGCCGAAACGGCGCGAGATCGTCGTGTTCAAGTCGCCGTATCAGGCCGACGAGGCCGAGGCCGGCCGTGATGCCCAGCCCACGCTGGTCAAGCGGCTCTGGGGCACGCCCGGCGATACGGTGTTCATGCGCGATGCCGTGGTGCACGTGAACGGCACACCATTCCCGCAGCGTCCCGACGAGAGCACGTCGAACATCGGCGGTGATCTCACCGATCCGCTGTTCGATTGGCAGCACACGATCGAGGTGAAGGGCACGCGCTTCGGTGAGCCGCCGGCCGTGCCGACGCACGACAACTGGGGACCGCTGGTGATTCCCGCCGGCCATCTCTTCATGCTTGGCGACAACCGCTACGAGTCGAAGGACAGCCGCTACTGGGGTATCGTCCCGCGCGGCAATCTCCGCGGCCGCCCGATCTTCGTCTACTACAGCTACAACGGTTACGACTCTGATCGCGCCCTGCCGTTCATCACCGACATCCGGTGGTCGCGAATCGGGCACATCTTCCGCTGACAGCCCCGCCCGTTCCCGTTCGCCGCCTGACGCTGCTCGGCGTGGTTGCGCTGGCGGTGGGGAACATGGTCGGCACGTCGATCTGGACGCTGCCGGCCACCATGGCGAAGGTCGCCGGTCCGCTCGCCCTCGCCGCCTGGGCGATCACGGCCGTGGGCTACTTCTTCATCGCCCGCACGTATTCCCGCCTCGGGTCGCGCTGGCCGAAGACCGGCGGCCCGTACATCTACGTGCGTGAAGCGTTCGGCGACTTCGCCGGCTTCCAGACCGTCTGGAGCTACTGGCTCAGCGCCACCATCGGCAACGCCGCGATCGTGACCGCCGTCATCGGCTACGCCACCGGTTTCAGCGACGCGCTGCGCGATTCGCCGCTGCAGCAGTTCGCCCTCGCGCAGGCGCTGCTCTGGGGCTTTTGTGCGCTGAACACCATCGGCGTGCAGCACAGCGCTCGGCTGCAGATCACGCTCATGTTCCTCACCGTCGTGCCGCTGGTGCTGGGCGCACTGATCGCGATCCCGCAGGTGACGATGGCGAACCTCGTCCCATTTGCGCCGATGGGGTGGGGCGCGCTGGCACCGGCGTGTGCCCTGGTGGTATGGGCCTTCTCCGGCGTCGAGTCGGCGACGGTGCCCGCCGATGAGGTGCAGGACAGCGGCGCGACGCTCGGTCGTGGCACGATGCTCGGCTACTGGGTGGCAACGGTGGTGTTTCTGCTGACCGCGCTGATGGTGATCGGCACCGTGCCCACCGCCGAACTGGCGCAGACGCCACGTCCCATCGCGCTGGCGATGGCACGGGTGGTCGGACCATGGGCGGCCGTGGTGATCGGCATCGTGGCGCTCGGCTCGAACCTCGCCACGTTGAATGGCTGGGTCCTGATGGCCGGACGCATTCCCGTGACGGCAGCGCAGGACGGCCTGTTCTTCGCGCCGCTCGGCCGGCTGCATCCACGTTTCCGCACACCGCACGTGGCAATGATCATCGGCACGCTCATCCCGAGTGCACTGCTGTTCCTGTACTTCTCGCAGTCGCTGCTGAGTGTCTTCAGTTTCGTGGCACTGCTCGCGATCCTGACGACGCTGCTGCCGCATCTCTATACTTGCGCAGCCGAGATGATGCTCGTGCGTCGCCACCCCGACCGATATGCTGCTGAAAACGTGCGTCGCGTGACGCTCGAGGCGGGAATCGGTTTCCTGTTCGTGCTGTGGACGATGTACGGTGTGGGCGCCGAGTCGGCGATGTGGGGATTTCTGGCCATCGTGGCTGGTACGCCGCTGTTCGTCTGGCTGCAACGCGGCACATCCGCGGCGTGACCGCCTCCGCAATCTGATTCCATCGAACCGATGAACCTACGAGTCCTTCGAACGCTGCTGCTGATCATCTGCGGAGCAACGCTGCTGCGCGCTCAGGACGTTGCCGCAGCTGAAAACTCGACGGTGCTGCGCGGCACCCTGCGCACCGACACGATCTGGTCGCAGGCACTCGGCATCAGGAAGCAGCTCATCGTCTACCTGCCGCCGTCGTACGGACGGCCCGAGAGCGCCACGCGTCGCTATCCACTGGCGGTGTATCTGCATGGCGCATTCGGCAGTGAGGCGGACTGGACGGTGCAGGGGCGAATGGCGCAGGTGATGGACTCGCTGGTGACGCACGGGATGCGCGAGATGATCGTCGTGATGCCCGATGGCGACGACGGCTGGTGGACCACCTGGCATGGGCTCAACGACGTGGGAGCCTGCCGTCGCACACCGCGCAACGAGAACGCCGACAATTACTGCGTACCGTGGCCCAAGTATGACGACTACGTGGTCCATGACGTGCTGGCGTATACCGATTCGCTGTATCGGACGGTGCCGCAGCGTGCGTCGCGCGCGATCGCCGGGTTGAGCATGGGCGGGTACGGCGCGATCAGCATCGCGGCGCGCAATCCGTCGACCTTCGTGGCGGCAGCGAGTCACAGCGGCGTGTTGCGTCCGGCATTGATGGCCGACAGCAGCACACTCGGCAGTACCGGCGCCGTCACGATGCGTGATGCGCGCACTCGCGACGAGCTGCGCGCCGCCTCCGGTGGCCGCTGGGACCGCATCGTGCCGGCCTTCGGCACCGACTCGGTGTCGTGGATGTCGCGCGATCCATCACGCCTCATCGAGCGGGCACTGCGCCGTGGTGACTCGTTGCCGGCGATGTTCGTGGATGTCGGCACCGAGGATTACCTGTTGCCGATGAGTCGCTCGTTCCGCGACAACATGGCGGCGCTGCAGTTGCCGCTGCGTTACACCGAGTGGAGCGGCAAGCACGACTGGGCGTATTGGCGGGCGCATCTGCCGGAGAGCCTGCGGTTCATTGCGGAGCACATCGTCCCGTAAATGACTGCTGCGATCTGCCTTGCGATCAGGGTGCCGAGGTCGTCAAGTTCCATCTATGGTCCGCTTCGCACCACCCCAAACGGGTGCCTGGGACGCCTACGAGGCGAGTGCCGTGCGGACGTTCAGCCGTACGCTGCCTGCCATGGCGATCGTTACCGGCGTGGTCTGGCGGCTCTGTCGCTCCCTGCTGCTCGGTACCGGTCCCACCGACTCACCACTGTTCTTCGGCTCCGTGATCGCGCTGGGCGTGCTGGTGTTCTTCGGCATGGCGACGCTGCATCTGGGCAACTATCCGCTCAAGCGGTGGCTCTGGCGCGTGCCGCTCTTCGCGGTGGTGGAGAGCCTGGCGGAAGCCGTGACCTCGGCGGTGCTGATCGCCCTGCGCCGCGAGCCGTACGGCAGCGCCCTCGCGGTCTGGCCTGACCTGCCGGCCATCACGTTCACGGTGCTGTCGACGCACGTGCTGGCACTCAGCCTGTACGGCGGGATCCTCGCACTCGTGGTGCAGGGCATACGCCGGACGATGTCCGCCGCCGGTGACGTGGTGGTGGACGATCCGAAGGACGACCAGTAGCCGAATCACGTCGGCCCGCACGATCCACGATTTTTCTTCCGGAGCCTTGCCCATGCGCCGTCTCGCGCATTGCCTCTCGCTGTCTGTGACCCTGCTGCTTGCCACCCAGCTGGCGGCGCAGGTCGGGCCGCATCTGCCCAACGCCGATGCGCGCCGCCCGCTGGGCACCCAGCGCGAGTGGGCCGCACAGCAGCAGGAGTGGTTGAAGTTGCGCCTCGAGCGCACACTGCCCGCGCTGATGCGACGCGACAGCATCGACATGTGGATCGTGCCGATGCGCGAGTACAACGAAGATCCGGTGTTCTCGTCGATCGTCGCGCCAACGACGTTCGCAGCGCGTCGGCGCACCATCTACGTCTTCCACGATCTGGGCGGCGACAAGGGCGTCGAACGCCTCGCCCTCGGTGGCACCTCGCAGGGCGGCCTCTATACGGCGGTCCGTTCACAGGTGGCGGCCACGAACGTCAGCTCGGGCAACACCACCGCCGAGCTCTGGGGCTCCGCACAGTGGGATGTGCTGACGAAGGTGATCCGCGACCGGAAGCCGAAGCGCATCGCCCTCGACGTCGATACCACCTTCGCCTTTTCCGACGGGCTCACGCTGGGCGAGTACACCGGCATGCTCTCGCGCGACGTGCTCAAGCCGGATGGTGACTGGCGCCCTGACATCAAACCAGCCGAGCGCCTCGCCGTCGACCTGATCGCGATCCGGCAGGCCGAGGAGGAGGCGACCTTCAACCGGATGAACCGGCTCACGTGGGACATCATCGAGGAGGCCTTTTCGGCGAAGGTCATCACGCCCGGCGTGACCCGCACCAGCGACGTGGTGTGGTGGATGCGCCAGCGCGTGGCCGATTACGGCCTCACCACCTGGTTCCAGCCGTCGGTGGATGTACAGCGGCAGGGCGGGACGCAAGGCGACGATCCGATCATCCAGAAGGGCGATGTGCTGCACTGCGATTTCGGGATCACCGCGATGCGGCTCAACACCGACACGCAGCACATGGGCTACGTGCTGAAGGATGGCGAGACGGAGGTGCCGGCCGGTCTGCGGGCGGCGCTGGTGAACGCGAACCGGCTGCAGGACATCGTCTTCAGCGAGATCAAGCCGGGCGCGAGCGGCAACGACGTGTTGCAGGCGTCGCGCACACGGATGACGGCCGGGGGGATCAACGGCACGATCTACTCGCATGCGATCGGCATGCACGGCCATGGCGCCGGTACGCTGATCGGTCTCTGGGATTATCAGGACGGCGTGCCGGGTCGTGGCGACCACAAGATCGTGCCCGGGACCTGGTACTCGATCGAGCTGCAGGCCACCACGCCGGTCGCGGAGTGGGGTGGGCAGCCGGTGCGGGTGGGTCAGGAGGAGGATGTGATCGTGAACGCCGCCGGTGTGGTGCGCTGGGGGTATCAGCGGCAGACGCTATTCCACCTGGTGAAGCCGGTCCGCAGCGCACCGTCGCGCGCCCGTCGGTAAATCACCGACCGGGACCTGACGCGGCCGACGGTGTAACTTTCAGACAGTGGCCGGCGGAGACGCCGCCGGCCGGGATTCATCAGGGCGCCATGCGGAAGAACAAGAAGGAATTGATCGTGGTGGGCGACCGGGTGCTGGTCAGCATCGAGGAGGGCGAGGAGCGCTCATCGGTGGGCCTGTATCTGCCTCCCACGGCCGTCGACAATCAGGCGGTGCAGGGCGGCCGGATCGTGGCCACGGGGCCGGGGCTGCCCATGCCCGACCTCGCATCGCAGGACAGCGACGAGCCATGGAAGCATGCGCAGAGCGGCGTCACTGGGGCCAGACATGTGCCGATGCAGGCGCGCGCCGGCGACTATGCGCTTTTCTTCCGCAAGGCGAGCGTCGAAATCACCTTCGAGAACGAGCGCTATCTGGTGGTGCCGCAAGCGGCCATTCTGGCGCTGGTTCGCGATACGAACGTGGCCGACGACGTCCTGTTCTAGTCGTGGGTCTTTTCACATTCTGTCAGGAGCTGAATCATGTACGATGAGCGTTTCATTGCCCCGATGCGCGCCGAACTGACTGACCTCGGCGTGCACGAACTGAAGACCGTCGCCGATGTCGATGCGGCGCTGAAGAACGCCGAGGGGACCACGCTGGTGGTGGTCAACAGCATGTGTGGTTGCGCTGCGCGCAATGCCCGCCCGGCCATCAAGACGGCGCTGGAGCACATGGCCAAGCCCGACAAGTCAGTCACGGTGTTCGCCGGTCAGGATCCCGAGCCCACGCAGGCCGCCCGCGGCTACCTCACCGGCTACCGCCCCAGCAGCCCGAGCATCGCGCTGATGAAGGACGGCAAGGTCGTGTTCATGCTCGAGCGTCACCAGATCGAAGGCCGTACCGCGCACGAAATCTCGCACGATCTCGTCGGTGCATTTGATACCTACTGCGCGTAGGTCGGCGTAGGTCGTCGTAGGTCGTCGTTGGTCGAACTGCGAACTCTTTTCACGCGAAGGCGCGAAGCAACGAAGGGTGCGAGGGCTCTGCGGATCGCGAACGGCGAACTCCCCTCACACGGAGCCGCGGATCCACGGAGAAACTGCAACGGCTGTAGGAACAGCGTCTCGCGAGCGCAGTTCCCACAGCCGTTTTCAGCTTCTGCTCGCGCCGACCTTCGCCGGTGGGTGGAACCCTCCGTGGATTCGCGGCTCCGTGTGAGGGGTGTTTGCAGTTGCAGTGCGTGATCGCGCAGGGCCCTCTCTACCTTCGTTGCTTCGCGCCTTCGCGTGAAAAGAGTTCGCAGTTGCAGTTCAGAAGAAGCCTACGAATAGCGCAACCACTTGAAGAGCTCACCGATGCTGGGCCGCTTGCCGTACATGAGGAGACCCACACGGTAGATGCGAGCCGAGAACCAGATCGCGGCGACGCAGGCCAGCGCCATGCCGCCCAGGCTCACCGCAACCTGCCAGACCGGCACTGACGTGAGGCTCATGCGCATCGGCATCATGATCGGCGCCGAGAACGGCAGCATCGACATCACCGCCGCCAGGGTGCTCTGCGGTGCCAGTGCCACCGGTTGAATGAAGACCGCGCTCAGCACCAGCAGCATCACGACCGGCGTCGACGCCTGTTGTGCCTCCGACTCGCTGTTCACCGTGCTGCCCACTGCCGCGTACAGGCACGAGTAGAAGACGAAGCCGAGCACGAAGAAGAGCAGCAGCGCCATCAGCAGGCCGAACGACAGGCTGGGAATGTTGCTGAGCAGATCGTTCGTGCGAGCGACGCTGTCGGCGGCGGTAGCGCCGATGGCCGGCGCCGTGCGGCGAACCACCATCGGCACCACGGTCGCGCCGATCCAGAGCGAACTCGCGATCCACACCCCCATCTGCGTGATCGCCACGCCGCCGATGCCGATGATCTTCCCCGCCAGCAGAATCTCCGGGCGTACGCTGCTGATCACCACTTCGGCAACACGCGTGGTCTTCTCCTCGATCACGCTGCGCAGCACCGTCTGACCGTACAGCACCAGCACCATGTAGAGCAGCAGCGACACCACCAGACCGAGAATCGTGCTGCCTGCGCCTGATTTTTCGTGGCCCCGGTCACTGAGCTCCGTCTTGTCGAGCTTCACATCGACCTGCGTCAGTGAATCGATCCGACCCTGCGTCAGCCCTGTACCCTCGAGCCGCAGGCTCAACACCGCCTTGTCCACGGCGCCACCGATGCGGTTCATGTCGGGCACGGTGGTGGTGTTGCGGCCGGCGTATCGCGCGGTAGTGCCCCGCAGCGTCAGCGAGTCGAGGATCAGGTAGCCCTGCCGCGACTTGTCCATCACGCCGCGGGTGGCCAGCGACTCGGCGGCCGGCACGTCCGCCGGCGCCGTCACGGTCACGGTGGGCTTCACGCGCGTCGTGTCGGCCAGCGCAGTTGCCACACGCGCGCCAAGACCCACGCCCGTGGCATCGATGATCGTGATGTTCGTGGTCTCGACCGATGCCTTGGTGCGAGTGATGAAGAGCACGGGCAGCACGGTGATCGCCAGAAAAAGCACCGGGCCAAGCAGCGTCGCAATCGCAAACCACTTGGTGCGAACCCGCTCGAGGTATTCGCGCGTGATGATGGCTGAGAGCTTACCCATGACCGCTCATCCCCGCTTCGACACCGGTGGCTCCGACCTTCTCCAGGAAGATCCGGTGCAGTGACGGTTGTACGCGCTCGAAGCGCTGCAGTGAGGCGCCCGCCGCCACGAGACGCTGCAGCAGCACACCGCTGCTGGCGCCAGCGGCGAGCTCCAGTTCCAGAAAGCGGTTTTGGGCGTCGCAGTGCGCCACCAGCGAGGTGTCGCGCAGGATCGCTTCCACCGCCGTGCCCGGCGCGCCGTCGAAGGCGACAGCCACCGTGTTGCCGGCATTGGCCGCCTTCACATCCGACATCGTACCATCCAGTATCTTTTCACCTTTCGCAATGATGCAGACCGAGTCGCAGAGTTTCTCGGCGTTGTCCATGATGTGCGTGGAGAAGATCAGCGTCCGGCCGCGCGCCTTGAGCTCCACGATCGTGTCCTTCAGTGCCTGTGCATTCACCGGATCGAGACCGCTGAACGGTTCGTCGAGGATCACCAGCTCGGGATCGTGCAGCAGCGTACCGATGAACTGCACCTTCTGCTGCATCCCGCGACTGAGCTCGTCCACCTTCGAGGCGCCCCAGTCCTTGGCCGGCGTCTTCAGCGACATGCGCTCCATCCACGCATCGATGCGCACATCGGCGGTGGCGGCTGGCACGCCCTTGAGCTGCGCGAGAAACTTCAGCACCTCGCGCACCTTCATCTTCTTGTAGAGCCCACGCTCCTCGGGCAGGTAGCCGACGCGATCGAGCACGCCCTTGTCGGTGTGCTTCTGACCGAACAGGGTGATCGACCCCTGGTCGGGAGCGATGATGTCGAGCATCATGCGGATGGTGCTCGTCTTGCCGGCACCGTTGGGCCCCAGCAGCCCGTACACGGCACCACGAGGCACCTGCAGCGAAAGGTCCCGAACGGCGACATGCTCGGCATATCGCTTGGTGACCCCACGGATATCGATGGCGAGATCGGTCATGAATGTGTCTGGAGAAACGAGCCGCGGCCGTCGGCACTGCCGCCGGCACAATGTACGCAGCCTGAACCGTACTGTTTCGCGATACCGCATTCGATAGCTTCCCCGCATGAGCGACCCTGCACTCCGCGCCCGCCCGTCGTTGCGGCTCCTGCCGCTGCTGGCCGTGCTGGCCGGATGCGCGGGCGGCGAGGCTCCGCGCGCGGAAACGACCGTTTTCGCCGCCGGCAGCCTCGCTCGCCCGCTGCGCGAGGCCCTCGACTCGATCAGCGCCGGCGGCGGACCCGTAGTGCGGCTCGAGATCATGGGTAGCCGAGAGCTGCTCCGCGCCGTGACGTCGCTGGGGCGTACTCCTGATCTCATCGTCTCCGCCGACGCCGAGGAGTTGGAACAGGCGCTCATCCCCGACTTCGTCACCAGCAGCACCACCTTCGCCACCAACCGGGTGGTGCTCGCGCTGTCGCCAAAAAGTGCACTGTCACCGAAACTGACGGCGATGAACTGGGCGGACGTGGCCGCCAGCGGGTCGCTACGCATCGCGCGGGCCGATCCCGCTCGTGCACCGCTCGGGTATCGCACGCAGCTGGTGTGGCAGCTCGCCGAGCATGCGCTGGTGCGGCCGGGCCTCGCAGCCAGGCTCGCGGCGGCGTCGCCCGAGGCACTGATGCGTGGCAACGAGTCGGATCTGGTCGCGCTGCTGGAAAGCGGTGACGCCGACGCTGCCTGGTGCTACGAATCGCTGGCGCGCGCGCTGAAAATTCCCTATGTCCGCATCGGCGATGCAGTTGACTTGGGATCCGTGGCTGATTCGGCGACGTATCGGATCGCAACAATACGAATTGCAGGCAGTCGCCCCGGCGATAGTGTCACCGTGACAGGAATTCCGATCCGCTACGCGATCGCCGTGCTCAGGAACGGCCCTGACGTGATCGGCGCCACCATGCTGCGCGAGCGGCTGCTCGATTCCGCCAGCGTGCGCATCATGCGCCGCGTGGGGCTCGACGTGCTCGATGCGCCGCGGGTGGTCACGACGGCGGCGAACCTGAAAAGTCCGCAGTGATCCGCACCCTGCCACGCGTGCTGCTGATCGCCGTTGCCACACTGGCGGCGTCGCTGCTGGTGCTGGCACTGGTGCTGCCGGTCGGGACGATGGTGGCCAATGCCGGCATCACCGGTGTGCTGCGTGCGCTCGCTGATCGAGAGGTGC
>JBBSCZ010000063.1:0-13907 GCA_038249795.1 Gemmatimonadales bacterium | reverse complement strand
CTGGAGTGGCTGAACCAGCTCGCCGGCTGGAGCGGCGCCATGAAGCTCCACTACACCATCGCCACCGGCGACGAGGTGGCGTGCGAGTTCGAAGTCAGTGACGAGCACCTGCAGCCCTTCGGGCTCGTCCACGGCGGTGTGCACTGCGGGGTGATCGAGACGGTCACCTCGATCGGCGCGTCGCTGTTCGTGCGCGATCGGGGCCAGGAGGCCGTCGGGTTGGAGAACACCACCTCGTTCATCCGCGCTGCCAGCAGCGGCAAGCTGTTCGCCGTGGCGCGGCCGATATCTCGGGGTCGCACCAACCAGCTCTGGGAGGCGTGGATCCGCGACAGCCGTGACCGGCTCGTTGCACAGGGGCGCGTGCGGTTGCAGAACGTGACGGCGCGACCCGCATGACCTGACGGCGCACCCGTCGCGCAGCCACCGACCCGCGATCCTGAGAGTACCTGAGGCCACGCCGTTCCCGTCTCATTGACCTGAGCCATCCTCATGAGTGCATCGACTGTACGACGCAGCGCCGCCGCTCTCGCCCTCCGCTGGCACGCCGGCACCGGAGCGCTCGTCGCACTCACCGCCGCGCTGACCCTCGCCGGCACACTCCCCGCACTCGCGATGCTTGGCGGCACGGCAGCCGCACCGGCGCTCACGCTCGCCCTTGGCGACGTTCCGGCGCTGCTCGCCGACTGGGGCGGACGCGGGATCGTCTGGCCGCAGTTACAGCAGCTGGCCATCCAGCAGCTCACAGGCATCGTGCGCGGCGCGGTGCTGCTCACGCTGACCGTGGGTGCGGCTACACTGCTCGCGCTGCATCTCGCACGCACCGCCTCACGAAGCGGCGAAGTGATCGTTGCCCGTGCAGTCGGCGCCGCACGGCGCGACATCTTCGGCGCGATGCTCCTCGAAGCCGCCGCGCTGGCCGGTGTGGCGCTCTCGATCGGCACCGTCTGCGCACTGATCGCATCGACCGTCAATGTCGCCACGTGGCCCGGCACCACCGGACACGCCAACATCGCACTCATCGTTGCCGGTACGCTCGCCGTCACTGCGCTGGTGATGGTCGCACCGCTCCTGCTCGTGCGCGCACTGAGCACCACACGCCTGGTCGACGACGACCGCCGCCCGCTCACACTGATCATCCCCGCCCTGCAGCTCGGCGCGGCGGTGGTGGTGCTCGCTGGCGGCGTGCAGCTGCGAAGCGTCACTTCGCGTGCGCAGTCGCTGCTCACCGACGCTTCGCTGCGCACCACCATGGTGCAGGATCTGCGCGCCAGCGATACCGATCGCCTTCTTCGAGCGCAGCGCTTTGCTGCGTTTCTCGATGCGCGCCATGCTGCCAGTCCGGGTACGCTGGTCAGTCTCGGATCGAACGGCTTTCACCGCGGCCTCGGAACCAGCGCCAACGTGACCTCCGATTGTGGCGCACGCTGCGACGATGGCGTGATCGTGCGGGGCAGTACCGAGACCGTGGTGCATCACGTGGTCAGCGGCGACACCTTCGCGCTTGCGGGCACGTCATTACTACGCGGCCGCACCATCAGCGATCGCGATCGCTGGGATGCACCGTTGGTCGCCGTGGTCAACGCGACCATGGCTCGTGCGATGTTTCCGAACGGCGACGCCGTGGGGCGACGGCTGCAGCTGCCAATGCTCGGCAATCGCTGGTTCGACGTGATCGGTATCGTCGCCGACGCCCCGGCACGCGGACTTGGCAGCGCCGTGCAACCGCCTCTTGCAGTCTACGTGAGCGTACTGCAGCACCCCGTTGCGATGATCGAAGTGGCCACCGTGCTGCAACCGCTGCCGAGCGATGCGCTGCGCACGCTCGGCACATTCGGCACGCTCACTCGTGCGACCGTGTCCGTTCGCACGCAACTGACGAGAGACATCGACGCGTTGCAGTGGTTCAGCCGCGTACTGCTGGCGATGGGCGTGACGACTGCGATCATCGCCGTCGGCGGGTTGATCGCCATGCTGCAGCTCTGGCTCGATTCGCAGCTTCGCGAACTGGGGGTCCGGCGAGCAGTGGGTGCGACGCGTGGCGCGATCCACAGGCTGGTGCTTGGCCGGGCCGCGCTGGTGGCCGTCGGCGGCTCGCTGTTCGGCGCGTGGATGGGACAGATCGCGTGGGATGTGCTGCCGCGCATCGTGCCCGGTGCCCCGATGTTCGACCGTGGCGTCGTGTTCGTCACGGCAGTCGCACTCGCCACTCTGACACTGGCCGTCGCCTTCGTCATGTCGCACCGCTTCACCCGCACCCCCGTCGGGACGCTGCTGATCGACGTCGGCTGAGCGACGCGAAGCGGTGTCCGATTTCGCCCGCACCAGGTACACTCCCATCAGCCCCGCATCCGATCGCTCGGATCGTCCTCCTACGCCCACGACCACGCCCCGTGTGACCCTGCCAGCGGACGTCGAATTCACGACGCTCATTCAGCAAGCAGATGCTGGGGACAGCGTCGCCGCCGCGAGGTTGTTCGCCGAGATGTACCGCGAACTGCACACCCTTGCGCAGCGGCAGCTCGCGCGCAACGACGGACAGCTCACACTCGGCGCCACCACACTCTTGCACGAGGTGTACCTCAACATCGCGGACCGGTCCACGGTGAGCTTCCCCGATCGTGGCCACTTCATGGCGTACGCCGCGCGCGCCATGCGCGGGCTCATCATCGACTACGCGCGCAGCCGACGCACCGAGAAGCGCGGTGGCGCATTCCACATCACGGGCCTTGGCGACAGCGACGCGTCGAGCCCCGAACCAGACGTCTCCACAGCACTCGACGCGCTCGGCGAGGCTCTCGACACCCTGGCCGCTGCGGCGCCAGCGCTCGCCGGCCTCGTCGACTTGCACTTCTTCTGCGGTTTCTCGTTCGCTGAGATTGCCGAGATGCGAGCGGTGTCGGAGCGAACCGTCCAACGCGACTGGCGCAAAGCGCGCCTGCTGCTCCACGACTTTCTGGGCGAGTCTGGCTGAATCGCGCCGAGCGTCTGTCGCCTTCCGGCCGCAGAATCCGATCTATCCGGTGTCTACTCCCCTCATACACCGGAGCACCGCATGAACCGCCTCACCGGACTTTTCTCCAAAGCGCTGCAGCCACTCGTCGACCGTGCGGAAGAGCTGGATTGCCATGAGCGGCGAGCCTGGCTCACCGATCTCCGCCGCGACTGCCCGACCATCGCCAGGGAACTGGAGCGGCGGCTGTCGCCACATCTCCAGATCGACTGGCTCGAAGATGTGGCACCGATGCACGCGCTCGATATGCTTGGATTGCGACGATAGCGACGATGGCGACGAGGTCACTCCTGCACACAGGCACATGCCCGCCTTTGATCTTGCGCGCTGGAAAACGTTGGAACCGTTCGTGGACGATGCCCTGAGCCTGACCGGAGCGGAGCGGGAGCAGTGGCTGGACGCACTGCGTGCGCGCAATTTCGGGATCGCGGCAGAACTGGACGCGCTGTTCGCCGATACCACGTCGCTCAGTCGCCACGACGTCGTGAACCGTGGGCACATCGACGCGTTGCTGCTGACGCTGCAGACGGATCGACGCGGCGAGGTGATCGGAGCCTGGACGCTGGATCGACCGCTGGGTGTCGGTGGCATGGGCACCGTGTGGCTGGCGCACCGCTCGGATGACCGCTTCGAGGGTGTCGCGGCGGTGAAACTGCTGAACGTGACCGTCACCACAGCGGATTCCCTCCGGCGGTTCCGGCAGGAAGGCACCGTGTTGGCCCGGCTGTCGCATCCCAACATCGCGAGACTGCTGGATGCGGGCGTCAGCACCAACGGGCAACCATATCTCGTGTTGGAGTATGTCGACGGCGAACGCATCGACACGTATTGCGACAGCCGCACCGCCGATGCCGCCGTGCGCATTGCACTCATGATCACCGTGCTCGGTGCGATTGCCGACGCACACGGCAAATTGATCGTGCACCGCGACCTCAAGCCGCACAACATTCTCGTGACGAAGGAGGGCGTTCCGAAGCTGCTCGACTTCGGCATCGCGAAGCTGCTCGAAGTTGATTCCGACGATGAGATGACCACGCCCGGCGCACGTGCGATGACGGTCGCATGGGCGGCCCCCGAGCAGGTGCTTGGTACGGCGATCACGACGGCCACTGACGTGTACGCCGCCGGTGCCATGCTGTACCGCTTGTTGAGCGGCCATCATCCCACCGCGCACGGTGCGTCGACGCAGGCCGAGTTCATGCATGGGGCGCTGGAGGGCGAGACACTGGCGTTGAGCGAGGCCGTCGCGTCCACGCGCTTTCGATCGCCGACCGAGGTTGCGGCCACCGCAGCCGCACTGGGCAGCACGCCGGACGCACTGGCGCGCCGGTACCGTGGAGACCTCGACAACATCCTTGCGCAGAGCCTGAAGCGTGAGCCCGCCGAGCGATACGCGTCGGCCGCCGCGATGGCTGAGGATCTGCAGCGCAGTCTCGATCATCGGCCAATCCGCGCACGACCGAATTCATTCGGCTACCGCTTCGCTCGGTTCGTCCGGCGCAATAGCGCGGCCGTGGCGCTCGGTACCGTGGCGCTCTTCGCGGTGGTAGGCTCGGCAGGCGTCGCCATATTTCAGGCGCGCGACGCCACGCGGCAGCGCGATATCGCCGTGCTGGAGGCGACCAACGCGCTCGCGACGAGTGACTTCCAGAAGTTCCTGATGTCGCAGGTCGGGACGGAGCCGATCACACTGCGGCAGATGCTGGAGCGGGGAGAACGAATGCTGAGCGGCTATGACGCTCCGCCATCGGTGACCGCCGATCTGCTGATGCAGATTCAGGATCGCTACTACGAGCTCGACGATTCGGCGTCGGTGGAGCGCGTGCTGACGCGCGTGGATTCCCTTGCGCGCGCGACGGGCGACCCGTCGATGCTCGCCGATGTGGCCTACGGCAAGGCACATGCGCAGACGCGCTTCGGGCGTGTCGAGACGGCGGACAGTCTGGCCCACGAGGGTCGCCGCTGGTTCGCGCAGGTGCGCGATCCGTCGGCATCCATGACGGCGTCGGTGTTGCTGGTGGAGGCGGACATCGCGTCGGGACTGCGCCATCCCGACTCCGCCGTCACCCTGCTGCGCCGGGCGGCGCGCGCATTGGAGGCTGTTGGGCAGGTGAGCACGATGCAGTACATCAATACGCTTGCGTCGCTGGCGGTAGTCGAGCACGAGCGTGCGGACTATCGCAGCGCGTCGATCAGCTATGGGCGACTGAAACCGCTGTACGCGCGTTCGGGACAGGACAGCACGATCAGCGCCATCATTGCCCAGCACAACCAGGCGTTCGCGCTCCAGTTGCTCGGTGAGGTCGCGACCGGCGACAGTCTGCTGCAGGATGACATCCGACGGATCGGCAGTGTGGATCGCTCCGGCGAGCTTCCACCGCCGCTGGTCATCACCAGTGCGAACAGTGCGATTCTGATGCACCGATTCGACGAAGGCATCACGCTGTGGCGGCGGCTGCTCCCGAACGCATCGCCAGTCGTGTCGCAGCGCGTGTGGACCGGGATTGCCCGCAGCATGGCACTCGCGGGCCGTCCGCGCGAGGCTGCCGCAGCGATGAAGGAATTCCAGCGCGCTGGTGCAAAGCTGCCGAACCCCAACACACGCGACAGTCTGGTCCTGGAAGGCTTGCTGAAGCTCACGTCGGGGAACCCGAGTGGTGCGCTTGCCGACTTCGACACGCTCGAGGCAAGGCGCCTGCCGATGCGGAAGAGCACCGATCTGGACACGGTGCTGGTGCGCCTCTGGCGCGCGGAAGCAGCGGTAGCCGCACGGAATGGCGTGCGGGGGCTGATGCTCGCGCGGGAAGCACTGGCCGCAGCCGCGCGCGACTCCGTGTCGCGGCATCGCAGCGGGCAGTATGGTCGCGCCCTCCTGCTCGAGTCCGACGCGCTCGAGCTGACCGGCGACCACACCGCGGCGCGGCGCCGCGCCGAGTTGGCCGTGGAGCCGCTGACGACGGGCTTCGGCGCGAAGCATCCACGGGTGGGTCTGGCCCAGGCGCGGCTGACGAAGCTGCCACGGCCCTGACCGCACGCCATACCGACACAGGCGTGTCGGCTATCGACCGCGAATCCCGATTGCATGTGCAGAGGACCGATCAACGCACACGGAATCAGGGTCATCATGGCACACCTCGAGCTGATAGCGGGCGGAGCGGGTACGGCACTCGCACTGTATGTAGCGCTGATCGTATTCATCGCACACCGATTCACGACGCCACGGCGCGTGATGCCATCGCCCACGCCGGCCGTGCCCGGTGCCTCGGCGTTTCAGACCGTCGGCTTTCCGGCGCGTGATGACGCGTTACGGCTCATGGCCTGGTATACCGCAACCCCTTCGGCGACGGGCGCGATCATTCTGGTGCACGGTCGCAACGCGTGTCGCGGCGGGGAGTTGCGCGGCGACTCCTTCGAACTGGTGGCGCATTTCGTCAGCATCGGATTCAGCGTGCTTCTGCTTGACTTGCGCGGGCATGGTGGAAGTGCGAACGCACGGCTGACGTTTGGCCGCCGTGAACGCCGTGACATCCTTGGCGCGGTCGACTTCCTGCGCGCGCGCGGCTACGCACAGATCGGCGTCCTTGGCGCGTCCATGGGTGGCGTGAGCGCGATCGGCGCGGCGGCGGACGACCCGGCCATCGGGGCTATCGTCACCGACAGTGCGTTCTGCACGCTGCACGATGTGTTTCGCATGCAGTTCCGTCGCCTGACGCGACTGCCGGGTTGGTGCTTTTCCAGCGCAACTTTCATGGCGAGCGTGCTCACCGGCGAGCGATTGCGTCATCACACCGCGGCGCACGACATGACCCGGCTCCGCGGGCGTCCAACGCTGGTCATCCATGCACAACACGATCCGTTCGTACCCGTCTCACACGCACATGCACTGGCCGCGGCGGGAGCCGCGCAACTCTGGATCACGGATGGAAACCGGCATCTCTCGTCGTACACCGACGGGCGCGCCGAGTATGCGCGTATCGTGGGCGGATTTTTCCAGAGGCATTTGCCGACACCGGTACCGGGGTTCGGCATTCAAGTCGATGCGATCGGCATCCTGCAGCCGGTTCGAGACGCCGACCGCTGCGAACATCCGCCCCGTCGACGAGACGAACAGCCCGGCCGCTCACAGGCAGGTCGCGGCAGCGATGCACATAGACATCGAGCCGGAGTATGACGATTGCTGTTCAGTCGAGACGAGCCAGCTGCGTTTCACGACCGTCGCGCTCCGCGAGCGTGTCACGCAAGCAGTATCAGAAAATCCGCGACTTCTATCTCCAATTTTTGGCACACCACGCTAGATCAGCTCGCGCACGAACCGTTCGAGCACGCCCGCCGCTTCCCACGAGAAGACCAGCGCCACCGATGCCCCGGCAACCTGCAGCGCCTGCACCGGCTGCGTCACGGCGGCGGCCGACCAGAGTGGAAGACCGGCGGCAATCAGCAGCAGTGTGGCCAGCTGCGGCACCATGGCGCCATGCACCGTCCGGAGCTCTGCCCGTCGCGCGGCGGCGAAGCACACCGACGCCGTCCACGCGCTGACCGCCACGAGGAGCAGCAGTAGCGTGGTGGAGGCGGGAACGATGTCGCGGACCAGAACGGCGAACGACGAGAACATGACGCAGGATTCGCAGGTGGGTGAACATGCATGGACCTTCACTTCCGCGCTGACTCGGCGCGACGTCGTTGATCCCTCAGTGTCGACCGCCTCAACAGTAACATGCAGCGCATTCTTCATTGGGCGACGCTCCGGAACTGCTTTCATCGCAGGACGGCACGGCCGCAGAACTGCACAAGCGCTGAACAGCATGCGCGCGCTCGGTGCGAACGGCCGCCATCCGCGCTCACCGATGGCCTTTTTTGGGGGAACAGCACCGGCGGTGTGAAAGCGACCATTGGCACGTCAGACAACGCTGCGCACACAGCGCTGGCCGGATCGACGAGCGGCGCGACCCCCCGCGAGGAGCCCACCCCCAAAAGCTTCCCCTCCACCCCGCAGCAAAGCCCGCTCGCCGCGAGTACCCCCGCATGCTGTTCAGCGGTTGTGCAGTTCTGCGGCTGTGCCCTTCTGCGATAAGGCTGTCAGCCGTTGCTGGTGCTGGTGCTGGTGCTGGTGCTGGTGCTGGTGCTGGTGCTGGTGCTGGTGCTGTTTTGTGAACCAAGTCCCGCCCCGAACTCCGTTCGCCTGGCGCTTTCCAGCGCTTCCCCGCTCCTGCCAGCTCGCAATCCCGATTGACATACTCCCCATTACCGGTCATTCTCAGAGTTCAGTAGTTGATATCTATTCTCATCCAAGAAGATGCGCTGCGACTTGCCCTGCCTGAACTGCCCGCTGACGGGCGCTTTCCGGAACGCCACCTGCCTCCTCGCGCTCATGCTAGGCACGACGCACCTCGGCGCGCAGACGACCACGCCGGAGGTGCCGGATAGCGCCAGGCGTCAGAAGACTGCACTCGAGCGCGTCACCATCGCCGATTCCGCCCGCCGCAAGCGACCCTACGCAGTCAAACGGACCAGCTCGGCCACCCGCACCAGCACCCTCCTCCGCGACGTGCCGCAGTCGGCCACCATCGTCAGCCAGGCACTCATTACCGACCAGGGCATGCAGGGCATGGCCGACGTCGTCCGATACATGCCCGGCATCACCATGGGACTGGGAGAGGGGCACCGCGATGCCCCCACCATCCGCGGCAATAGCAGCACTGCCGACTTCTTCATCGACGGCATCCGCGACGATGCCCAGTACTACCGCGACACCTACAACGTCGAGCGCGTCGAAGCGCTCAAGGGGTCGAATGCGATGGTCTTTGGCCGCGGCGGCGGCGGTGGCGTGCTCAATCGCGTCACCAAGGATGCGCAGTGGACCCCGACCCGGACACTTTCCATGCTCGCCGGCTCCTTCGACCAGCAGCGAGCGACGCTCGACGTCGGACAGGGACTTGGCTCCACCGTCGCAGTCCGCCTGAACGGCCTGTACGAGAACTCTGCCAATTTCCGCCAGGCCTCCGACATCGAGCGCACGGGCATCAACCCGACCGCTTCCCTCATGCTCGGACGTACGATGGTGCGGCTGGGCTACGAGTTCTACCGCGACCTCCGAGTAGTCGACCGCGGCGTTCCCTCGTTCCAGGGCACACCGGCCCTCACCGACCGCCGCGCCTACTTCGGCGACCCGACGCAGAGCAACTCGCGCCTCGATGCACACTCCGTTGCCGCCACCGTCGACCGGCAGCTCTGGAGCGGGAACGCGGTCGTTGATGGCCTCCAGTTCCGCAATCGCACCCGATTCATGACGTACGACAAGTTCTATCAGAATGTCTTTCCCGGAGCCGTCAACACCACCGCGACCAGCGTGAACCTCAGCGGCTACAACAACGGCACCGATCGCCAAAACCTCTTCAACCAGACTGATCTCACGACGGTCATCACCCGTGGAGCGCTCAGGCAGACCCTGCTCGCTGGTGCGGAGTTCGGACGGCAGGAGACCGAGAACAACCGACAGACCGCCTATTTCGGCGCCACGGGAAGCACGATCACCGGCCTTGCCGTGCCGTTCAGCGCTCCGATGCTGACCACGCCCGTGACGTTTCGGCGCAGCGCGACGGATGCCGACAATCGCACGGTCCTGACGACCCAGGCCGTCTACGCACAGAACCAGATCGAGGTCGGCCCCCGCCTGCAGGCCGTGATCGGCGTTCGACTCGACCGTCTGGACATGCAGTTTTCAAACAACCGTACCGGGCAGCAATTGTCCCGTCGCGACAATCTCGTATCGCCACGCGCAGGGCTCATCATCAAACCCGCGCAACCCGTATCCATTTACGGCAGCTATAGCCTGTCCTACCTGCCCAGCAGCGGCGACCAGTTCGCATCGCTCACCGCCACCACGCAGACACTGAAGGCCGAGCAGTTCACGAATCGTGAGATTGGCGTGAAGTGGGATGCGAATCGTGATCTCGCCCTCACCGCCGCCGTCTACCGCCTCGATCGCAGCAACACCACCGCACCCGATCCGAACGACGCTGCCCTCATCGTGCAGACCGGCTCGCAGCGCACCAACGGCTGGGAAGTCGGCATCAGTGGCGCACCGACCCGTCACTGGCAGGTCGCCGGCGGCTACGCCAATCAGACCGCCCGCATCACCAGCCGCACCGCCGCCGCACGCGAAGGCGCCCAGGTCGCCCTCGTCCCCCGCAACACGCTTTCGCTCTGGAACCGGTTGCAGCTCGCGAAGGGCCTCGGCGCCGGCATCGGCGTCATTCATCAGGACCGCATGTTCGCCAGCATCGACAATACCGTCACGCTGCCCTCCTTCACCCGCGTCGACGGCGCGATGTTCGTCACCCTCTCGCGCGCGGTGCGCGCACAGCTGAACGTCGAGAACCTCTTCGACACGCGGTACTTCGCGACTGCCCACAACAACAACAACATCATGCCGGGCTCGCCGCGCATGTTCCGAGTGACGCTGCACGTGGCGCCGTGACTGCAACTGCTTGACGCAAAGACGCCAAGACGCAAGGAAGTCGGCACTCAGTGCTCAGCCGGCCATCCAAGCGCGATGCGGGCGTTCGGCAACTGCCTCATCGCAGAACAGCACGGCCGCAGAAGAGCGTTTCACAGAAATGCGCGCGTGCAAATACGCTCTGTGCGCACGACAATCTGAGATGTTGGGGAAACTACACTCGCAGTTGCAGTTCCCCCAAAAAAAAAGATGCTACGTACCGCACGGAAGCCAGCCAGTCACGGAGGAGCATCGAGCGCCGCAGTTCTGCGCAGGCTGTACCCTGCGGCTGTGCATTTCTGTGATAGAGCAGTCGCACTTTGCCAGCGTAGCGCAATTGCAATGCGCGACACGCAGAACCCTCCCCACCTCCGCTGCTTCGCGCCTTCGCGTGAAAGGAGTTGCGATTCGACCGAAGCTATTCGCTACCGTCCCGTACCCCGCGCGCGTTGGGCTTCAGCGGTGAGGTACCCGAAGCTCGCCCACTGCGAACGGGCATCGATGATGCGCGTGAAGATCGCAACGGCCTCCGCCCTGCGGCCGTTGTAGAGATGCCAATTCCCGACGCCGTAGGCCGTCGTGATGTCTTCGAGGTTGCCGTCGGCACCGAAGTTCTTCAGCAGATCGGACTCACGCAGTTCGCCCTTGTAGAGCAGCAGCAGACGGTGATATGCGCCATTTTCTATCACGTCCATCGACGCCGTGATCGGCACCAGCACAGCCGCCGCTTCGGCGTCGCGATTCAGGCGTCGGAGCGTCATGTACAGCCAGTGACTGGTGGCTACCAGCATGTCGTTGTTGCCTTTCGATGCCGCCACGTCTTCGCGGTACAGCGGCAGCGCCTTCTCGAACTGGCCGCTGAGATAGTAGGCGAGGCCCAGGTGATAACGGATGTTGCCCTGCAGCGTGCTGGTCGGCACGTTGCGCGCGTTCGGCTGACCATCCGGCTCCACCTGATCCGGCGTGCCTTTGGTCAGTGTGTATGCACGCTCGAAGTCGGCGATCGCCTTCGGCAGAACCCGGGTGGTGAGGTAGCGATGACCGCGATGGCGATAAAAGCGCGCATCGCGCGGATGCGTGCCGATGCCCTGCGAATAGATCTCGATCGCCTCGTTGAAGCGTCCGAGGTATGCCGTGCGCCGGCCGAGCCAGATGATCGAGTCGGCATTGGTCGGTGTCTTCGTGTATGCCCGGCGCGCATCGGCAAGCTGCGCTTCCATCCGCACCCGTGCGGCACCCTGTGGTTCCGGACGATACAGCGGCTGGCCCGTGAGCGACGTCGCTTCGACGATCGTGCTGCCGACGCCGCTCTTCAGATGCCGATCGAAGAACGTGCCGATGCGATGGTGGTAGTCGATGAAATCCGCCACCGTCGTGCCGGGGGTGCCGTGACCGGCGTTCATGTAGTTCACCCACGTCACCGGCTTTCCAAGGCGACGCAGTGCGAAGTACATCTCGCGCGTGTTGTCGGCGGGCACGTTGGAATCCTGTGCCCCGGTGATCAGCAACAGCGGGGTGGTGATCCGATCGGCGAAGAAGATGGCCGAGTGCGCGATGTACTTCTGCGGTGCCTCCCAGAGCGTGGCGCCGATGCGGTCCTGACTCTTCTCGGCCGCATGCACATTTCGCACACCGAGTCGCGGCGAGTCGGTGTAGAAACTCACCATGTCGACCTTGCCCGAGACATTGACTGCCGCGCGGAAGCGCTTCGTCTGTGTGATCAGGAGGTTGGTCGCGTAGCCGCCGTAGCTGGTGCCGTAGACACCGAGCTTCGATGAGTCGGCGATTCCGGCGTCGACCAAGGCGTTCGCCGCCGCCGTGACACCCTTGAGCCATGCCTCACCCGGATAGCCGGTTTCGAAGCCCACCGACGGCTTCACCACCACGTAGCCTTGCGAGGACAGCACGTTCAGTGAGGCATCGAAGGTGTCGTCGAAGAATTCCTCGTAGATGCTGAAGAGCGTCGGATAGGTGCGCGTCGTCTGATAGCCGTGGGGCAGGTACACCACACCGTAGCGCGTCTTGCCGTCGGCATCGCGATAGGTGATCAGGCGAGTACTGGCGAGCGTCTTGCCGTCGAGGGCGGGGTTGAGCGTGGTGAGCCGCCGAGGGTCCGTCATGGCGGCATCGGCGGCATACCAGTCTGCCGGACGGTTGCCGTTGCTGGCGCTGAAGACGAGCACCGCGCCCGACTTCGAGAGCCGGACCCCGCCGTAGATACGCTGGTCACGCGCCAGGATGTCGATGCGGTTGGCGCGCGTGTCATGTCGCAGCACACCACGCTCCCACGTCGTGCGCGAAGCCGACGACAGGTACAGATAGTTACCGTTCTCACTCCATGCCACCGGTTGCACACGCGGCGTGGTCATCACGGTGTCGTTCGTGGCCACGACCATCGTCATCGCGCTGCGGTCGAGTGGGGCGATCCAGAGGCCCTCCGGATTGGAGAGCAGGAGCGCGTTGCCGGCCGGCGACCAGCGCATCACGCTGTAGCGTGTGAGCGCGCGTGCGGCGCGACCGGCGGCCGTCGTGTCGGCGGCGGTGCGTGCAGCCGCTGCCGAATCGGGACCAGCCACCTGTCGCGGCGCCGTATCGCCGATCGCACGCACGAATACCCGTCCGTCGCGCGCATACGCGATCTGGCGGCCATTACGGGACCAGATCGGCGTGCCGATCCCCTTGGTCGTGGCGAGCACTTCGATCGGCACACCGCCAGCGAGGCGTCGGGCCATCAGACGCGATTCGGAGCCGGAGATCACGTCGTAGTCCGTCTTGCGCGTGATGTCGGCCGACCAGGTCATCAGTGAGTCATCCTCGCTCAGCTGATATGACGCGTACTTGCCAGTCGGCAGCAGTTCGGTCGGCGTGCCGGAACGCACGTCGATGCTGTACACCGCGCGCACACTCCCCTCTCGGCGCATGGTATCCCACGCCAGAAACGGCTCGCTGCCGTCCTGCACGAACACCGGTCCGCGCGTCATGCGCGCGAATTCCTCCGTCGCCGCCCGCTTCCACGCGTCGGTGCGCAGTGCGACGATGATCCGCGTGCCATCGCCCGTCCATCGCAGGTCGCTGTTCTCCGCCACGTACATTCCCGGCGGCACTGGCAGCGTCCGGGTGCGTCCGGTGGCGCGATCCCAGATCACGGGTTCGAGGCGATCGTCGCGGAGCACCAGCACACCCACGCGCATTCCGTCGGGCGACCAGATCGGACTGCGCACCGTTTGCGGCGCTGCGAACACCTCCCGCGTTGCACCATCGCGGGTGTCGAGCACGCGCAGCTGAGACGGGCTGACGCGCAGATAGGTCGGATCGGAGTCGCGGTGGTAGTCCACCCCCAGTCCCGCGCGACGAGTCGCGACCGACACCAGCAGCCAGCGCCCATCGGCGCTCAGGTCG
>JBBSCZ010000062.1:0-13963 GCA_038249795.1 Gemmatimonadales bacterium | reverse complement strand
ACGCTGCGCTGCTGGGGAGACAACGTCGCATGGGCGCTCGCCGACTCCACGGTGACCCTGCTGGCCGAGCCTCGGGTGATGCCGGTTGGTGAGGTGCAGCAGGTCGCTGCCGGATCTCGCTTCACCTGCGCCACGAACCTGCAAGAGGAGGCGTACTGCTGGGGTGGAGACAGGCTTGGCGAACTCGGCGATGGCGGCGACAGTCTGCCGGCTCGGGTAACGCCTGGGCCGGTAGCCGTATCAGTGACCTTCGATACATTGGTGGCCGGGCGCACACATGCCTGTGGACTGACGCCGCAGGGAGACGCGTGGTGCTGGGGAGATAAAGCGCTCTCGGGCGACGGGTCGCGAGAAAAGCGCACGGCGCCAGTGGCGGTCGCTGGCAATCATCGCTTCCTCTCACTCACCGCAGGAGAGAGCGTGACGTGTGGCGTCGATCTCGAGAGCGCGGCGTGGTGCTGGGGCGTCGCCTACGACGGACAGCTGGGTTTTGCCCAGGGAACGGAGAATTCCTTCCTGCCCATGGCCGTGGCCGGTGGTCATCGTTTCGTCCAGCTGGCTGCTGGCTACCACCGTGTGTGCGGACTCGACACCGACGGACTCGCGTGGTGCTGGGGATCCAACTACCGCGGCACGCTCGGCGACACGGGCCGTGTGTCGTCGCTGACACCCGTACCCGTGCAGGGCGCTCGCCGCTACGTGTCGATCGCCTCTGGAGACTCACATGCGTGCGCGCTCGACACCGACGGGCGCGCGTGGTGCTGGGGGAGAAACGTGATCGGGCAGGGCGGAGGCGCGCTTGGTGACGGTACGCTGGAAAGCCGCTCCTTCCCCGTGCCCGTCATCGCGCCGGACGCTACGGAGGCGGCCACGCGTGACTCCCTGGTGTCCAGAAAATCGCCATCCAATCAGTAGCGAACTGAAACGGAGCGAGCGAGTCCGGGCGGACGAAGGTCGGCGGCGACCAGCAGTTTGATCCGGAGTTCGCGCACCGTCGGGTCGACAAAAAATCCCACTCGACGCGGCGCCGACGCGGCCCCTGCGCCGATGACGCCGTACGGCTCATAGCGGAAGCAGTCATTTGAGGTGGCGCCGCATCCGCGGTCGTTGAAAAAACTGTGCGGCTCGCCATCCCAATCGTTGCTGACAAGCGCGGCGCCGTCGCTGGGCGTGGTCACCAGCACGTCGTTGCCTCCAGAGCTCACGCCGCCGCTGTTTGTGATCACCGACAGTTCGAAGGGGAACGCCTGCACACCGGAGACGCCAGCCGGTGGCAGCGGGAACGTTGGCGTGCCCAGTTCCACACTGTGCAGCCGATTCACGAGCGAGAGGTCAAAAGTGAGCAGGATCTTGCCCGGCACCACCGCGCCGATGGCACCGGCGGCATAGTTCGAGATGCGCATCTCGATGGCGTCCGCGCCAAGTAGCGAGAACCGCACACCCGGGGCGACAACACCATCAGCGGACGACGCGGTCCACGAGGCGCTTGGCGGTGAAACTTGCACGGTGCGGCGCACGGTGTTCACGTCCACGAGAAACGCCGTGCTCCGAAACGCCGACCAGGGGGACGTGGATTCCGATACGGGCGCGGCGATTGTCGGGGCATCGCTGCTGCACGCGCCAAGCGACAGGCACAGCACGGTAGCGCAACGCGCGAACGGCGCAACAAGGCGATGAGAGCGACGCATGGCGAAAGCAGAATGGTGTGTGACGAAGATCGACGGAGCGTCGATTCACACGCCAAACGAATCACCTTCGCGCTTCGCAACGTCACGATATGTAGCGGCCGCGCGCGATGTCACGTGCGCGGCGCGCAACATCACACGCCGCGCAACATCACGCACTTCGCAACATCCATCAAAACGGTCCGCGAATACGCACCTGCACGGGAACGTTCGACGACAGCAGGTTGCCCGTCCCGAGCTGCCCGGCGGTGCCGGCGCCCCAGCACCACGCCGCTCCATTCTGCGTGACTGCGCACGCGGTCGCACCGTTCGGTTCCGACAGGTTCACCACCACACCGAGGGCTTCAAGTCCGCCCGACACGTCGACAGGCGTTGATTGCACCGCCGCGTTGGTCGCGTTCCCGAGCACGCCGCTGATGCCGGCGCCCCAGCACTGGATCGACTTGGTGCTCGTCACGGCGCACGTCGAACTACTACCAGCGGAAACCTGCACGTACGACGTGCCGGCATTTACCAGCACCGGTCCGTTCGTGACGCCGCCCACGACGCCGTTGCCCAGTTGCCCGGATTCCTGTGAGCCCCAGCAGTACAGTGCGCCGCCGGTCGTGACGCCGCACGTGTGCACCAAACCCCCGTCAATACTCGCAAACGTGTGACCACCCGGAACCAGAACCGGTGTGAAACTGGCCGTACCGAGCACCGCAGGATCGGTGCCCAGCTCGCCGCGGCCGTTGCCGCCCCAACACCATGCCTCGCCGGCTGCGGTGAGCGCGCACGTGTGCGACTCGCCGGCTGTAATCTGCGCAAACACGAGAGGGCCAGTCGCTGCCGCGGCCGGAAGCAGCACCGAGCTCGTAGCGGGCGGTGCGCCAGCCTGTCCCTCTTGGTTCCAGCCCCAGCACCACGCGGCGCCAGCGGCCGTAAGTGCACACGCGTGGTACCCCCCGGTGGCAAGTTTCACAAATGACGGCGTGGTGCCGTTACCGACAGTGGCCGGCGCCGGTGCGAAGAATCCGGCCGATCCAGAACCCAGCGCGCCAAAGAAGTTCAGTCCCCAGCAGGCGGCGCCAGCGCTTCGCAGTGCGCAACTGTGCGTATAGCCGCTGCTCACGCTCCCCTGATTGAACACGTTGCTGCCCGCAACGAGCACGGGCGTGCTGTTCGCGACAATCGAGTTGTCACCGAGCATGCCAAACTCATTGTTGCCCCAGCACTGGGCACTGCCGACAACCGACAACGCACAGGCGTGGAATGTGCCCACGGAGACGCTGGCTACGGTGCTGCAGAGCACCGTCACGTTCACGGTCACGGTGCCCCCGCTCGGCACCTGGACCGACGGCGAAGCCGCGCTGCAGCCGATGGGCACGGAGGAGACAATCAGCTGGTGCTCGCCCGCAGGCAGGCTCAGCGAGTACGTACCGTCCGGTGCGGAGGTCGTTTCCACGCCCAGCGCCGCGCGTATCACGATGCCGGAGAGCAGTCCCAGCGTCGGCGACGACACCGTGCCGACCACGCCACCGCCGAGCGGCGGGATCGGTGCGGGCACCGTCCAACCGGAATACCAGGGAATGTCATTGCGTCCGGAGGCGCTGATCGAAATAGCGCCAATGAACGTGCTCTGGGCGTCGAAGAAACCGTCGTTCGGCGGCACCGCTGCCGGATTCGTGGCGGCCGCGCCACCCGACGACGGCCGCAGGTCAGGCACGATCAGGTTCGTCGCCAAACGAATGAGTGCATTGGCTTCCGCGAGATCCGTAATGACGCCCACCTGATTGAGCGGATCACCCAGCCACTCGGCCTCCACATTCGGCGACGCATAAGGCTCGCACGCCAGCGGGTCTACGTCCGCGCTGCCCAACTGCACCGAGTTGGCGATGACAGCGTTCGTGATCGTCAGCGGCGACGAGCCGGCGACGCACGTGCGCGAGTCGTCGATGTCGAGCGCGATGCCGATGGTATGCAACAACACATTGCGGAGTGTCCCGGAGGTGCCGCGGTGCAAACGCAGCGCGACGGGTCCATCTTCCACCGGCACTCCCACGACGGGTGGCGCGATGATCGTGACGTTGAGCAGTGTTGGCGCCGACCGGGGTTCGGTGGCAAACGACGTCGGCGTCGAACCTTCGTTGCTGCCCAGAAGTCCGCCCAGACTACCGCGTTGATCCTGCTGCACGGTGATGAACTGGCCCCGTCCGCGCCAGCCGCTTCGCCAGCTGAGGCCATAGCCTTGGTTGGCGGTGAGGAAGAGGTGACGAACGTCGACGTTGCCCCCTACCACACTCACGCCGTCTGCGGCGCTGCGATTGACCTGCACGAAGTCAACCAGCGTGCCCGATCCAACGCCGAGCAACCGCAGTCCTTTGGACGCGTACTCAACGCGCACATATCGCACCACGCCACTGGAATCGGCTGGGTCGCATCCGCCGTAGTTGCCTTGCACTTCCGCACTGAAGCCCGACTCGGGACAACCTGCGGCGCCGGTGCCGCGCGCCTCCGGACTTGTGGCCGCACCGAAGTTCAGCGGTGCAAATCCCTGAATTGTCATGCCGCCCCAGCATCCTTCGTACTGCGGCACACTCGTACACGTCAGCACGATCGGCTGCAGCAGTGTTCCATCGGCGATGATGCGACCGTCCCGCGAGATGTTGAGGAATGCGCCGGGCCGCGCTTCGATGCGCGCGCCCGCTTCGATCGTCAACGTGCCACCGTCGCCAACAATCACCGGCCCGGTCAGCTCGTACACGATATCCGCACGCCAGTGCACTGCGCCGGCGATGCGGTGAACGCGTCCCGGCGTGCCCACAAGGGCGCGCGCCGAGGTGAGCACGACAGCGCGAGCGGGTCGTGACGCGGTGACGGCGTGCGCGGGCGCTGTGTTGTGCGCAAACGCCGGGGTGTGCCATTGCATCGCCGCGCCGATCAGCGCGCACGTGAGCAAACGAGAAACGACGTCGTGGGCGGGCATGCGCGTGAACTCCAGCGTGTAAGCACAGGCGTGGTTTCACGCACGTCGTGTGCGGAATACCTCGGCCGATTGTGGGCTGTCACACTGTACGTGTACGGGCGCCGCTTCACTGTATCGACTTCGTTTCGGCGCTCGAGCACGCAGCGATCTGACAACCGCAGCGCAGCGCGCAACTGGCCCAGTCACAATCGTTACACGCGTCGCGTCGCGCGTGTTGTGACACGCTTTATCACGACGGGTCACGGGCGTGCAACGAATGCCGTTCGCGCGGCAACGGGCGTGGCGCGCGTCCCAAGGTCGCCTCACATTTCTAATTCTGATCACCCCAATGCTTCGACGTGCTCCATGCGGTCCGCACGACGTGCGCAGTGAAGCGCCCCCGCAGAGCACGCAACGTCTGCGACCTCCCATTGTTCTCTACTTTCATGCTGCGTCGTCATCGTTTATTCCGGGCGCTTGCGTTACTGCTCGCCGTCGTGATGGTATCCGCCTGCGATGAAAAACTCGTGGCACCCGTTGAGCCACTGGTTCGCCGCCTCGAAGTTTTCCCCAATCCGGCGACCGTCCGAGTCGCTGAAGACCTGCTCATGGTGTCGGCGATCACGGCCGACTCGGGCGCCAATCTCGACCTGACGTGGCAGTCGTCGGATCCTCGCCGGGTCCGCGTGAGCCAGACGGGCATCTTGACCGGCGTGTCAGTCGGTTCGGCGGTGCTGACCGTCAGTTCGGACGCCGATCCAAACCTGGTCGTCGTTGTGACGGTGTCGGTGCAGCCCCGTTACACGGGAGTTCGCGGCATTACGGTCTCGCCGGCCACGCTCAGCTTGTTGCCGGGGCAGGCGCAAGGTGTGGCACCGACGGTCCTGGCCGATCCCGATGTCAGCCTGGCGGTGCAGTACCGCAGCAACGATCCGGCGGTGGCCACGGTGTCGCCAACGGGAGTCGTCACCGCCGTTGCCGTTGGTGCAACATCCGTCACCGTGCGTTCGGCGGTCGATTCTTCGGTCGCGACATCGGTTCCGGTAACCGTGAGATCCCCGAATGCGACGCGCATCAGTATCAACGCGATCACCAGCGGCACCACCAACACGCCGGTTGACCTGCAAGATGTGAAAGGACAGGTGGATGTGTTGATCAATGTGGAACCGGGAGAGCGCACGTTGTCGCGAGTCGATCTCGTCGTACGCAACAACGGACGTGATACAGTGGTCGCCTCACAATCGTTTACGTCGAACCTGTCAGCGCAAACCGCGGGCCTTGATGCGCAATCGGCGGTGATCGTGCAGAGCTTTCGTACGAACGCCTTCAATGCCGTCACTGGTAGCGTGGCCTTTCGTAACGTGCCCACCACGATCCGCGCCGTGGCCGTCGAAGTCGGTGCGGGCGGAGGCCTTCAGCAGACGGCGTCGAGCTCCGTGTCCGCACAGCTCAACAATCTTGACGGGTTTGTGGCGTCGGTGCGTCCTCTGGCCAGCACATTCTCGAACACGGCACTCGATGCGAACGGGCGACGCTGGTTTCAAGCGGGGCGCGGTCTCGAGATCACGACAATTCCCGTCTTGTTTTCGGGCCGGACACTCGGTACGCGCGTCATTTCGTATCCCGGCGATCAGCCGGCGACGTCGCTCAGCTCGGCCAAGCCCGGAACATCGATCGATACGCTCATCCTGCCCTCCAACTACTCGTCTCCGAACACAGGCCTCGCCTATGTCTCCGGCCAGCTGCCGAGCATCGCCGCGTCTGACGCGGCAGGCAACGCGATACCGTTGGTAGGACCGCTGCCCAGCGGCGAGGGCGGCGGCGTCCTCAACGCGCAGCCCACACTTACGAATGGCACCCGACTCGAAGGCATCCGACTCGACAACGCGCCGCCACCGGCACCCACGCTCACGATCTCCAATGCGCAGGGCAACTCCAATAACTGGGTGAACGCTTCGTACCTGTTTGAATCCGGACTCACGGGGCTCGTGCAGGATCAGGGTGTTGGATTCCCGGGCAACGCGACAATGCCGACAGTTACATCGGCATCGGTTTCTTTCTTCGTCGGGTCTCCGAACCAGCCGGATACCGTACAGGCGATCTCCGCTGACCAGCTCTTTGCCTCCAACACGAACACCGAATACTCCGTGCAGGCCGAGCTTCAGGACCGGCTTGGCAACACCCGGCGCGTCTCGCTGTCGCCGACCACGTCACACCCCGGCCCTCGTTTCGGCGTCGATAAGCTGCCCCCCACCGTGCGCTACTCGGTCGGATCGGTGGTCGGCGAAACGCTCGTGTCAACAAACTCGGACTCCACGTTCACGTCGAATGTTGGCGCCGTGGGTCCGCGCGTCTTTTCTGTAGATGTCATCGACGACCGATCGGGCCTTCCCGATGGCAAGGTGGGCATCAAACTGACCCGCTTCGCCCCGCCCAGTGCCACGGGCACGTTCCGGGGCACCACGACGTGTCTCATCGGCACGGGGGCAGGCTGCGCGCCGGAGTTCGTGCCTTTCGAGACCACGTTGCCGGACAACTTTCGGCAGGTCACGACGCTCATCGATGCCGGCACGAATTTGGAAGGCTACTTCTCGTATTCGGCCACCGCTCAGGACCAGGCCGGCAACGTGAGTCTGCCGCGCTTGAAGCGGGCGCTGATCGACGCCGGTACCGGCGCGTCGGCACCGGCCATGACGGGCCTCGGGGTTGGCGGCGTCTTGATCGGGGGCGATAGCGCGCGATTCCTCGCGCTGGCCACCGACAACGTCGAGCTCAACTCCGGCGGCATCATGCTGGCGTATCCGCTGCTGCCGGGTGCCACGCAAATCCTTGCGTACTCCACACCCTTGTTTGGTGCGCGCAGCATCGGCGTTCGCTTCGACACGCTCGTAACGACGCCGATTGCCGGTGCGCACCCCGCCTTCACGGTGCCGAACTTCATTCGCGGACTCGAGTTGGTGGACGCGCTGGATGCACCGCAAGCCTATCCGGGAAACGCCGCCAAGCCGAACGCCGCGAATGCGTGGGTCACGGACTTTGCCTTCGGCGGCGCGCCGTCCATGCTGGCCGCGAATGTGCCCATCGTCCCGGGTGTGGTGCAGTCGCCAGGCGCCAATCCTGGATTCCTCGCCGCCCTCGGAACGGATCGCGAACTCCAGAAGTGGCGTCGCGTGATCGGCGTAACAGGACTGCAGTTTGAGGCGATCGGGCCCTCGGGCCAGACGGTCTCCCCGTTCGCCCGTGTTCTGCTCGTGCGACAGCAGGCCAGTGGGTTGCCGGTGAATGCCACGGTATGGCAAGTCGTCAGCGAAATCACGACACCGCTGGGCGCGGACAACGGCCTGCAGCGCAGCTGGACGTACAACTTCGGCTCGCAGGCGGGAGGCAGTCAGTACATCGCCATCGGTGTGACCGCGTCGGGTGATGCCATCGCGAGCCGGGTGGTCACTCCCTGATCGTGCGCGACCCCTCTCTCGCGATTCCCTGTCCTGCCCATTGCTCACGGTGATTCATGTTTTCGGAAGCTGAAGGTGCCCAGTATTCTCGTCCGTCGCGTTTAGAAATCAGCCGCCTGATGCGCATGACGCTCGCACGTACCGTCGTGATCGCGGCAACGCTGCTCGGATTGGCTCCGGCATCAGCTGGGGCAACCTCGCGAGCGGACGGCGCACCCGCGCAAGCGCAGCCTCCCACGCAGGCTCCCACGCAGGCTCCCGCGCAGCAGCCGGGCCGCGTGACGGGCCGCGCGTTAGACGCGACAAGTGGCCAGCCGCTCACGAATGTTGAGGTCAACGTCGTTGGCACAACGCTCGGCGCGAGAACCGATCTCGATGGTCGATACACCATCTTGCGTGTGCCTCCAGGGCCCGTGTCCGTGATCGCTCGTCGCATCGGATTGCAGCCCAAACGATTCGACGGCGTCGTGATCACCGCCGGTGCCGCGACGATCGTGAACTTCAGTCTTGGCGAAGCGGCGCTCGAGTTGCAGTCAGTGGTGGTGAGCGCCAGCGCGGCCGATCGCTCAGCGACTCAGGCGAGCCTGCTGGCAGCGCAGCAGCGTGCCGCGTCCGCGTCGGACGGCATCAGCGCCGAGCAAATCAAGCGCACTCCAGACTCCAACGCCGGCGAAGCCGCCGCGCGTGTGAGCGGGGTGTCGATTGTGGATGGCAAGTTCCTCGTCGCGCGCGGCTTGTCGGAACGCTACAGCACGACTCTGCTCAACGGCGCCGAGGTTGCCAGTCCCGAGCCCACGCGCAAGATCGTGCCGCTCGACGTGTTTCCGGCCAGCCTGCTTGAGTCGATCGTGGTGACCAAGTCGGCCACGCCCGACAAGCCCGGTGACTTCTCCGGCGGCGCCGTGGAGATTCGCACCAAGGAGTTCCCCGAAAACACCATCCGCCAGTTCAGTATCTCATCAGGCTATAACTCGCAGGCCACGTTCCGAAACCTGCCGATGCCCACGCGCAGCGGACTCGACTTTTTGGGCTTTGACAACGGACGCCGAGAGCCAAAGGTACGACTCGAACCGGGCACGGCGCTCGATGTCTTCACCGTCGAGCGATTTGCGGAAGGCGTGCGCAATACGTGGAACCCGCAGCGCATGCGCGTGATGCCCAATCTCGGCCTCGGCGTGACACTCGGCGGGCAGCGCGCTTCGGAGCGGGCGCCACTCGGCTACATCCTGTCGCTCACCTACTCGGCCGCGACCGATCATCAGCAAGACCGGTTCTTCGGGTTCTACACGTCCCCGCAAAACGCACCCGACCGAGGCTTCCTGTATCAGGATCACCGCAACACGGTGGACTGGGGCGCGGTGGGTAATGTCTCATTGCGGCTCGGGCAGAACTCGAAAGTGAGCTGGAAGAACTTGTACACGCGCAACGCCGAAGAGTTGTACAGCGTCACGGAAGGATTCAACGTTGACCTGACGGGCGAACAGCGCATCTACCAATTTCAGTACGTCGAGCGCAAGCTGCTGCAAACACAGCTCACCGGCGAGCACCTGCTGCCCTTTCTGCGACGCTCACGCATCGAATGGAAGGCCACGATCAGTGAATCGGGTCGCAATGAACCCGACAATCGCCAGGTAATCTACGGTCGTGATCCGTCGTTCAACGTGCCGTTCCAGCTGGGCAACAATAGTGACGGCTGGCTGCGTACGCTCGACGACCGCGCGAACTCGCTGCAGGTCGACTGGTCGGTGCCGTTGCGGCTGCTCTGGACCGACTTCACGTTCAAGACCGGTGCGTTGACTCGTCAGAAGACGCGCGTGTTCGATGGCCAGTTGTTCTCGTTCAGTCCCATTCTCACGACCCCGATTCCGAACGACCTGCTCTTCTTGCCGCCGGAACAGATCTTCCAGCCCGAGAATCTCGGCACGTTTATCAGGGCGGACTTTCCGGGCGCCGTGGCGCAGCCGTACGACGCCGACGACAACATCACGGCCGCGTATGGCATGCTCGACCTGCAACTCGGCTCACGCCTTCGACTGGTCACCGGTGCCCGTCTTGAGGACTGGCGAGTGGACTTGTTCGACGGCGGGCGCGAGCGGTTTGTCAACGATACCACACGTGTTCCCACGCGACGTCGCAACCGCGACGTACTGCTCTCCGCCAATGCGACCTACGCCATCACCGCGCGCGCCAACCTGCGGCTGGCTGCATTTCAGAGTGTCTCGCGTCCCGACACGCGCGAACTTTCGCAGGACGAATACACGGAGGTCGCCGGCACCTGTTCCACCATCGGCAATCCCGATTTGCAGCGCGGTACCGTGCTCAACGCCGATGCTCGACTCGAGTGGTACCCCAATCCCGGCGAGATCATTTCGGCCAGTGGTTTCTTCAAGCGTTTCGATCAGCCCATCATTCGCGTGGTCGGCAGTCGTGGCGCCTGCACCTATGGGTTTTCCAACGCGGAGTCGGCGGAAAATTTCGGCGCCGAGGTGGAGATCCGGAAGGAGCTGCGCTTCTTGCCGGGCGCGCTGGAGCGAGTGGGCGCGTCATTCAACCTCACGCTGGTGCGCACGAGCGTCACGATCTCACCGGCGCTCGGGACCTACGAGCCAGGACTGGACCTCGAGGGACAGTCGCCTTTCCTCGTAAACGCGGGTCTCTCCTATCGCAGCGAAGGCGGCGCGTTCTCGGCGTCCGTGCTGTACAACGTGTTCGACGACCGCATCGTGCGATATGGGTTTGCGTCAGCCGGCGAAGGAGCGATCCAAGGCCCGAACATCCTGGAGCGCGGGCGAAGCTCACTCGATGCGAAGTTGCAGCAGGCGTTTGGAGAGCGCACCACCCTCTCGCTTTCGGCTCGCAACCTCACGAACCAGCGCATCCAGTTCTATCAGGTTGTGTCTACCGGGGAGGAGTCGACGGGTCGTGCGACGCCGGGTATGTCATTCCAGCTCGGAGTGAATCTTGCGCGCTAACCTTCGTCGGCGCGCGATCGCGCTGTGCTCAGCACTGCTGCTGCTTGGCGGCTGCTCCTCCATGCAGGATCCGGTCGGCGCCACGCTGACGGCCCCGTCGGAACTGACGGCGGAAGCCGTGGGTCTCTCGACCATTCGTGTGTCGTGGAAGCCGGCGGCGGGGGAGGTCACGGGCTACGAACTGCAGCGCCGCAGTGACCTGCGCGGTGATTTCGAGGTCATTGAACCGTCGATTGGTATCTCGGTCGGTGCCCGTGTTGTGTATTTCGACACACGCGTGGAGCCGAATCGGTACTACGGGTATCGTGTGCGCGCGCTCGCGCAGCTCGGTGCGCAGTCGGCGATGTCAAATGTCTCCGGTACCAAAACATCGCCGCAGCCCGGCCTCTCCATCCGGACGCTCACGTCGGTTGCCAGCCCCGAAGCCAACGACGAGGATGGCTTTCTGGCCGTGGTGCGCGGTCGATCGGACACCACGTCGGTGGCCGTCAGCACGAATGGCACACGCGTGATTTCACCGATCAGTCCTGGTGCGTACACGGTGGCGCTGCGTGGGCTGGCGTCCAACTGCGCGACCACCGTGGCCGCCGATACGGTGCGCGCGGTGACGATCACCGACGAAGGGACCGAGACGCAGCGCCAAGTGACGTTTCAGGTGAGCTGCCGTGATCCGCGCAAGGCCAGCATTGTCACTGTGGTTGCCGTTGCTGGCGACACCGTCGATGCCGACGGAGTAACAATCACCGCGTCCGGAATTATCCGCGAGGCCGGCACGCCTGCCAATGAGCGAGTCTACTTTGAGACCCGCGTGGTGTCTGGCAGCAACGGCAGTACGCGTTTCGACAATCTGCGTCCGGGTGACTACGAAATATCCGTTGGCGACATCGAGGCACCGTGCGTGCTCAATGGTGCGAGGAAGTTCGACCTGCAGCCGCGTGCGCTCGCTGTGGACACAGTGCGGTTCACCATCACGTGTCGCAAGCCGACCGTGCCGGTGGATACCGCAGGGCGTCCGTTCGTCCTTCGCCAGCAGTGGGCAGCGTCCACGGCGCGTCCCGGAGACCGCATCGCGCTGCTGACGTCCATCGATATGTCGGCCGAGCCCGCGCAGGAGCTGGCGGGTGTGTCGGGTGCGATTAGCTTCGATCCGGCCGTGGTGCGATACGACAGCTCGCGTACCGCAGGTGAGTTCGATGTGGTGATAGTGAATGCAAGGTCCAACCGCGAAATTGCCTTTGCAGCATTGAATTTAGGCGGGCAGGGGCTGACCGGCAACATTGCGGTCATGCGAACGTGGTATACGGTGGTGGGCGCCGCAGGAACCGAAGTGACCACGTCGACAGTAATCAGTGAGGTTGTGACGCCGCCGTTGGGTCAGCTCGGCAACCGGACGCGGGTAGCCGAAAGCAAGCTCAACATCTCCGCGGTCGGTGCCCCGAACCAGCCTCCGACCGCAGTCATTAGTGGCCCTGGCACAGCGACTGTAGGCGCGGTCGTATCGTTCTCGGGCGCGGGTTCGAGCGATATGGATGGTAGTATTGCCTCTTATGCCTGGTCGTTCGGTGACGGTGGTTCGGGCTCCGGTGTGACCGCCTCGCATACCTTCGCCATCGCTGGAACATTCAACGTCCGGTTAACCGTGACCGACAATACCGGCGCTACCGCGACGCGCGACCTGACTGTGACGGTCACCGCGGCATCGCCCACCGTTGGCACGATCGTCGGAACCGTTTCGTCGGCGACGCGTGGCGCGCTTGCTGGAGTCACAGTGTCCGTCACCGGCGGTCAGAACGCGCAATCCAGTGCGACGGGCGCGTACAGCATCCCGGGCGTGACCGCAGGCGCGCGAACCGTCGCGCTCTCAACGTTGCCCGCCGGATGCTCGGCACCCGCCGCGCAGACTGTCACGGTGACGGCGGGAACCACCGCGACCGCAAACTTCACCGTCACCTGCACACCGCTCGGTGCCGCCACCGGCACCGTACGCGGGCGCATCACGCGCAGCACCGGTGGTGCCGGCATCGCCGGCGCACGCGTGCTGCTGCAGCCGACGGGCGGTGTGGCGCTCGCCCCCGCCACGAGCGGTGATGACGGCAGCTACGAGGTGCTGAGCGTGCCCATCGGAACGGGCCCGGGTGCCGGTTCCGGTTCGCTCACCATCATCGATCTCCCGGTCGGATGCGAGACGCCCGGCTCTCAGTCATACAGCGGTCTTGCAGCCGGAGGCACGGCCACGGTGAACATCGCCGTGACGTGCCAAACGCTCACCACAGGGACGGTGAGCGGCGTGATCACCCGAGGCGCCGGCGGTGCGGGCATCGGGTCGGCGACGCTCATTCTCACGCCTGCGGGTGGTGCCGCGCTGCCGCCCGTGACTGCCAGCGCAGCTGGCGCCTTCTCTATCGGCAGCGTGCCGGCCGGAAACGGCAGCATCGTCGTGACCACCTTGCCCTCCGGGTGCGACGCGCCCGGACCGGTACCGTACTCGGGCGTGGTGGCGGGTGGTACGGTGACGGTGAACATCGCTATCACTTGCACACCGCCGCCTGCGGTGTACCCGGTCAGCCTGACGTACGGTCCGATCACCAACACCGGCCCGACAGGTCGTCAGGTCCAGATCACGGTGCGCTGGGACGTCGGCGCGAACCAGGCGGCCGCGCTTGGCGTCGACATCGGCTTCAACGGCTTGGCGCTCGCGTTCGCCAGCCGCCAGTTCACCTCGAGCTTCGATTTCGGCGCGCAGAATGTCCTGTTCCCCGGCACCAACGATGCGGTTTTGAAGGCCGGTTACCTCAATGCAGCTGGCGGATTCGAGACGGGTGACTTTGCGGTCTACGCCTTCACCTTCAACATCGCGCCCGGCTTCTCGGGCACCATCACCCCGACGCTCGTCACCACCGACGCGGT
>JBBSCZ010000061.1:0-14093 GCA_038249795.1 Gemmatimonadales bacterium | reverse complement strand
CTTCCGAGATCGCGCCGATCATGTACAGCGCGCTTTCGGGGTAGTCCTTGAACTCGTCGCGCAGGATGCGTTCGCAGCCGTCGAGCGCGTCGGCCAGGCTCACCAGCTTGCCCTGCAGACCGGTGAACTGTTCGGTGGTGAAGAAGGGCTGCGTCAAAAAGCGTTCGAGCCGACGCGCGCGCGCGACGACGGCACGGTCGGCCGGCGACAACTGTTCCAGGCCCAGCATCGCGATGATGTCCTTCAGGTCGGCGTACTGCGCTAGGGTGCGTCGGATCTCCTGCGCCAGCGCGTAGTGACGCTCGCCGACGATGCCTGGCGTGGCCATCTTGGAATTCGACTGCAGCGGGTCGATGGCCGGGAACAGGCCTTCGCCGGCCCGCTTGCGCGACAGCACGAGCGACGCCGACAGGTGCGAGAAGGTGTGCACCGCCGCCGGGTCGGTGAAGTCGTCGGCCGGCACGTAGACGGCCTGGATCGACGTGATCGCGCCGCTGTCGGTGTTGGCGATGCGCTCTTCCAGGCCCGACAGCTCGGTGCCCATCGTCGGCTGGTAGCCGAGGCGCGACGGCATCTGGCCCATCAGGCCCGAGACCTCGGAGCCGGCCTGGATGAAACGGAAGATGTTGTCGATCAGCAGCAGCACGTCGCGCTGCTCGTCGTCGCGGAAGTACTCGGCCATGGTCAGCGCGGCCTGGCCGACACGGAAGCGCGCACCGGGCGGCTCGTTCATCTGGCCGAAGACCATCACCATGTTCTTCAGCACGTCGGCTTTTTTCATCTCGGCGTAGAGATCCTGGCCTTCGCGGCAACGTTCGCCGATGCCGCAAAAGATGCTGACACCCTGTTTGGCGCTCTCGTGCTTGCCGACCATGTTGTGGATCATCTCGGTCAGCAGTACGGTCTTGCCCACACCCGCACCGCCGAACAGCCCTGCCTTGCCGCCGGTTTCCAGCGGCACCAGTACGTCGATCATCTTGATGCCGGTCTCGAAGATGGCCGAGGTGGTCGAACGATGGACCAGCGGCGGCGGCTCGCGGTGCACCGAGCGCCACGTCACGTCCTTCGGTTCGTCCTGGCGGTCGATGGCGTGGCCGAAGACGTCAAACATACGCGACAGGATGGCCTTGCCGACCGGAGCCAGCAGCGGCCCGCCTGTGTCCGACACCGACACGCCGCGTGCCAGGCCCTGTGTTGGCGTCAGCGCGATGCCGCGCACGTGGCGGGCATCGATCTGAGTCAGTACTTCGATCGACATTTCGCCGCTGGCGCCCGCGTGCAGCAGCGTGCGGATCGGCGGCAAGCGGTCATCGAAGCGCACGTCGACAACGCTGCCCCGCACCGCGGTGATCACGCCCCGGTTCGGCTCAGCGGGTAGGCCACCCATGGCTTCAGCACGCCAGTCGCTGCGTGGCCACGCAGCGCGGCGTGAACTCGAAGACGGTGTTGCGATTCTGCGCCACGAGATGCTTGCTGCGGCTCGCATGGTCAGCGCGCCTACGCTGTTCCTTCTTCCTCATTGACTTCCTCTGGTCTATACGCCGACGTAGCGAGCCGCAACATCTTTTCGAATCGAAGGCCGGCCGATATTGATGACTATGTGCCGGCACCGCGGTCAGGTCTGTCTGTTGGCGTACGGAGCGCCATGAAATCGCACTCGCGGCTTGGCCTCCGGTCGCAAACTAAGTCCTTGGCGATGTGAATCGCTGCGCGCCGAGCAGGGCACGGCGCGAAGGTGTCGTCAGACGTGTGATCCATCAGAAACGGGCTTCTCACCTGTCGCCCAGTACCCGTTGCGGCCATAGTGCTGGTACAAAAGGGCTTCGTCCTCGCGGGTCAGGCTCCCGGTGGGCTCGAAGGCGGGCGCATTCTTCACGGCTTGCCGCGTCAACCTGACCGAGACGGTGCGCTCTAACCAGCTCAAGCCTTCGATCCACTGTGGTGCGACGAGCATCTGGTGACCGCCCCACCAGTTGCTGGTATCCACGACGAGATAGCGCACGGCCCAGGTCTCGTCGTCGATCAGCATGCCACTCACGTGGCCGATGTCGCCGTCGCTGGCATGGATGTTATAGCCGGTGATCGCCTTGCAGCTTCTCAGGTGCGGGTCGCCATCGGCGTCACGATCCCCTGGGGTGTGCGCCTGGCCGCTCTCCCGCACCTCGAGAATGGTCTGCTGGTTTCCAAAGCCCCCGTAGCCCGACACCATCATGCCGGGATACATCCCGCCGCCCCAGTAGCCGCTACCGCCCCAGTAGTACGGGTAGCCGTAGTAGCGGGAATACTCCAACTCGTGCTGTCGCGTGACAGGCTGTTCGGTATCGACGTCGGGGCTGTTCTTGACCTGCTCCTTGGTGATCGAGACCGGCAGCGAGCGCCCGGCCCAATTGGGGTCGCCGATCGCCATTGGCGAGATCAACACTCTGCGGCCGGAAAGCCAGCCGCCGGTATCGACCACCAGGTAGCGCACGATCCAAGACTCGTCATCCAGATACAGGTCTTTGACGTGACCGATGAGGCCGTCGACAGCGCCGATGGAGTAGTCGTGCAGTTCTTTCAGTGTTCGCAACATGGATTCGCTCCTTACATTCGTACGCGTGATATCGCGGACGGCTCGATGCGACTGTTACCCGTTTTTGGACCATTGTCTGTTCGATACCGCACGGACGGACGCCGAGCGTGGCGCGCACTCTGCGGGCCAGTCGTCAACCGCCGCGCCTTGCGCGGCCGCTCCAGCCATGCCCGAACTTCAACTCCTGTCCAACGGTTCTTATCACGTCACGGTCACGGCGTCGGGCCATGGGTTCAGCGGCTGGGAAAGCTTGGCTGTCACGCGCTGGGGTGCGGACGCGACGCTCGATTCCGGCGGCGCGCGCTGCCATGTGCGCTGCGATGCGGCGCCAGCCGGCGGGTCAACGGAGTCGAGCGGACACGACTTTAACGACGGGCGCGCCATCGTCTGGTCGCGGGCTGAAGACCTCGAGATCCGCAGCGAACTCGCGGTCTCGATCGATGACCCGGTGGAGTTGCGTCGCGTCGTCTTTGCGAATCTTGGCGAAAGGCGCCTGGCCCTCAGCGCGACGAGCTACGCCGAAATCGTGCTGAGCCCGCCGGCAACCGACGCGGCGCACCCGGCGTTCAGCAAGCTCTTCGTCGAGACCGAAATCGATCCGTCACTGCAGTCGATCCTCGCGACCCGGCGGCCGAGCACGCCTGCCGATCCGACGCCCTGGCTCTTTCACACGGTGCTAACAAGCGGTTCGGCGGCGGGAGCTGTGAGCTTCGAGACCGACCGCATGCGCTTCATCGGACGCGGCCGCGATGCGGGCGATCCGCAGGCCTTGGACAATGGTGCCGCGCTGTCGGGTACTGCGGGTCCCGTGCTCGACGCCGTGGCCGCCATCCGCGTGCCGTTCGTCCTCGAAGCTGGTGCGTCGATCACAATCGACTGGCTGATCGGTGTCGCGAGCACGCGCGAGACCTGCGTCGCGCGGGCACGCAAGCTCAGGGATACCGGTGCGGCGAAGCAGATCCTCGAGCAGGCCGGCACCTACCGACGAACCGTGCTGCGCACGCTCGCGACAAGCGACGTCAACGCATTGCTCTACCAGCGCATGGCAGCATCGATCGTGTACGCGACAGCCCAGCTGCGTGCCGACGCCGACGTCATCGAGAAGAACCGCCGCGGGCAGTCGGGTCTCTGGGGGTTCGGCATCTCGGGCGACCTGCCTGTCGTGCTGCTGCAACTGACCGATGCGGAGCCTTCCGCATTCACCCAGCAGATGGTGCGCGCACACGCCTACTGGACTGCGTTCGGTCTGCGCAGCGAGTTGGTAGTCCTGTGTACGTCATCGCATGACGGCGAGCCGAGCTGCTTCGACCGCGTCCGGCAGCAGGTCGATGCCGGACTCGGCGGTATATTCGTGCTCGACGACACAACGCTTGACGATGGCGATCGCGTCCTGTTGCAAAGTGTCGCGCGGATCGTCGTCACCGACGCCAAGGAGCTAGCGGCACAACTCGCGTATCACCCCGTCGATGCGACGCCCGCAGCCAGCGAAGGCCCTGCAAAAACGCCGCCACCCGAGGTCGCGAGACACGCCTCGCCCGGCGACCTGTTCGCCTTCAACGGCTACGGCGGCTTCACCCCCGACGGGCGCGAATACGTCATCACCACGTCAGCGGCGCGCATGACGCCCGCCCCCTGGGTCAACGTGATCGCGAACCCCGACTTCGGCACGCTCGTGTCCGAGAGTGGCAGCGCGACCACCTGGAGCGAGAACGCGCACGAGTTCCGCCTAACGCCGTGGTCCAACGACCCGGTCAGCGACCCCAACACGGAGGCGTTCTACATCCGCGACGACGCCAGCGGCCGCTTCTGGTCACCGACGCTGCTGCCCACGCGTGCTGCTGGCGCGTACACGACACGTCACGGGTTCGGCTACAGCGTCTTCGAGCATGCCGAAGACGAGATCGAGTCTGAATTGCGCATGTATGTCGCGATCGACAGCCCGGTCAAGTTCTCGGTACTGAGCTTGCGCAATCGATCGGATCGACAGCGCCGGCTTTCGGTCATCGGCTACGTCGATTGGGTGCTCGGTGACGAACGCGCGAAGACGCAGATGCAGGTGGTGACGGCGGTCGACGCGCAGACCGGCGCGCTGTTCGCCCGCAATGCCTACAACACCGACTTCGCCGACCGCACCGCCTTCTTCGATGCCCATTCCGATGCCCATCCCGATGCCGCCCCCGCGGCGAGCGATGTCTGCGGCGACCGCGCGGACTTCTTCGGCGCGGCGGGCACGTTGGCCGCACCGGCCGCACTGACGCAGGCGCGACTGTCGGGCCGTGTAGGCGCCGCGCTTGACCCTTGTGCGGCGCTGCGTGTCACCGTCGACCTGGCGCCGGGGCAGACGCAGGTCGTGGTGTTCAGACTCGGCGCCGGCAAGACCGCCGACGAGGCGCGCGAGCTGGTGTGCCGCTGGCGGCGGCCCGGGGCGGCAGGCGAGGCGCTCGAAGCCGTGCACGCGTTCTGGCACCACACACTCGGGGCCGTGCAGGTACAGACGTCCGATCCAGCGCTCAACGTGCTGGCCAACGGCTGGCTGCTGTATCAAGTGATCGCTTCGCGCCTGTGGGGCCGCACGGCCTTCTATCAATCCAGCGGCGCATTCGGCTTTCGCGACCAGCTGCAGGACGTGATGGCGCTGGTCCACGCGACGCCGGCCCTGGTGCGCGAGCACCTGCTGCGCGCCGCCTCGCGCCAGTTCGTCGAAGGCGACGTGCAGCACTGGTGGCATCCGCCGTCGGGCAAGGGCGTGCGTACCCGCTGTGCCGACGACTTCCTGTGGCTGCCGCTCGCCACCTGCCGCTACGTCGAGGTCACCGGCGACCGCGGCGTTCTCGACACCCCCTGCCCCTTCCTCGACAGCCGGCCGCTGACCGAAGACGAGGCATCGAACTACGAGCTGCCTCGAGTCTCGGACAAGACTGCGAGCCTGTACGAACACGGCGTGCGCGCGATCCGCCGGAGCCTGGTCTACGGCGCGCATGGCATGCCGCTGATGGGCTCGGGCGACTGGAACGACGGCATGAACCTGGTTGGCGCCGATGGCCGCGGCGAAAGCGTCTGGATGGCCTTCTTCCTGTTCGAGGTGCTGACGCAATTCGCGCCGCTGGCGCGCGCGCATGCGGATGTCGACTTTGCCGAACTCTGCGAACACGAGGCCGAGGGACTGCGCACGCGCATCGAGGCAGCGGCTTGGGACGGCGCCTGGTACCGACGCGCCTGGTTCGACGATGGCACGGTGCTCGGCTCGGCAGCGAACGCCGAATGCCAGATCGACTCGATCGCGCAGAGCTGGTCGGTGCTGTCGGGCGCGGCACCTGCCGAACGCGCACGGCGTGCGATGGCATCGCTCGACGAGCGACTCGTGCACCGCGACTCGCGGCTCGTGCAGTTGCTTGACCCGCCTTTTGATACCAGCAAGCCATCGCCCGGTTACATCCAGGGCTACGTGCCAGGCGTACGCGAGAATGGCGGCCAGTACACGCACGCCGCGGCGTGGGTGGCGATGGCCTTTGCCGCGCTGGGCGATGGCGAGCGCGCGTGGGAGTTGTTTGCGCTGTTGAACCCGCTGAGCCATGCGGGCGATGCAGCCGCCGTGGCGACTTATCAGGTGGAGCCTTATGTGCTTGCCGGCGATGTCTACGCCAACGCGTCGCATACCGGGCGCGGCGGCTGGACCTGGTACACGGGATCGGCCGGCTGGATGCTTCGGTTGACCACCGAGTCACTGCTCGGCCTGCAGCGCCGCGGCAACCTGCTGCGCATGCGCCCTCTGCTGCCGTCGCACTGGCAGGCCTTCGACATGCAATACCGCTTTGGCGCTTCGCGCTACGACATCAGCTGCCGCCGCGCCGAAGCGCAGGCTGCAGCGAGCGTCGTCCACGATGGCGTCGAAGCTGACGGTGACGCGATCACCCTAGTCGATGACGGTCAGGTGCACGCGATCGTCGTGAACTTGCCCCGCAGTCGTTAGATCAATACGACGTAGAGCGGAGAAACACATGCAACTGGGAATGATTGGTCCGGGACGGATGGGTGCGAGCATGGCGCGGCGCCTGATCAAGGCGGGCCACGTTGAGAAGCCGGCAGACGACACCCAATGAGCGCCACCACACGAACCGGCTCGAGCGCGGAGCGGCCGCATTCCGACGCGCTCGTCGTGTTCGGCTTCAGCGGCGACCTGGCCGGCAAGAAAATCTTCCCGGCGCTGTATGCGATGGTCAAGAAAGGCCACCTGACGGTGCCCGTGATCGGCATCGCGTCGTCGAAGTGGGGGGTCGACGAATGGCACCGCCACGTGCGCGACAGCCTGCTGCACGAAGATCATGAAGGTGATATCGACGACCCCGCCGCGTTCGAGCGGCTGATGGCGCTGCTCGACTACGTCAGCGGCGACTACAACGACCCCGCCACCCTCACCGCATTGAAAGCCGCGCTCGGCGGCGCGAAGCGGCCGGCGTTCTATCTCGCCATTCCGCCATCGCTGTTCGCCACCGTGATTCAGGGGCTGGGCCGTAGCGACCTCGCGTCGGCGCGCGAGCTGAATGCGGTGACGCAGGCGGTGTTCCCCGAGCCGTCGATCTTTCGCATCGACCACCACCTGGGCAAGGATGCCATCATGAACATCCTCTACTTTCGCTTCGCCAACACGTTCCTCGAACCGGTGTGGAACCGCCACCACATCGCCAGCGTGCAGCTGACGTTGGCCGAGGATTTCGGTGTCAGCGCGCGCGGCGCCTTCTACGAGAGCGCCGACTGCCTGCGCGACGTGGTCGAGAACCATCCGTTCCAGATCGTCGCGCTACTGGCGATGGAGCCGCCGGCATTCCAGAGCTTCGAGGCCGTGCACAGCGCCAAGGCCGGCGTGCTGCGCGCGATGCTGCCGATGAAGCCCGGCGATCTGGTGCGTGGCCAGTACGCGGACTACCGCAAGGAGCGCGGTGTCGCGCCCGACTCGGATGTCGAGACCATCTGCGCGCTGCGGCTGTTCATCGATTCGTGGCGCTGGGCCGGCGTGCCGTGGTACTTGCGCGCAGGCAAGCAGCTGCCGCGTTCGGTGGTCGAAGTCCAGGTACAGATGCAGCCACCGCCACAGCGACTGTTCGACGATTCCGCGCCGGCCGGTGGCCGCGCCAACTATTTCCGCTTCCGTCTGCAGCCCGAGGCCAGCATCGCGCTGGCGGCGCGCGTCAAGCGGCCGGGCAAGGAATTCGTCGGCGTGCAGCGCGAGCTGTACCTGGGCGAGGACGACCCGAGCACGATGTCGACCTACGAACGTCTGCTCGGCGATGCCATGGCCGGCGACGGCGGCTGGCACGACCCGGCAGTCAACGACGCGCCGACACGCATCGGCGCGGCTGGCCGAGGTCTCCGATGACGGCCAACGTGGTCGTTCTGCTCGATGTTGACAACACGCTGCGTGCTCATCGACGTGCACAGGGAATACAGGAGACGTCATGAACGCCAGCACAAAGAAACTGCACGACCTGGGCCAGAGCCTGTGGGTCGACAACATCAGCCGCGAAATGCTGATGACCGGGAGGCTGGCGCGCCACATCGCCGACTGGTCCGTGACTGGGCTAACGTCGAACCCGACGATCTTTGAACACGCCATCGGCCATGGCAGCTTCTATGACGAGGCAATTGCCCGGCTGGCGCGGCACGGAGAATCTGCAGAGAAGCTGTTCTTGGCGCTGGCACTGGAGGATCTGACCACGGCGGCCGATCTGCTCCGCCCGATCTTCTATGCGACCGATGGGCTCGACGGCTGGGTCTCGCTCGAGGTGTCGCCGCTGCTCACTGAAGATGCGGCCAGCACCATCCACGCTGCGGCATGGCTGCATGCGGCGGCGGACCGACCAAATCTTTTCATCAAGATTCTGGGCACCGCAGCCGGCATCGAAGCCATCGAGGAATCGATCTTCGGCGGCGTGCCAGTCAACGTGACCCTGCTGTTCTCGCGCGAGCAGTATCTCGCGGCGGCCGAGGCCTACCTGCGCTGCATTGAACGCCGCATCGAGGCGGGCCTGGACCCGAACGTGCGCTCGGTGGCCTCGCTGTTCGTCAGCCGCTGGGACGCCGCAGTTCCAGAACTGTCTGGGTATCGCGATCGCGATGCGTACCTACAAGGCCTATCGCGATCTGCTCGCCTCATCGCGCTGGCTGAAGCTAGCCGAAGCGGGTGCCCGACCGCAGCGGCTGCTGTGGGCCAGCACCGGCACCAAAGACCCGGCGGCGCCCGACACGATCAACACGATGCCCGAGAAGACTCTGCAGGCCTTCGCCGACCACGGCGAGGTCGTAGCCGCGCTGCCAGTCGATGGGGGCGACGCCGAGGCGGTGCTGGAAGCGCTCAGGCGCGAGGGCATCGACAACGAAGCGCTGGCTTCTCGCCTGCAGCGCGAAGGTGCCGACGCCTTTGCAAAATCATGGCGGGCGCTACTGGCGCGCATCCGGGAAAAGCATGCGCATCGGTCCAGGGCCCAGTCATGACCGTGACCGAGGGCCCGCCCGGCACCCAAGCGTGACGAGCCAACGATGCCCACCCTGATCAGCCCCCTGGCCGGCAAGCCGGCGCCCCGCACGCTGCTCGTCGACGTGCCCCGCCTCGTCACCGCGTACTACACCGGCATGCCCGACCCTGCAGTGCCGTCGCAGCGGGTCGCCTTCGGCACCTCCGGCCATCGCGGCTCGTCGTTCGATCTCTCATTCAACGAGTGGCATGTGCTGGCGATCACGCAGGCCATCTGCGAGTACCGCCAACGCCTGCACATCTCCGGGCCGCTGTTTCTGGGGATCGACACGCACGCGCTGTCGCAGCCGGCCGGCGCGAGTGCGATGGAGGTACTGGCCGCACACGGCGTCGATGTGATGCTGGCATTGAGCGACGAATACACACCGACACCGGCGGTGTCGCACGCGATCCTCGCGCACAACCGGGGGCGAAGCTCGGGGCTGGCTGACGGCATCGTGGTAACACCCTCGCACAACCCGCCGGACAACGGCGGTTTCAAGTACAACCCGCCCAACGGCGGTCCGGCCGGCACCGACATCACCGCCGGTATCGAGGCCGCCGCGAACCGATACATCGAAACCGCGCTCCGCGGTGTCAAGCGCGTGCCGTACGGACAGGCGCTGCGCGCCGCGACCACGCACCGCCACGACTTCCTCGATGAGTATGTGGCCGATCTCGGCAGCATGATCGACTTCGACGCCATCCGCGACGCGAAGCTCCACATCGGCGTCGATCCGCTCGGCGGTGCCGGCGTGCACTACTGGGCGCGCATCGCCGAGCAGTACCGGCTCGACCTCACCGTCGTCAGCGACGTCGTCGACCCGACCTTCGGTTTCATGACAGTGGACTGGGACGGCAAGATCCGCATGGACCCGTCGTCGCCGTATGCGATGCAACGCCTGCAAGGCATGAAGGATCGCTTCGATATCGCGTTCGCCTGCGACACCGACCACGACCGCCACGGCATCGTCACGCCCAAGACCGGTCTGATGCCGCCGAACCACTACCTCTCGGTCGCCATTGACTATCTGTTCAGGCACCGGCCGTCGTGGAACGCGCATGCCGCAGTCGGCAAGACGGTCGTCAGCACCAGCCTGATCGACCGTGTCGCAGCAAGGCTGGACCGCAAGCTGTGCGAAGTTCCGGTCGGCTTCAAGTGGTTCTCGGCTGGCCTGCTGGACGGTTCGCTCGGCTTCGGCGGCGAGGAAAGCGCCGGTGCCACTTTCCTGCGCCGCGACGGCAAAGTCTGGACCACCGACAAGGACGGCCTCGTGCCGGCGCTACTGGCCGCCGAGATCACGGCGCGCTGTGGTCGCGATCCGGCCCAGCTGTATGCGGAACTGGTGCAGGCGCTTGGCGAGCCGGTGGCCGACCGCATCGAAGCGCCAGCGACGGCGGCGCAGAAAGCGCAACTCGCCGCGCTGGCGCCGGCAAGCATCAGCGCGCGCGAACTGGCGGGCGAAGCGATCACGGCCGTACTCGACCATGCACCGGGCAACGGCGCTGCGATCGGCGGCATCAAGGTCATCGCGAAAAACGGCTGGTTTGCCGCCAGGCCGTCGGGCACCGAGGACATCTACAAGATTTACGGCGAGAGTTTCAGTGGCACCGGTCACCTGCAACGAATCCTGAAGGAAGCGCAGGCGCTCGTCGACCGGGCAGTCGCGTCACCGTGACTGCCGATCGGGCCGACGAAGCGCTCCTTGACCGTCTGCAGCGTGACGCGTTCGACTATTTCCTGCGGGCCTACAACCCGCGCAACGGCCTGGTGGCCGACACCACACGCGAAGGCGCGCCGTCGAGCATCGCGGTGATCGGCTTTGCGCTGTCAGTCTACCCGGTGGGCGTCGAGCGAGGCTGGATGGACCGCAGCGATGCCGTCGAGCGCACGCTCGTGACGTTGCGCTTCCTGATGGCCAGCGATCAATCGGGCAGCACCCGCGCCACGGGCTACCGCGGCTTCTACTTCCACTTCCTCGACATGGTGAGCGGCACGCGCGTCTGGCTCTCTGAAGTCTCGCTGATCGACACCGGCTTTCTGATTGCCGGCGTGCTGACCGCTGCGGTGTACTTCGACGCCGATACGGTCGACGAGATCGAGCTGCGCCGGCTGGCCGACGCGCTGTACCGCCGCGTCGACTGGCGCTGGGCGCAGCGCGAGGGCGGCGCGGTGACGCATGGCTGGAAACCCGAGTGCGGCTTCCTCAATTACGGCTGGGAGGGCTACAGCGAGGCGATCCTGCTCTACGTGCTGGGTCTGGGCTCGCCCACGCACGCGCTCACCGACGGGTGCTTCTGCGCCTGGACCTCGACATACCAGTGGGAGAACCTGTATGGGTACGACTTCCTGTACGCCGGACCGCTGTTCATCCACCAGTTTTCGCACGCGTGGATCGACTTCCGCGGCATCCGCGATTCCTTCATGCGCGAAAAGGACTGCGACTACTTCGAGAACAGTCGGCGTGCCACCTACGTGCAGCGCGAATATGCAATGCGCAACCCCGGCAGCTTTGCCGGCTATGGCGCGGACCACTGGGGCCTGTCGGCCGGCAATGGGCCACATGCCGCGGCGCGCCGCATCGCCGGCCGCTGGCAGACCTTCTACGGCTATGCGGCCCGCGGCGTGCCCTACGGCCCCGACGATGGCACGCTCTGCGCTTCTTCGACGCTGTCATCGCTGGTCTTCGCGCCCGAGCTGGTGCTGCCGGCCTTGCGAGCGCTGCAGGCGCGCTCGGGCACCGACGAAGCGGGCTTGATTCGAGCCAGCGGCTACAACCCCACCGTGGACGAGGCCGGTTCGAACGGCTGGGTCTCGCCGCGAGAATTCGGCCTCGACCAAGGAATGATCGTGCTGATGATCGAGAACCACCGCAGCGGGTTGCCATGGCGGCTGGGCCGCGGCAACCCGTTCCTCCGCGCTGGGCTGCGTCGTGCCGGCTTCAGCGGCGGCTGGCTGTAGGCCACTCAGGCGACAATCGATGCTCCAGTTCCAACCGTTGAAGGACCTTCCGCACGCTGGCTTCGACGACGGCGAACTCTGCCTCAACGGCCGGCCGCCCGACTGGCGCAACCCAACACCACGTGAGCGGTACCACCTGCTCGTCGTCGGTGCCGGGCCGGCCGGACTGGTGGCCGCCCGCGCAGCAGCAGCGCTTGGCGCTCGCGTTGCGCTCATTGAACAGCACCTGCTGGGCGGTCTGTCGCTGAACTACGGTTGCGTGCCGTCGCAGGCGCTCATACGGACATCGCGCCTGTATGCCGAGATGCGCAACGCCCCGGCTTACGGGGCCAGTACGCCGCCAACCATTGAAGTCGACTTCTCCTTGGCAATGGAGCGCATGCGCCACGTCCGCGCACGCGCCGGACGCGTCGACTCGGCACGACGTGTCGCCGCCGCCGGCGTCGACCTCTTCTTCGGCACGGCCTCCTTTGTCGGTGCCGACACCGTCGAAGTGGACGGCCAGCGCCTGCGCTTCAAGAAGGCGCTGATCGCCACCGGATCACGTTCGCTGCTGCCAACGATCCCCGGCCTCGACGACGCCGGCTACCTGACGAACGAGACCTTGTTCGATCTGACCGCGTTGCCGAAGAGCCTGCTGGTTATCGGTGGCGGCCCAGTGGGCTGCCAGGTCGCACAGGCGCTGTGCCGCTTCGGCTGCCGCACCATCATCACTCACGCCGAGCCACTGTTCCTGCCGAAGGAAGAACGCGACGCCGCCCAGTTGCTGACCGAGGCAATGGCGCGCGACGGCGTCGAGATCCATCTGAACACCAAGGCCGTCAACGTGCGTATCGAGGGCGGCAAGAAGATCGTCGAGACGCTCAACGACGGCAACGTCGCGACAATAGTGGTCGAGGAGATCCTCACCGGCATCGGCCGCATGCCGGCGCTGTCGGGGCTGAACCTTGAGGCCGCCGGTGTTGCCTACGACGCCGAGCAGGGCATTGTCGTGGACGACTTCCTGCGCACGTCGAACCGGCGCATCTTCGCTGCCGGCGATGTCTGCCTGGAGCACCAGTTTACCGATACCGCCGAGGCATCGGCGCGCATCGCCGTGCGCAATGCGCTGTGCTTCGGCCGTCACCGCCTGAGCGCGCTAACAATTCCGTGGTGTACCTACACCGACCCCGAGATTGCCCATGTCGGTCTGTATGTGCGGCAGGCACGCGAGCGTGGCATCCCGGTGAAGACCTTCACGGTGCCGATGCACGACGTCGACCGGGCGATCGCCGACGGCGAGGAAAACGGCTTCGTGAAGATCCACGTGCGAGACGGTAGCGACGAAATCCTGGGTGCCACCGTAGTAGCACGCCATGCGGGCGAGATGATCAACCAGCTGTCGCTGGCGATGGTCGCCGGAATTGGCCTCGGAACCATTGCGCATGTCATTCACGCCTACCCGACGCAGGCCGAGGGCATCAAGCAGGCGGCGATGGCGTACGTCCGCAAGCCGGCGTCTCGCTGGATCACTTGGTTGCGACGTCGCTGGTTTGCCCGCTGAGGGTCACGCTGACAGGGGCTCTCCGTTGGCCAGCGAACAGAGAAAGCCGCGGCAATTCGCCAGACTCAGAGCCGATCTGATGCCGCCACCGCCGAAAGTCTTGCCATGCCCTACGGTTCGCCCGATTCCGCTACCAACCAACTGATCGACGCGCTGCCGCTGCGGGCTCAGCGACGTCTACTCGGATGTGGCAAACAAATAGAACTCTCGCCCTCGGAGGTGATTCTCGAGCCGGGCCAGCCCATTCGCCACATCTTTTTTCCTAGCCGCGGCTTTATTGCCCTGTCCACGCCCATGTCGGGTCACTCCAGCCTCGCGGTCGGACTGATTGGGGATGAGGGCATGCTCGGGATCTGGCTGATGCTGGGCGTCCGGGTGGCACCCTTGCGTGCCGAGGTCCAGGGTGCGGTGACGGCCTGGAGATTGGATGCAGCGGCGTTCCTGAGCGAACTGGAGCGTAGCCCCGCGCTGCGACAGCGGCTCGAGCGTTACCTCTCCGTGACGCTTG
>JBBSCZ010000060.1:0-14172 GCA_038249795.1 Gemmatimonadales bacterium | reverse complement strand
GCATCCCCGGCACGAACAACCCCCGGATCGCCGGCTTCTCGCGCAGCACCTTCTGCACCAGGTCGGGAGGCACATGGCCTTCGAAGAGGTAGCCGGCCACCACGCCGGTATGGCAGGACGCGAGATCCGGCGGCACCCCGAGGGAATCCTTCACCGTCCCGAGATCGTGGCTGTCACGGACGTCCACCGCGAAGCCCGACTTCTGCATCGCGTCGTTCCAGTTCTTGCAGCAGCCGCACTCCGGATCCTTGTAGACCGTGATGCGGGTGGCCGGCGGCAGGGCGACCGCACCCTGGCTGGTGGCAAGCACGCCCAGCCCCGCCACGAGGACGGTCCGGGTCAGAAAGTCGCGGCGAGAGAGGCGATGTGTCATGACCGAATTCTAGCGCCGTTCCCCGCCACGGCCATTACCCCGCACCTCGCTCACAGCTCGCCGTGCCACATTCCGCAGTCCGTACGCTGATCGTGACAGAGCAAACTCTTTTCACGCGAAGGCGCGAAGCAACGGAGGTAGAGAGGGATTGGCGCACGTTCGAACCGCGCATCGCACAGAGGGCACAGAGGGCACGGGGAATGGATGCAACAGGCAAGCCTGCACGCCGCGACACGCATCGAAACGGCTGTGGGAACTGCGTGCGGCGCCGCTGTTCCCACAGCAGTCGGAAGCTTCCCTGCGCGTGAAAGTCGGTGGAACGCGATCACCCCCCCCCGTGCCCTCAGTGCCCTCTGTGCGATGCGCGGTTCGAGCGCGCACGGAACCCTCCTCACCTTCGTTGCTTCGCGGCTTCGCGTGAAAAGAGTTCACGATCGCAAACGAAAGCGACCGTCACGCCGATCACGAAAAAAGTCAGGCCACGACCGTGTCCGCCTCGTACTGGCGAGTCCGCCACTGTCGCGGGCGCTTGAGTGACGAGAGCACGATGCGCACGGCGGCCAGCGGGTCGGCCGTGAAGGAGAGCCAGAACGTCCAGTGCCGCTCCGCATACGACCCGGCGAGCCCGAAGTTGAGCAGCACCCGAATCGCGACCAGCGCCACGTTGAGCCACACGAACGCTGCGCCGAACGTGCCCGGCGAGCGATCCGGGATGCCGGCGAAAACCGCCAGCAGCAGGGCCGGGAGCGGCACGAACTGCACCAGCAGCACGAAGCAGACGTCGAGGAATTGCGTGAACGGCGTCGTGCCGTCCTTCAGGTCGATCGAACGGCCCCACTCGCGCCACATCTGGCCGATCCCGCTGTACGCGCGCACACCGATGATCTTCGCGCCGTCCAGGAAGCCAACGCGGGCGCCGTTGCGCGCCATGTGGCGGGCCAGCGTCACGTCGTCACACCAGCTGCGGCGCGCGCTGCTGTAGCCGCCGTTGGCCAGCAGCGTGGCACGCCTGGCGAGGAAGCACTGACCGTTCGCCATCACGCGATCCGGGGGTGGCGCCTTCTCGCCGGCGGCGCCGAAACGATAGACCAGCGTCACCAGCATCGCCGGCTGCAACCATTGCTCGGCCACCGTCATCTCATTGAAGCGCGGCGCGAAGCTCACCGCATCGTAGCCCATCTGCTCGGCCGCGTTCACCGCGGCGGCCACGAGACCCTGCTGCGGCGTGGTGTCGGCGTCGATGCCGAGGACCCACTCGCCCTTGGCATGGCGCAGTCCATGCTCCAGCGCCCAGACCTTGCCCACCCACTCCGGCGGCAGGGGATCATCATGCATCGGCACGATGCGTGAGTCCTGTGCCGCGGCGGCCTGGATCAGCTCCCAGGTGCCGTCGGTCGAGCGGCTGTCCACGATCAGCGCCTCCAGCATCGCCGGGCCCTGCCGCCGGAGTCCGTCCAGGCAGGGACCGATCCGGTGCACTTCGTCGAGGCTGGTCACCACCACCGTCACCCGACCGGCGTGCGCGTCCCCCGGAAGCGGCTCGATCGGCGGCTTGCGTGTGCGGCCCGGCAGCAGGCGGAGGATCAGCAACAGGGCAGCGCCACCCTGAAGCACGACGAGCGCGGCGAGCGCGGCAGAAGCAAAGGTCACCGCGCGAATGTGGTCGTTTCCGGGAGGGATGAACAGGGGGAACATCCATGCCACCTCGTGCATACCTTTGTTGCTCTGCCGCAGCCAGCGTCGTTCCGCGCGGCGTCAACACTCCAGAAACCACGTCCAATGCGTCGATTTGCCCTGCTGTCCGCCGCCGTTCTTGCCAGCGCCACGCCTGCGTTCGCGCAGGGCGGCATGACCATGGCCGCGCCAGCCGCCGGTCGCCTCTCCATCGCAGCCTCGCCGCGCGCCACCGCCGCGCTGTCCGTCTCCACCGGTGTGCGCGGTGCCGCCCCGATGAAGGTCGTGATCGACTACGGCCAACCGTTCGCCCGCGGTCGCGTGGTCGAGGGCAATCTGATTCCCGCTGGTCAGGTCTGGCGTACCGGTGCCAATGGCGCGACCTCGCTGGTCACCGAGGCCAACCTGCAGATCGGCAACGTCTCGGTGCCGAAGGGGTCGTACACGCTGTTCACGCTCTGGGCCCCGGAGTCGGGCATGCAGCTGATCATCAACAAGCAGACGGGCCAGTGGGGCACCGAGTACAAGCAGGCGATGGACCTTGGCCGCGTTCCCATGACGGCGAAGACGCTGAGCGAGGCGCGTGACGCCTTCGTCATCGCGCTCGAGCCGTCGACGGCCGCCACCGGGCCGGCCGCTGCCACGATCCGCATGACCTGGGGCAAGTCGGAATTCTCCGTGCCGGTCACTGTCGTCCCGTAAGTCTGAAGCGAGCTGCCGGTCGCCGTACTGCGACCGGTGCTCGACTGGTGTGCGACGGGCGCTGCGAACTCATCGCGGCGCCCGTCGTCCGTTCCTGGCACCGGTTCAGGGCTCGGCTCGCGCCAGTCAAGGTGCCCATCGGTGACGTCCGGCCGTTATCTTTCAGATCTGGCACAGCTGGTCACCGCTTCCCGCCGCACATTCCGCTCATGCCGCATTCCCGACTGCACAAGCTGCACGCTGCAGGTCAGAGCGTCTGGCTCGACTATATCGATCGCACCATCCTCTCCGACGGTGCCCTCACACAACAGATTGCCGACGATGCCCTCACCGGCATGACGTCCAATCCCACCATCTTCGAGAAGGCGCTCGCCACCGGCACGGCGTACGATGCGCAGCTGGCCGCCGCGCCCGAGTCGCTCACCCCATGGGAATTGTTCGAGCTCATCGAGAGCGATGACGTGCGTACGGCGTGCGACCAGTTCCGCAGTGTGTACGAGCAGTCCGGCGGCACCGATGGCTACGTGTCGATCGAAGTGTCGCCCAACGTCGCCAACGATGCCGACGCCACCGTCGAGGAGGCGCATCGTCTCTGGAAGCTGGTGAACCGGCCGAATGTGATGATCAAGGTGCCCGGCACCGAGGAAGGCTCGAAGGCGCTGCGTCGCCTGATCGCCGATGGTCTCAACGTCAACGTCACACTGCTGTTTGCCGTCGAGGCGTATGCGCGCGTGATCGAAGCATACCTCACGGGGCTGGAAGATCGCATGAAGGCTGGCGGCGAGCTGCATCGCATCGCCAGCGTGGCCAGCTTCTTCGTCAGCCGAGTGGACACCGAGGTCGATAGTCGCCTCGAGGCGATGATCGCCGATGCCGACGATGCATCGCGCTCGCGCATCGGTGCGCTCAAGGGCAAGGCCGCCATCGCCAACGCGAAACAGGCATACGCAATGTTCCAGCATCACTTTTCCGGTGAACGGTGGGAGAAGCTGCGTGCGAGCGGGGCCCGTGTGCAGCGCCTGCTCTGGGCCAGCACCGGGGTGAAGAATCCCGCCTATCGCGACGTGATGTACGTCGAGCAGCTGATCGGTCCCGACACGGTGAACACCATGCCGCCGGCCACCATCGCCGCGTTCCAGAAGCATGGCGATGCGGCCCGCACCATCGACCGCGGGCTGGACGAGGCCCGCGAGCAGTTGCAGGCCCTCGCCAGCGAGGGAATCAGCATGCCGTCGGTCACCGACAAGCTCCTCGTCGAGGGGCTGGCCAGCTTTCAGAAGTCGTTCGACACGCTGCTCGCCGGACTCGAGACGAAGCTGCGCTCCCTCGGACGTGCCCCGGTCGCTAGCGTATAGTCTGCTCCAGCGTCAAAAATTGTTCACGGGGGCTGCCGGCAATGCGCGGGCAGCCCCTGCTGCATCCAGCCCCGGAATCGTATGGCACGAGGTCTCGTCGGAACCATCGGCAGCGCAGTCCTCACGGCCGCGTTGCTCTACGCATGCGCACGCGGAGTGAGCCGCGCCGGTATCCCGCCCTTGGGCTCGCTGCTCGATCCAGTCAACGGGGCGGCAGCCGCACTGCGCTACGGCGATCTCCCCGAGAGCGAAAAGCAGCCGCTCGCCGGACTCGCCGCCGATACGCGCGTACTCTTCGACGACCGTGGGGTACCGCACATTTACGCCGCCAACACGCGTGACGCCTATCGTGCGCTCGGCTACGCGGTGGCCCGCGATCGGTTCTTCCAGATGGAGCTCACCTATCGCGCGGCATCGGGCACGCTGACCGAGCTGGCCGGCGCACGCGCGCTGCCGCTCGACAAGGAAGCCCGTCGCCTCGGCCTGGGCTGGGCCGCCGAGCAGAAGTGGGCCGCGCTCGACAGCAACAGTGAAGGGTCGCGCGCCATGCGCGCCTTTGCCGATGGCGTGAACGCCTATCGCGCCACCATGACGCCGGCCACCACGCCGGTCGAGTACAAGCTGCTCGGCGCACAGCCAATGGCTGCCTGGGACGCGCGCTACTCGGTGTATCTGCTGATGCGCATGGCGCTCACGCTGGCGCACGATCCGAACGATCTGCGTCGCACCCGCGCCGCCGCGCTCATTGGACGTGAGGCGGCCGATGCACTCTTCCCGCGCAACAATCCGCTGCAGGAACCGATTCAACCGGTGACGGGTCGCATCGCGCCACGCGAAGCCTGGTCCACGCTCCCACCACCCGGCGCGCCCGATACGTCGCTGCTCGTGCCGGCGAAGGCCGCCGGCGTCATCGAGCACACCGCTCTCGCCATGCCATCATCCGACGAGACCGGCGATGCACTTGGCAGCAACAACTGGGCGATTGCACCGACGCGCACCGCCAGCGGTGGCGCTCTGCTGGCCGGCGATCCGCACCTCGATCTCTCGCTGCCGTCGATCTGGTACGAGGCGCATCTCGTCGTGAAGGATTCGCTCGACGTCTACGGCGTCACGTTCCCCGGCGCACCGACGATCGTCATCGGGTTCAACCAGAACGTCGCCTGGACGTTCACCAACACCGGTGGTGACGTGGCCGACTACTTCCTCGAGGAAGTGGACGACATGAAGGCGCCGAAGCGCTATCGCCTCGATGGGGCCTGGCAGCCGTTGAAACCGCGCGTCGAGACGTTCCGCAGCGTGAGCGGCGAGATCATCGCGACCGACACGGTGTTCTACACGCACCGCGGGCCGACGATGGCCGAGAACGGCCACCTGCTCAGCTTCCGCTGGACGGCGCACGATCCGTCGAACGAGCTCGATGGCTTCGTCGCGGCTACGCGTGCCAGCAGCGTTACCGGATGGCAGGAGGCGATGCTGCCATATCGCACGCCGACGCAGAACATGCTGGTCGCCGATCGGGGCGGCAACATCGCGATCCGCGCGTATGGTGAATATCCGATCCGTCCGAACGACGGCGAAGGCACGTACGTGCGCGACGGCCGCACTCGCGCCAGCGATTGGACCGGCATGCTCCCGATCAGCGACATGCCGCAGTCCACCAATCCGGCGCAGGGCTTCATCGTGAGCGCCAATCAGCAGCCGTTCGATCCGGCGGTGGTGCCGAAATTCATCGGCAGCAACTGGCCCGATCCGTGGCGTGCGATGCGCCTCAACGAAATGCTGCGCGCCGACGACAAGATGACGCCGGATCGCATGCGCCAGATGCAGACCGATCCGCTCAGCGTCCGCGCGCGTCTCATCGCGCCCTACTTCGTGCGTGCCGCCGAACGCAGTGGCGACACCACACTCGCCGCTGCGGCAAGCCTGCTTCGTGACTGGGACCATCGCTACGCGCTCGACGCGCAGGCCCCGATGCTCTTCGAGGCCGCGATGAAGCGCGCGATTCGCAACACCTGGGATGAGTTGATTGCCGAGGCAGGGAAGCCCCCCGTGGCCGTGCCGGCGAACGTGATCTTCCTCGAGGCGTTGCGAGACTCCACCAGCACGTGGTGGGATGATCGGCGCACGGGTGGCACCGTCGAGACGCGTGATGGGCTGCTCGCTGCCGCGCTCGAGTCGGCGTACGACTCGTTGTCGCTCGTGCACGGGCCGGTCGGATCCAACTGGGCGTGGAGCCGAACCGGTGGCATCAACGTGCGCCATCTCGTGAACCTCGCCGGCTTCAATCGTGAGCACCTCGCGGTCACGTCGGGGTACGGCACCGTGGCACCGGCATCCGGCGCCACCGGGAGCCACGGCGCCAGTTGGCGGATGATCGTCGAGTTGACCAAGGAGCGGCGCACCGCGTGGGCGATCTACCCCGGCGGCCAGAGCGGTAACCCCGCCAGCAGGCGGTATGACGATCGACTCGAGCGATGGCGCACCGGTCAGCTCGACTCGCTGATGGTGCCCGAGAGCGAGGCTGCATTTCCGAAGACGCGCATCCTCTCCACGCTCGATCTGCGTCCCTGAACGCGAGACACGCTTCCGCCGTCTGCCGATTCTCCACCAACCCCGCCGTCACGCCCCATGTTCTTCGTCACCGCCGTCATTCTCTTTCTCGCCGCCGAATTCGTCATCGGCTGGTGGGCGCTCCCCGTGGTTGGACTCATACTCGGCGTGATCGGTGCGCGGCGGACAGGCGTCGCGCTGCAGATTGGCGGTGCCGCGCTGATCGCGTGGGGACTGCTTTTCGGCTGGGTCGCTACCCACGGCGACCTTCCGGCGTTCATGACGTCCCTCGCGCTGAGCATGAAGTTGCAGCCCGGCATACTCATCACGGCCGTCGCGGCACTGCCGGTTCTGCTCGCTGGCGCGACCGCTGGTCTCGGCTCGGGGATCCGCAACCTGATCCGACCGGAGAAATCGGCGGCGTCATCGCAAGCTGCAGGTCTCGGAGCCTGAATATGCCCGGAGACCCGCGATTTGGCCCGCGGAAGCCGACAATGAGCCGTCAGTTTCGCTATGTTCACCTGCTGGGGGCCGGCGCGTGGGGTGTCGGCTGTGCCCGCACGGCCCGGCAGCCCCGACGCCGTTTTCACTCGACGCCGATCCTGTGTCCGTAACTGCCCCGAAGACGAAGATCGTCTGCACGCTTGGCCCTGCTTCCGCCACGCGCGAAAGCATCCGGAGCCTCGTCGAAGCCGGCCTGAATGTGGCCCGCATCAACTTTTCGCACGGCACCCACGAGGCGCACGCCGCAACGATTGCGATCGTGCGCGAAGTCGCCGAGGAACTCGGAGTGCCGGTCGCCATCCTGGGAGACCTGCAGGGCCCGCGCATCCGCATCGGTGTCCTCGGGCACCCGATCCAGCTCGTGCCGGGCCGCGAAGTGATCCTGGCCCACGAGGGAGAGGAGGAGCCGGGCGACATCCCGGTCACGTACACGATGCTCGCGCAGGACGTGATGGTGAACAGTCGCATCCTGATCAATGATGGCCTGCTCGAATTGCGTGTGCTGCAGGTCATGAACAAGCGGGTGCGCTGCGAGGTGATCTTCGGCGGTGAGTTGAAGAGCAACAAGGGCATCAACCTCCCGGGCATCGCCGTCTCGGCGCCGTCGATCACCGACAAGGATCGCGTCGACGTCGCCTTCGCCGTGGCGCAGGACCTCGACTACATCGCGCTGAGTTTCGTCCGTCGTGCCGAGGATCTGTGGCAGCTGCGCGGTCTCGTGCCGAGCGACATGATGCTCGTCGCCAAGATCGAGAAGGACGTGGCGCTGAACAACATCGAGACGATCGTCGCCGCTTCGGATGCGATCATGGTCGCCCGCGGTGACCTCGGTGTCGAGCTGCCGTTCGAGCGGGTGCCGGTGGCGCAGAAGCAGATCATCGCCCTCTGCAATCGCCTCGGTCGTCCGGTGATCACGGCCACGCAGATGCTCGAGTCGATGATCACGCATCCGCGTCCGACACGCGCCGAGGCTTCCGACGTCGCCAACGCGATCCTCGATGGGACCGATGCCGTGATGCTCTCGGCCGAGACGGCCGCCGGCGCCTATCCGCGTCTCGCCGTCGAGGCGATGCAGCGGATCATCGTCGAGATCGAGCAACGCTCCAAGCTCGACTCGGCCAACAAGGACCAGCGCCGGATGATGGAGCACAAGCACGAAGTCGCAGAGGCGATTGCCTCGGCCGTCAGTGCCGCAGTGAAGATGTTGCACGCCCCGGCCATCGTCTGCTTCACGAAGAGTGGTTCCACCGCGCGCGTGGTCTCGAGCATGCGCCCAGCCGTGACGTGCGTGGCCTGCACGGACCTGAAAAAGACCTACCGGCAGCTCGCGCTGGTGTGGGGCGTGGTGCCCGAGCTCGTTCCACGACACGACAATTACGACGATCTGATCGTGGAAGGCCTGAATGCCGTACGTCGACTGAACCTCGCCGACCCGGGCGATCACATCGTCGTCACTGCCGGTGTGCCATTCGACACTCCGGGCACGACGAACTTCATGCGCGTGGAGACAGTGTGAGACTGACCTTCCTCGGCACTGGTACGAGCTTCGGTGTGCCGCAGGTGGGTTGTCACTGTGGCGTCTGCCGCTCCCCCGATCCGCGTGACAAGCGCACCCGGGTCGGCGCGGTGGTCGAGTCGGCAGGGGGTACGCGCCTGCTGCTCGATACGCCTCCGGAATTGCGGGTGCAGCTGATCGCAAATCGCATTGACCGCGTGGACGCTGTGCTGTTCACGCACGATCACGCCGATCACACGCACGGCATCGACGACATCCGTGCCATCTCGGTGCGGCGCGATGGTCCGTTGCCGATGTACGGCTCGGCGGTCACGATGCGAAGCCTGCACGACAAGTTTCGCTACGTCTTCGACGAGTCGATGCGCCCGATGCCCGGCACGGCGAAGCCGGAGGGACAGACGTTCATCATCGAACCCGGCACTCCGGTCACGATCGGCGACCTGCAAGTGCAGCCGTTCACCGTGCCGCATGGTCGCTATGAGGTCACCGCCGTCCGCATCGGGTCGCTTGGCTATGTCACCGACGCCAAGGTGCTTCCCGAGTCGGCCATCACCACGCTGCGCGGGGTCAAGGTGTTGGTGCTGAATGCGCTGTTCCGCACGGCGCACCCGACGCACCTCAGCATCCCGGAAGCGATCGAAATGGCGCGCGAGATCGGAGCAGAGCGCACCTATCTGACGCACCTCACGCATGAGAATTTTCACGCCGATCTCGAAGCCGAGTTGCCGAAGGGCGTCATGCCGGCATTCGATGGTCTCACGGTGCGGGTGGAGTAGCGCGTGACTGATCGTCCGCCGAGCGGCCGGCGTCACCAGAGCTCTTCAGGTCGCCCCCGGTCGCGATCGCTCCAGCACAACTTCCACACGTCCTGATCATGGCAGTTCGCTTCGATTTCACGAACATGCTCGCTCCCGCATGCGCTGGCGGTCTGCCGGCTGACACGCTCATTGCCGCAGCGAGCACCTTTGCGGCAGCGTACGCCGATGTGCATGGGCGTCGCGCGGCCGGGACGCTAGGCTTTCCCGGGCTCCCGGAGAATGCCGCGCTGCGCAACGCCCTGCGCGACGATGCACTCACCTCGCGCGACGAGATCGATGACGTGGTGCTGTGCGGTATCGGCGGCTCTGCGCTTGGGCCGAGCATGCTGCGCAGCGCCCTCCGTCCGCCACGCTGGAACGAGCTCGATCGCGAGGCTCGCGGCGGCTGGCCACGTCTGCACGTCATGGACAACGTCGATCCCGTCAGCATGGGCGCGTTGTTCGATCGTGTTGACCTGACTCGCAGCCGTGTGCTCGTGATCTCGAAGTCGGGTGGCACGGCCGAGACGATGTCGCAGTATCTGGTAGTGCGGGAGAAACTCGAGGCGCTGGGCGCCGAGTGGCCGAAGAAAGTGCTGCGCTTCATCACCGACCCGGAGAAGGGTGTGCTGCGCGCCATCGCGAAGACCGATGGCATCGTGACGTACGATATTCCGCCAGATGTCGGTGGTCGTTTCAGCGTGCTATCCGCCGTGGGCCTCGCGCCGGCCGCCTTCATCGGCATCGATATCGAGGCACTGTGTGCCGGAGCGGCGGCGATGCGTGTCCGCTGTGAATCATCCGATCTGGGCCGCAATCCCGCAGGTGTGTTCGCGGTGCTGCAGCAGCGGCACGATCAGCAGAACGGGCGCAGCATTCACGTGCTCATGCCGTACGCCGATGCGCTGCGCGATGTCGCCGCGTGGTTCGTGCAGCTCTGGGCTGAAAGTCTGGGCAAGGTGCTGCCGGGCGGCGGCAACGTGGGCCCCACGCCGCTGCCGGCGCTCGGTGCCACCGATCAGCATGCGCAGGTGCAGAACTTCATGGAAGGCCCGCACGACAAGACGGTCACGTTCATTGCCGTCGAGTCGCTCGACAGGGACATCACCATCCCGGCCCTGCACACGAACTTCCCCGAGCTCGCCTATCTCGGTGGTGCCACCATCGGCGCGCTGCTGGATGCCGAGCGCCGGGCCACGGCCGGTGCACTCGCCAGCAACGGCCGTCCCAATGGTGTGCTGCACATCGCGCGGGTGGATGCGCACCATCTTGGCGAGCTGATCATGCTGTTCGAATTCGCCACGGCGTTTGCGGGTGCGCTCTATGGGATCGACGCGTACGATCAGCCCGGCGTGGAGTTGGGCAAGCACTTCACCTACGGCATCTTTGGGCGGACGGGCTTCGAGGCGGATCGCGAGCGATTCGAACAGCTGGCGCAGCCTGACCCGGCGTGCATGGTCTGAGCAGTGGCCCCGTGTGCGCTCACTTGTGCGTCGTGGTGGCGCTAGGGAACTTTCCACGCTCCCCTTCGACCGCGTGCACGATCTCGCTCTGCTCCCTTTTCCTTCACTGAGGTCTTGATGTCCGCTCCCGTCATCTCGTCGCCCCTGCTCTCCGACTGCGTCACCGTCGCCGGCTCCACCGTGACCGTCACGCACCCCGAGCTGCTGGCGACTGACCGCATGGATGCGGTGATCAACGCCGCCGTCTTCGGCAGTGACGAGGAGAAGGAGTATGCACGTTGGCTGCTCTGGGAAGTCGGCCAGCACGTCGGCGTGCGCCCGGCGTCGATCCACGACCTCTATCTTGCGCGCGGTGCAGGGAAGACGGGCGGCTACACGGTGCCGGCGATGAACATCCGCGCCGCTTCGTACGACACGATGCGCGCGGTCTTCCGCACCGCCAACACGCTCGAGGCGGGCGCATTCATTCTCGAGATCGCGCGATCCGAGATTGCCTACACCGATCAGCGTCCGACGGAATATGTCGCCGTGATCATCGCGGCAGCGCTGCGTGAAGGCTATCGCGGCCCGCTCTTCGTGCAGGGCGATCACTTCCAGGTCAACCACAAGAAGTTCGCGGTCGATCCGGTGCTGGAAGTCAACTCGGTGAAGCAGCTGGTGACCGAGGCCGTCGCCGCTGGTTTCTACAACATCGATGTCGACACCTCGACGCTGGTGGATCTCTCCAAGGCGACGCTCGATGAGCAGCAGGCGCCGAACTACCACACCGCTGTCGACATCTGCCGCTTCGTGCGTGCCAGCGAGCCGACCGGTGTCACGATCTCACTCGGCGGTGAGATTGGCGAGGTCGGGACCGAGAACTCGACACCGGACGAGCTGCACGCCTTCATGTCGGGCTTCAATCGCGTGCTGGCCGAACAGGCACCGGGCATGGCCGGTCTGTCGAAGATCAGCGTGCAGAGCGGTACCAGTCATGGCGGCACGGTGCTCCCCGATGGCAGCATCGCCGACGTCGCCCTCGACATCGACACGCTGAGGAAGCTGGGCGAGATCGCACGTGAGTCGTACGGCTTGGCAGGCGCCGTCCAGCACGGCGCCAGCACACTCCCCGACAGCAAGTTCCATTCGTTTCCTGCCGCCGAGACGGCCGAGATTCATCTCGCGACGAATTTCCAGAACATGCTGTTCGATCATCTGCCCGACGCGCTCCGCACCGAGATCTACGACTGGCTGCTGGTGAATGCGAAGGAGGAGCGGAAGGCCACCGACACCGACGAGCAGTTCTTCTACAAGACCCGCAAGAAGGCGATCGGCCCGTTCAAGCAGCAGATGTGGGCGCTGCCCGCCGACGTGAAGGCGAAGCTGGCGGCTGCGTACGATGCCAAGTTCACCTTCCTGTTCACACAGCTGCAGGTAAACGGTACCCGGGCTGCCGTGAAGGAATTCGTGAAGGCGCCCCGACTGCACAAGGTGTTTGGAGCACCGGGCGTGGTGGCCGCGCCAGACGACGCGGACCTGAGTGACTGAGCCACCCTCGGGTGACCGTGCCGCGGCCGCTTCCTCGCCTGGGGAAGCGGCCGCAGCGTCGTCGCAGGTGGCGCGCGTGCTGCTCGACGCCGCGCTCGGGCGCGCGATCACGGCGCTCGCGCACGACCTGCGCAATGCCCTCGGCGTCGTCTCGATGCAAGTCGAGGTGATCGCGATCCGCGCTGCGTCGGTGCAGCCTGATGTGTCGGCGATCGCCGCCAGTGCCAGCGTTGCGTCGGACCATATCGAGCGCCTTGCGGAGATGATCAACGCGCTGATCGCCTTCGCCCGTGGACGCGCCTCGTCCGACCTCGCAGTGATCGTGGCCGAGTCGGTTGCACTGGTGCCGATGCGTCAGGTGCAGGTGAGCGTGCCGGCTGCCGTCTCCGTCGGGGTGGACCCCTCACTGACCCGCGCCGTCGCACTCGAGGTGCTGGTGCTTGCACTTGCGACTCCGGGCGTCCCTTCGCTCGCGGTGACGGCGCGTGCCGGTGGCGCGACGCTGCAGGTCGTGACCGGTGCACCACTCATCCCGGACGCGGCGCTGGAATGGGTTGTGCAGTTCACGAAAGTCGGTGGTCGAATCGAATCGACTGAAGACGGTCTGCGTCTTCAATTTCCGCCGATCGCCTGACACCTGACCGAACCTATGGCCACGATCCTGATCGCTGACGACGAGCCCGCCGTCACCACGCCCCTCGAAGCCGTTCTCAGCGCCGACGGCTATGACGTCGTCGTCGTCAGCGATGGCACCGCTGCACTCGATCGTCTCACGAAGGACGACATTGCGCTGGTGCTCACGGACCTCAAGATGCCGGGTCTGGACGGCATGGCACTGCTCGAGGCGATCCGCACCCGGGAGTTGCTCGTCGAGTGCATCATCATCACCGGCGAGGCGTCGGTCGATACCGCCGTCGAGGCGATGCGCTTCGGAGCCTACGACTACATCGAGAAGCCGCTCACCAAGCAGAAGCTGACGCGGCTCAAGGCACTGATTCCGAAAGCCATCGAGAAGGAGGCGACGCGTCGCAAGAACCGCGAACTCTCCTCTCGGCTCGAAGGGCTGACCAGCTTCGGTGAGCTGATCGGGCAGTCCGAGCCGATGCGCGAGGTGTACGGCCTGATCGAGGCGGTCGCACCCACCAATGCGAGTGTGCTGATCCTGGGCGAGAGCGGCACCGGCAAGGAGCTCGTCGCGCAGGCGCTGCATCAGAAGAGCGAACGGGCCAAGGGTCCGTTCTATGCCCTCAACTGCGCTGCGCTGCCGAAGGAGATTCTCGAGAACGAATTGTTCGGCCACGAGAAGGGCGCCTTCACCGGCTCCGTGAACGAAAAGACCGGCGCATTCGAGAATGCCAGTGGCGGTACGCTCTTTCTCGACGAACTCGCCGAGATGCCGACCGACATTCAGGTCAAGCTTCTGCGTGCGCTGGAGACGCGCTCCATTCGTCGCCTCGGTGGCAAGAAGGAGATCCCGGTCGACATCCGCATCGTGGGCGCGACCAACAAGGACGTCCAGAAGGCCATCGCCGAGAATGAGCTGCGTGAGGATCTCTACTATCGACTGGCGGTGGTGGAGTTCATCCTGCCGCCGCTGCGCGAGCGCGGCACCGACATCCTGATCCTCGCCGAAGCGTTCCTGTCACGCTTCTCGAAGCAGAATGGCAAGCGGCTCACCGGCTTCGCCGATGGCGCGCGCGAGTGGATGGCG
>JBBSCZ010000059.1:0-14175 GCA_038249795.1 Gemmatimonadales bacterium | reverse complement strand
CAGGTAGACGAGATATACCATCGCGACTGGCGAATCGAAGACGTTCGCGACATTCCAGGCCTCCTGCGCCCGTCCCCGTGCGAGCAGCAGGCGTGCCAACGTGAGGCGCTGGAGCCCGCGAGAGCCGGTGATGTCCCACTGCAGGTTCCTGGTCGTCAGTGCGGTCGCCAGCACACGATGCAACAGGGTTTCGGCGTTGTTGCTGTCATCGCGCGCCAGCAGCAGGTGCGCCTGAATAGCATCGGCATACCACTGCAGCGCTTGCGAATCGGGCATCGATGCACGTGCCTGCAATGTGACCTGCAATTGTCCGGCACGAGCGAGGCTGCCGCGTGCCACCTCGAAGAGTGCCGTGCGGAAGATCTTGTTGGTTGCGGGTGCGGTAGCGAGTGTCGCACCATAGGCCGCCGAGTCGGACCGTGCCGCCACGGCCGCCTTCGTGATGAACACCGGGGACCATGACGCAGCGGTGAGGAGCAGCGGGGGAACGGGTGACCACCGCTGTTCGAAGCGCGCGACCGCAGCCTGTGCACGTGCACTGTCGCGGCGTGCGAGTGCAATCGTCACCGTGGCAGCGAGCGCCACGTAGCGTCGTCCGTCGGCGACCGCAGTATTCACCGTGTCGACCTCCTGCACGATGTCATACATCGCCTGCGCGCACTGCAGATTCGCGCCGGCGGCCCCGAGCGTTGCACCGGCCGCGAGGAACTCGAGTGGCGCCGCGCTGGCTGATACCACCAGCGTATCGCGCACGGCCTTCGTCCGCACGCATGACTCGGCGAACATGAGCTCGTTCAGTGATGTCTGGTCGGGTTGCGCGGCGCGAAACTGCGTCAGCATGGCCTGCGCGCTCGTCAGGTCGCCGCGTCGCAGGCGAATCTGGATGGGATGATACAGCACGTTGACCGCGCTGGAATCGAGCGCGTGTGCTCGTGCGAACGCGTCGTCGGCGGCCGCATCGGGTGACTGCACCATCGCCAGCGGCAGGAGGTGCATGTACACCTCGCCGAGCTGCGTCCAGGCGGCGAGGTTTTCCGGATCTTCGGTGGTGGCGCGGGTCAGCAGCGCGATCGCGGAATCGGCCAACCCGGCCCGATAGGCTCCCACACCAAGGGCAAAGTACCGGCTGCGCGGCGGCAGGGGCCGCGACAGCGCAATCTTCAGCAACGCGGCGCCGGCGGCGTCGTTGTGGAGCCAGGCAGCGGCCTGCACACCGCGCAGCGCCGCGATGGCAAAGGTGGAGTCGAGGCCGACGGCCGTCCGGTATGCATCGAGCGCTCCGCGCATCTGCGACTGGCGGAATTGTCTCTCGCCCACGAGAAAGTTTGCCACCGCTGCCGGCGGGCGTCCCTCCCAATCCACCAGCAGATTGCGTGCGCTGCCGGCGATCAGGCGCGGCAGCACATTGTTCACCGCCGCCAGGCCCTGCTTCCACGGATCGTCCACCGTGCCGCGCGCCACCCCGCGTCCCACGATCGAATCGCCTGCCACGTCGTAGAGTGTGAGGGCGACCTCGATTGCGCTGCTGACCTTCGTCAGTCGCCCGCGGACGACGTAGGCGGAGCGCTTGCTGCGGGCGAGTGTGCGCGCGACGGCATCGTCGACATTCCGGCTGCTGGCACGCTGGGTCGAGTCCAGCGACGCCCACCCGTCCACCCATTGCAGCGGCTCAGCCGCGTTGAGTGCATTGCCGATGATCGTGGCCACGTCTTCGCCGAGGGTCGGGCGATCGGCAAGTTCGGCGGATTGCTCGAAGGGGAAGACCATGACGCGATCGGCGTCGAGGGTCAGCGGCGCATCCGCAGACGACGCGCGCCACGCGTACACGCCACCGGCCAGTGCCACCACGCCCAGAATGCCGGTCATCGCCAGTCGTCGCGCGCGGTGCGCGGCTCGCGCGCCGGCCACCTGTGCAATGGACGTCCGGTGCGCAGGATTCGTGAGTGTGACGCGGACGGCGGGGTCGAGCAGTGCCTGCCGAAATGTTTCGGCATCGGGGAACCGATCGACCGGTGTCTTGGCCAGCGCGCGGAAGACGATTGCCTCGAGCGCTTCCGGCACGGTGTCACGGACGGTGCGGATGGCGGGCGCCGGGTCCATGAAGTGGCGTGCCATCACAGCGCGTGCATTCGGTGCAGTGAAGGGTGGCGACCCCACCAGCATCTCGTACAGCACGCAACCGACGCTGTAGAAATCACTGCGTCCGTCGAGCTGCTTTTCGCCGGCAGCCTGTTCCGGACTCATGTATTCAGCGGTGCCGAGCGCGCTCCCTGATTCCGTCAGCTTGCGGCCATCGGCGACTTCGACGGCGCGGGCGATGCCGAAATCGGCGAGCAGCGCATGCCCCTGCGACAGCATCACGTTGGATGGCTTGACGTCACGATGGACGAAGCCAAGGGCGTGCGCGTAGGCGAGGCCATCGAGCACCTCACAGATCAGTGTGACCGCTTCCGCGATCGGCAACGCGCCGGTGCGCGCGAGCCGCTGCGCGAGGGTTTCGCCGCTGACCAGCGGCATGACGTAGAACGGCGTACGGTTGTGTGTGCCCGAATCGAGCACCGGTACGATGTTCGGGTGCTGCAGCCTGGTCGAGATCTGGATCTCACGCGCGAAGCGCTCGGCACCAAGCTGTGCGACGAGATCGGGCTTCGGCATCTTGACGGCCACGTCGACGTCGCGAGTCAGATCGCGAGCGGCGTAGACGGTGGCCATGCCCCCTTCTCCGATCTGCCGATCGACGCGGTAGCGGTTGACGAGTACTCTGTTCAGCAGATCGTCGCCAACCTGGCTCGGGTCACCTGGGAGGCGTGGGGTCGTCACGCGTCAAGGATATATCGCGTCACTTGACGGAGCCAGCAGCAAGCCGCGATTCCGTCTGGAGTCATCGCCACTCGTCGTCGGGGTGTATCGGGCCCAGTGTACGTCGAACGCTCGCGCACCGGAGCGCAGAGTGATCACTGAATATAATGACCTTATGTTCTGCCGCGTTATGCCGGGAAATGCGCGTACGTATTCGTCAACGCCAACGCTCAACTGCGTGAGTGGCGTGGTCGGCGTGGCAGCGACTCGCTCCGTCGACCTGCCAACCGACGCCGCGCGAGACAGCGAGGCAAATTGCCGACCGGTGTTCGCGCGCAGCACCTGGTAGTCTTTGTCCAGCAGCAGCCAGCCGATCTTCTCTGTCGCCGTATCGGCAAACAGCTCCGGCAGCGCGCGCTGCGCTACGTCGCGGATCAGGGAGTCGCGCAGTTCGTCGGCCCGCGGAAACACCTTGGCCATGAACTCCTCGACGGCGAGCAGCGTGTCGAGGACGGACGCATGTGCCCGGCCGGTGCGGTCGTCTCGCGCCAGCACCAGTCCAGCTGCCGTCGACCCCGCCGATCGCATGGCGACAGCGTCGATGGCCGTGCCGGCGACTGTGGGTTCCGGCGTGGGAACGGAGCAGGCAGCCAGCACGCCGGTCACCAGCGCGGTGCCAGCGCCGAGCGCACGGAGGCGCGTGCGCCAACTCGATGCGGGCCGCACCAGTGCGCGCAGTCGCAGTTCGAGATCACTGCGACGAATGCCGATGCCGGCTACGGGTGACGGCAGCCAGCGGGCCACACCCGACCAGGATGGCGCAGCACCGGCGTGCGTCATGCGCTGTGCAGTGGCAACGAGCAGACGGCCGTAGCTGCGCGCATCGCTCGTGCCACGCAACACGCGACTGTCGCAATCATGTTCCACGGCGCGGTGCAGTCGTCGATAGGCGAAGAGCAGCGGCAGATTCCAGGGCATCAGCACCACCAGCGACAGCGCGAAACACAGCAGCAGCGGATCGCGCGCGGCGATGTGCGAGCCCTCGTGGGCGATGAGCAGCGTGCGCGCCTCGTCGTCGAGTGTCTCGACCCACAGTGGCAACACCACCTGTGGGTGACGCACGCCGAATGCGGCGGGTCCGACGTTAGGCGAGAGCCAGACTCGAACATCGCGACCTGAGGCGTGGCTCACTGCGGCGGTGGTCTCGGCATCGGCCGAACTCCACAGCCTACGGGCGCGCCGAATGCGCAGTGCCGCGACGAGCACCATGAGCATCGCACCGAGCGAGCCGACGATGAGCAGCGCGCGCAATGGCGTGTCGATCTGATGCAGCACTGATTCGCGCACAAACATCATGGCGTTCGTCGAACGCAGTGCAATACTCGGTGCCAGTTCGATCTCTGGTTCGGCGGTCGCCGCAGCCTGCGCTGGAACGACTCCCGGCCACGGAGAAGGCACACCGGCTGATGCGGGCGAAGATCCATCCGCCGTGGCGGTCATGACACGACGCGGCGACAGCGGTGCGGGGAGATGGCGCAGCATGATCGGGAGTACACAGATCATCAGCATCATCGCGATCCAGACTGCGCGTCGCGGTGCACCCAACCGTGCGGCGAGTGACTCGGCACTCACGCCGACGATTGCGAGCAGCACACCGGTCGCAAGCAGGGAGATCATCCAGGCGGCGATCATGTGCCCTTCTTGCGTGGGCTGCGTGCGGCGTTGCGCCCGCGACTTGGCGGTGCGGCGGAGAGCTTCGTCTCGACGAGATCGCGCAGTCGTTCGAGCGTGGCACGATCCAGGCGCTCGTCGCGGACGAGGTGCGTGAGCAGCAGCTCCGGCGATCGGTCGAAGAGCCCGTCGAGCAGCCGTCGCACGGCGCTGCGGCTGGCCTCGGCGCGCTGCACGAGTGGCCGGTAGCGATGGGCGCGGCCTTCGACTTCGTAGTCGATGTGACCCTTGTCCTGCAGGATGCGCAGGATGGTGAGCACGGTGTTGTAGGCCAGGTCGACGCCGGTGTCGTCGAGTGCGTCGCGGACCTCGCCGGCGGTGGCGGTGCCGCGTTGCCAGAGGACCGACATGATGTCGAGTTCGCGATCGGTGAAGACAGGCATGGCAGCTCCTAAAATATTAGGTGGTAGCAGAAGCTCGTTTGGGGGTATGGGTTTGTCAACTACAGCGCTAGGTCACCCGCAAAGATCTTCTGCTCAGTCACGAGTTTCCGTGATGGACGGGGTGCAGTTTCAGCCGAGTGTTCTCATGAACACCGCAATGAGGTGTCACCGTGCGAACGGCCGCGGTGCCACCAAGCGCTGGAATCGAGCAGTGCCACGCACTGCGGCGAAGGCAGGATCGCTGTGCAGCAGGCCGAGGTCGTACGGATGCGCGCCGTGCGGCAGCGCCTCCAGCAACTCAAGTGCGCTGGCGGTGTCGCCACGCATTGCTGCGATGCTCGCGCGATAATACGTCGGCATGCCGACCGGAAATTGCGGCGATCGCGTTGCGAGCCACCTCGAAATGCGTTGTGCAGCGGCATGGTCTCCCGCTGCAGCGCTGGCTACTCCCAAGGCGCCACGCAGCCCGACGTTCTCAGGCGCGGTGCGGAGCAACGTATCGAGTGCGGCTTGGCCTTCTTTCGCACGACCAAGCAGAACAAGCGAATGCGCGTGCACGAAGCGCTGCTCTGGCGGCATCGTCCCGGTCAGTGCCCTACGCGCGAACCACGCAACAGCACGTTCCGCAGCGGCCAGCGACGCGGAAGCCGGCGCTCCGTGCGCCGCGAGTTCCGTCGCGATCTGATACATCACCCATCCAGGCGTGGCGAGTTCGGGTGCGCGCATCCACCCGCCCGTGAGGCCCGCCACCAGCGCGGGCTCCGGTAGCATTGCGTCGCAATCGTCCAGTGCCGAGAGTGCGTCGATCGCGCGCCCAGCACCCGCCAGCGCACGCGCGCGTATGTACACTGCCGCGAGCGGCGCGCGCGCTTCGCGTGTCAACCGATCGGCAATCGCAAGCTCGCTGGCAAAGGCGCCGAGGGCGTGATGATCGGCCGTGAGTTCGCGCCAGTATAGCAGCTTTGCATCGTCCGACATCCACGCGAGGTCACGCTCCGGGTCGAGCGCCGTCAGCAGTTTTGCTGCGATGCCCGGCGCTCCGAGTTGCCTGTATGCAGCCGCCAGTGTCCACCGGACGTGCGACGAGTGCGGTTGCCGTTCGAGCCGCGCTCGCTGCAGTCGGTTGTGTTCTACCCAGTCGCTCGCGCAACGCGCTTTCGAGACCGAGATCGTGAACTGTTCCCATGGTCCGAGTGTGGCCGTGCGCGAACTCAGCGCGCTGGCTACTGAATCGACGATGTCGCAACGCGCGATGCCCGCCGCATTCACCGTGAGCCACGCAGCCGCAGCATCGAATGCGGGATCGAGCTCGGTCGCACGACGAAAGTGCTCGAAGGCTGGACCAAACGCGCCGCGCCAGTAGAGGTCCTGCGCGATGACGTACTGCTCATACGCATCCAAGCGGGGCGGCTGCATGGATGACGTCGTGAAGAAACTCGCGCGTGGGTCGATGATCGTGCCGAGCGCTGTTGTGACACGCTGCCGGAGTTCATCGACCGCCGCCAGTGGCGTCGCTGCTGGAGCGCTGATCGGGTCGACCAAGCGGAGCACGCGGCCTGTAGCGACATCGACGACGCGCGCCGTGAAGCGCACCGTGTCCGCAGTCTTGTAGTAACGGCCGTCGACGACGAGGCCGGCGCCGGAACGGCGCGCCAGTTCGCGCGGATCGATACGTTCGCCAGAGAGCCCGCGGGGCTGCGTATATAGAGTGCCGACGTCGAGCACATCCACGAGCGCCGTGCGCGTGAGGCCACGACTTATCCAATCGGAGGCCATGAGCCCCAACGAGGTGATGGAACTGTCGCCCGTTTCGTTCTCGAAGACTGTGATCGCAACACGCTTCGGTTCGAGCGCCGCCACAGCGGCTTTCGGGATTGATTCGTGTGCGTCTGTCTTGATACGGACCGGCCGCGACAGTACTCCGACAAGCAGGGCCGCTGCCGTGAGCCCGAGCCCGAGTGCTCCCGCGTTTCGCCAGTGTCCATGCCTGTCAGCGTCGCGCTTCGCACTCGTACCATCGGACACCCGCGTTACGCCGTTCGCCAGTGTGGCGACGCCTGCTGCGTTCTCTGCTGCCTTGTCTGTTGCCTCGCCTTTCGCTTCGTCTTTTGCTTCGTCTTTTGTTTCGTCTTTTGCTTCGTCTTTTGTTTCGTTTCTTGTGTCGTCCGCCGGAACGGCCCGCGTCTGTACGTTCCCGGTTTCTGCTTCGTCGAGTTTCCTGCTCGCCTGACGAGCAGCCGCAACTCGTGCGCTCTCGCCTGCTGTGATCGCCGCTGCGGCCGTGGCGACAGTGGTGTCGGCCGAGGATCCAAACTCCTGTTGCACGAGAGCCTCGTGCACGCGCGCGTGGCGGAGTGCCGCCGGCCCATCCCCGGAGGCGTGGAGTGCACGCATCAGCGCGACTGCCACCCGACTGCTCAATGGCTCGGTCGACTGCCGGCGACGCCACCACTCCACCGCAATCGTCCAGTCGCCAACTGATTCGGCGGTACGCGCGAGTTCTTCGAGCGCTGCGGCATAATCGCGGGCCAGCTCCTGACGTCGCGCGTCGAACCAGTGCTCGAGTTCGTCAGCGCCGTCGATATGCACACCGTCGAGGAACGGACCAGCGTACAGCTCCACAGCCTCGGCCGGCCGTCCATCGCGCCGCGCAAGTGTGTAGGCAACGATGTCGGACGTGATGTGCACCGGGTTGAGAGACACGGACGCGGTGCCCGTCAACACCTCGTCCGGCCCCATCTGGCGCCGCAGTGAGTGCAGCATCTGCTTGAGCGCACCGCGTGCCCGATCGGAGTCGCTCTCGGGCCAAAGCAGGGAGAGCAGACGGTCGCGCGGCACTCCCGCCGCACCGCTGGCAGCAACGACAGCCAGCACGGCCATCGCTTTCCTTTGCGCAGCCAGCGCCGGCAACGGAACACCGTCCCGCTCGACGTTGAGCCCACCAAACGTGACCAGGCGATACATGGATCCCTCTGCGCTGTTCGCCTGACCAGGACCTGACCGGGCGCTGACCGTCTGACGGTAATAAGCCGCTGTCCAAGGGCTGCAGCAAGCGTGCAGCTCGCCAATCGCGCGGAACGCATCAGCGCGTATCACACAAGCGAGGAGCATACCATGTCAGAAGACTCAGAGCGGCCGTCAGTCGCGCACGATTTCGTGCGTGTCGCCGAGCGTCGTTTTACCGGGGCGACAGCGTTGGTCCTGTCCGGGGTTGCGTTGGTATTGATGGTTTCGTGCAAAGACGACTCGCCGGCGGCGGCGAATGTTCAGATCCTGAAAGGGGCCGACGTCGCGTTCGGCAACGGCTCGGCACGGACGGAAGTGCAGGTGCAGGGCTCGAACGTGGTCGCAGTCGCCGTGGTGCTGTCGGACAGCGCGTTGGATGGGTTGCCGACTCAACTGCCGCCGATGACGAGTCAGGAGTACATCGTGCCGCTCCCCGCAGGCGCCCCGGCGATGGTGTTCACGCAGGTGGCAGTCAACTGGCAGCCGATCGGCCACCCACCGATGCACATCTACACGACGCCGCATTTCGACGTGCACTTCTACTTGATCACACCGCAGCAGCGTGATGTCATGACGCCTGCGGATCCCGCGTTCATGGCCAAGGCGCTGCGCCAGCCAGCTTCCGACGCGCTGCCCGCCGGGTACACGCTCGATCCGATGCCGATCCCGCGGATGGGTGCACATGCCGGAGCCTCCGCTGGTCCCGAATTTCAAGGCATACCGTTCGCCTCCACGTTCATCTACGGCTTCTACGATGGTGCCATGATCTTCCTCGAGCCCATGATGACGCGCGCATTCCTGCTCTCTCGGCCGGATACGACCATCTCGATCGTGACGCCGGCCCGATATCCGAAGCCGGGCGCATATCCGACAGCGTACGCGTACAAGTACGACGCGGAGGCACGTGAGCGTCGAATCGAGCTGCGTGGCTTCGTGCAGCGATGAACATCGGCGCGGACGCCGGGATCGCGCTGAGCGTTGCTGGCACGGATATCATGCCATTGCGAGACGTGTCGATCGAGCGACGTGTCGGTCACGGGGCATCCGATCGAGGGGTCGATCAAGGGGTCTGAGCAAGGGGTCCGACCAAGGGGTCGACCAAGGGGTCAGAGTCCTTGATCCGATCAAGGGGTCAGAGTCCTTGGTCGGTCGATCAAGGGGTCCGATCAAGGGGTCAGAGTCCTTGATCGCATGCCCCCATGATCGCTGATGATGACGCTGGCGAGGTTGAGGCCGCCAGCATCTCCCTTCGCAGACGGAGGCCGATAGAATCTCGGCCGCGAGCGGCGCAGGACTCCGGCGCGGACGTCACCGGGCGGAACGCGCGCACCTCGAACACACATGCCGGCCGAGCAGAAATGCGTCAATTTCATCTTCGGGTCACGATGCATCTAATCGTTATTTCAAAGTTCCCTTTCGGCAGGGTCCCGCGGGTGGCCGAACGCAGCGGCGGCGCCAATTTCGCGTTCAAGGACTCTGACCCCTTGAATCAGAAACCGAGCGTCCTACATCGACAACGCCCGACACCGCGCGGCGAGGAGTCCGGTGGCGGCGCTGAGGTCGAGATCCGCCAGTAACAAGCCTGCTTGCCCGTAGGGCTGATAGGATTGCAGCGTGCCATCAGGCCGCGCCACCGCCGAGGTCGTGCACGATCCATCACTCGCACAGTTCACCGACGCGACGTAGCAGGTGTTCTCCGCAGCCCGACAGAGAATCGCCTTCTCGTGGAACGTGTTCGCGGGATCGGCGAACGTCGTGGGTCGATAGCTCCCGGGTTCCGCGACACTGGCGTGCGGATGAAACACGACCTGTGCGCCGCGCCGCACGGCCCACCGCACCGTCTCCGGGTAACGCCAGCCCTCGTGACAGATGACCACACCGAAGGTCAGCGGCCCGGCGGTGAACACCCGGCGTTCGGTCCCGAAGGCGGGGTAGCTGGACTCCTCGGACGGGTCGAGCTGCCCCTTGTCTTGCCACCCCGCAATCGTGCCGTCCGCGTCGATCACACACGCGGTGATCTGCAAACCGCGATCGGTGAGGCGCTCGGTCCCCAGAATGACCGTGATGCTCGCCGTCTTCGCGGCATCTGCGATCTCGCGCCACGCTCGCTCGAGAAACGCAGGGTCAGGCGCGAGCGGCGTCGTGCCAGGCCACCGATAGCCGGGCACGAAGCATTCTGGGAAGCAGATCACGCGCGCATTCGCGTGCCCTGCCTCAGCGATGGCCGCGATTGCCAAGTGAACGGATTCCTCCCGCGTTGCCGGTACGCGACAGTTGGCGAGGGCGATGCGCACTGTGCTCACGTCAGTTCTCCTCGGCGATGCCGTGGCCTGCACGGCTCGGATTTCTGGCGTGCGGTAAGGCGAAACGAATTTCTGAAGCAGGGCAGCTCCAAGATGCCACTCCTGCTCGACATGTGCCGACTGCAATGTCAGATCGATGAAAGACCGCTGCCACTTACCGGCTTTTCATGGGCGAATCGAGGGCACGAAAGCCAGCCTGCGTCTGGCCAGAGTCAGCTGGTCATTCTCTCGCGCAGTTCATGCCGCTCTGCAAGCGCCCTTCGAGTTCACACGCAAAGGCGCGAGACCGCGCACCGACCCGCAACGCTGGCCTTGGACAGAGGTACAGAATCCCGGGGCCAGTGTCGATTGAGATGATGCGTCCGACGGGACGCGGTCCGCTCCGAACGCGCGCACCTCGGCCACATCTGCCGACCGCGCAGCAACGCGTCGCCATCACCCTCGGATCTCGGTGCAACAAATGGTCTTTCAGCACTCCACTTCGGCAGGAGTGCGCGTGTGGCAGAACCCAGCGGCGGTGCCAATCCCACGTTCAAGGACTCTGACCCCTTGAAGTGCCGAAACTGAGGACTCTCCCCCCGCGAAGTGCTGCGTTCAAGGACTCTGACCCCTTGAAACCGGGACTCTCCCCCCGTGAAGTGCCGCGTTCAAGGACTCTGACCCCTTGAAACCGGGACTCTCCCCCATGAAGTGCCGCGTTCAAGGACTCTGACCCCTTGAAACCGACCCCGTGAAACCGGCCGCCAGGCGCAGGCCGAGGTTGCAAAGCGCAGGAATGCAGGTAGTGCGAGCCGGATCGACATGAAACGGTACGAGGCAGTGGCGGGACCTGCGTGTCAAACCGCAGAACGTTGCCGCCCAGCGACCCAGCGACTGACTGCAAGCAGTGGTTGAGCACTGCTCGGGTCGCGCCCAAAACTCATCTCAGGCACAAATTTTGCTGCAAATGTCAAGCATACTCATCCATTCTCCATGCCAGGCAGAGGCGACGAATGCTCGCTGCACCATCGATCCGGCTGACCTTGTGCACCGTGGCCTTGATTCTCTCCGCGTGCGGCACACCTGACAACGCCGACCCGTCGGGATTGGAATCGACGCCACCGGGCGTCGGCGCACCGCCAACTGCGGCCAAGTTGAGCCGCGCCTATACCACGGTCCTCGACAAGCACTACGCCACCGTTCGCGCCCAGCCCGGTGAGTGCAGTCGTGCCGTGCACGATCGGTTCTGGGTCTACGGTTCGGATGGCAAGGTCTACCCCACCTGGCACCCACCGGTCGACCCGCAAACGGGGTGCGCGTTCGGGCATGAACATGGTCGCGACCCCGCCGGCTCGGTGTGGGGCAACCGTCCGATTCCTTTCGGATTCGTCAGTGAACAGTTCGAGCCCACTGCGCCCGACCGCCAGCGGGATGAGGATCACGTCGGCCACAAGATCGAGTGGGCCAACAACGCCGAGGCGGCCACGCCAGGCGGCAATCCCGTGCGCATTCGCTGCGACATCCTGACGAAGCTGCATCAGGGGACGCACTCGGCCGACGCCATGACGAACAACATGCACGAGCTCTTTTTCGACATCCGGTGCGACAATGGGATGGAGGTGCATTGGAAGGCGCTCTCGCGACTCGGCCAGCCGGGACGCGTGGACGGCTTCTGCGCCGGCGCTGGCACCGGACAGCACGCCCCCGGCCCTGCCAGTCCGCCGAGTTCCGTGGGTGGGAAAGGGACGCGTGCCCTCCCCGATTGGGATCCCTGCATCCGCGCCCGCGTGGTCGAACAGCGCCAGCACTGGGCGATCTCCGAGCGGTGGATCGCCAACTATGGCGTCGCCGCGGGAGAGTCCGGTGTCACGGAGGCGGATCGCACAGGTAACCTGCGTCTCAACGGCGCCGTCTACATGGCCGTCAGCGATCCGCCTCGTTTCATGCGCCTCGCAGTGCCGGGCAAGATCGGGCGGATGATCGAAATCTGCCAAACGCCGCAGCTGCGTGCACTCGACGTCTGTCGCGGCAGCGAGGCCGGCACCGTGCCGTGGGACGATCCCCGCTCCCCATTTCTCGGCGCATCACGCAGCACGTTGCTGATCGACAGTTTCGAAATCGACAACAAGACGGGAATCACCCGCTGGTACACCGATCCACTCGGCAACCGAATCAGCAGCACCCCGTTCCCTGGTGGCACGATGGAGCAGCACATCTCGCTGGCCACGAAGCGGGAGTACTTCGGGACGGAGGTGCGGGCCAACTATTCCGGTCGTGGCGTGCACGCGCCAAACTGACCGCCGGCGCGCCGTCGACGCGCCGTCATCGTCGCCGGGTCGACCGCAGGTGAACGCAACAACTGCGCCGCTTCCGGGTGGCTGACGCAGTCTGTTCCGGATCTGCGCCCATGGCATCCACTGCCGGCACCTGCGGGGCGGCTGGCTGAAAGCGCAGCTGAACCCGGCTGGTGAAGACAGCAGACGCTCCGGCCATCAGAACAGGCCGACGGTATAGGCGCTGTAAGCGACATAGACAGCGACGAGGGCAAGGCCTTCTTTCCGGCTCAACCGCCCACCGGACAGGGCGAACAGCATGACGACCACCGACACGGCCACCAGGAACCAGAGGTCGAACGCCATGATGCTTTCAGGGACGGCCGTGGGTCTGACCGCGCCAGTGACGCCGCCGATGAACAGGATGTTGTAGATATTGGATCCGAGCACGTTGCCCAGCGCAATGTCCCCTTGCTTGCGGAAGGCCGCGACGGCCGAGGTGACCAGTTCCGGGAAGGACGTGCCTACCGCCACGATCGTCAGCCCGATGATTTCTTCGCTCACCCCAAGCGCTTCGGCCATGGCGATGGCTGCATCCACCAGCAGAGTGCCGCCGCCAACGATCAGTGCGAGACCAGCGAGGAACAGCAGAATGGCTATCGAAAGCCTGCCTCCCGGCTGCTCGTGCGGAACCAGGGCCGGGTCGATATTTTCCATGGCCACCGCGCGATCATGCGCGGCGCAGTGGGATGCTCCCGCACGTTCCTGACGAAAGGCGAAGTAGACGTATCCCGTCATCGCGATCAGGAAAGCAATGCCAACCTCGCGGGAGAGGCCGACGGTCGCCCCGGCTGCGAGAAGCGCCAGAACGGACACGGTACCAACGCCGCCATCGCGCCACAGGGCGCGGGTCTTGACCTCGATGGGCGCGATCAGCGTGGCTATCCCAAGGATGAGCAGAGCATTTGCGATGTTCGATCCGACGATGTTGCCGATGGCAATGCCCGGAGATCCGGCGAGGCTGGCCTTCACACTGGCGGCAAGCTCGGGCATCGAGGTACCCATGCCGACCACTGTCAGGCCGATCAACATCGGTGAAAGACGCAGCCTTTCGGCTATCCGTACGGCGCCGCGCACCAACAGGTCACCGCCTGCAATCAGCAGAACAAGGCCCAGCAACAGGAACAGCGAATCCGCTAGCATAGTGTGAGAGAACCCTTGGTGACAGCGGTCAGCCAGACGTTAGCGCCGAGCTCTTGCTTCAGCGCACGGTCATGTCTCCGCACGGTACGTGCGCTTCGACGGCGAGCTCCAGCATCAGCGAGCCGGGCGCTGATGGTGGGGAATCCGCACCGGAGCCTACAGAACAGAACAACCGCAGCACGGACCGTCACGCGCGACCCGAACATCAGACACCTCCAGAACGCTCTGTGAGTTTCACGGCAGGAGCGATTGGAGACCACCTGAATTGGACACCGGCGCGCGCGACCGCGCACCGATCTCTTTCGATGATACGTCGGGATACGGCCGAAAAGTGCCTTGATCGATGATTCCCACCCACACCGACGCTGCTTTCACGCATCAGACTCATCGTCGGCGGCACCAGCAGTGCACCGCGCCTGGACGAAGATGCGTGCAAAGCGAATGCCATCAGTCGCGGGCGATGTGTCGGCCCTCGATATTGCACGGATGCTCATCCCT
>JBBSCZ010000058.1:0-14177 GCA_038249795.1 Gemmatimonadales bacterium | reverse complement strand
GATCCTGGCGGAAGGTCAGCCGATCTCGGCGTCGGCGCTGAACCTCCCCGTCAGGCCCGGCGTGGGCGAGTCTGCGCGCATGACCAATTTCACGCTGGTATCAGCCGAGGAGCGCGCAATTGCGGCGGCGCTCGCTGAATCTGGTGGGAACCGGGTCAGGGCTGAGCAGTTGCTGGGCATCGCCCGTTCGACCCTGCACGAGAAGCTTCGCGGTCGGCCGCCCTCCGAATGAGCCCGAAAAACGGACACACCTCCTGTCCGATTTCCGGCGCATAGCGCATGCAGATGTCCGGTAATAGGACACCAGCCAGTGGTGAAACGAGTGCTGACAATACGCAAATAATTGCCTCGCAACGATTTACGCGCGCAGCGGTGTGCGGCACGACTCTCGCACTGTCATCGCTACCATGAAACGCGTGCTCATTGTCGAAGACGAGATCTCCATCCGGGAATCACTCGTCGATCTGTTCGCTTCCGACGAAGTGGCGGTGGTCGCTGCTGCCACCCTCACGGAGGCGAAGGCGGCCCTCTTTTCGCAGCTGCCGATCGACCTGATCGTCACCGACCTCCGGCTGGGCGGCAATCGGGATGGCGGCCTGCAGATTCTCGCGGCCGCCGGGCTGGTCATGCAGCGGACGCCAGTCATCGTGCTGACCGCATACCCCGACGAAGACAACCGGCATGCCTCCGAGCGACTGAATGCCGCCTACTTCCTCGAGAAGCCGGTCGACCTCTCGATCATCTCGAAGCTCGCGCGCAATCACGGCGTGTCATCGGCACTCTCGCCGTCTGATGTGCCAGCGGAACTCGTGCAGGACTGAAACTGAGCGGATTCGTCGGAGGCAGGTATGGCGTGAGCAGGGGGAGAAGTTGCAGCACAGGGGCTGCTCCGCCATGCCTGTCCTTCGCGTTCCGCTCGTAAGCTCAGCCGCCAGCATCATGGCAGAGCCTTGACAGTGACGGCACGCGCCGATGTTCTTACGACGCGCGCCATTGTCACACTGATGAGTCAGCACGCGCCCTTCGTCTGTCCCCTGCCGCATGACCGACTCTCCGGTCGCACTGCTTCGTGCCCACAGCCGGCACGCTCCCTGGAATGCGCGCGGACTCGCAGCGCATGCCACGGCGCTCGTCGATTCCGCCGGTTTCCGACCGACGAACACGTCGGCGCGCGCCGCGCCCAGTGCGCGTGCCATCCGCTTTTACGTGGCCCAGCGGCTGCTCGATCGCCCTGAAGGCGCCGGCACTACCGCCACCTACGGGTATCGACACCTGCTGCAGCTGCTGGCGATCAAGATCCGGCAGCGCGAGGGTCAGACCCTCGAGGTGATCAAGAAGGAACTCGCGGGCATCAGCGGCGAGCAGCTCGAACGCCGCGTCGCCACCGCGCTCGCACCGGCACTCTCGCACAGCGCCGACCTCACGGTGCGGAAGGAAGACACGCAGCCGATCGCCGAATGGCGCCGCGTGCAGGTCGCCGATGGCATCGAGCTGCATGTCCGCACCGATGCACTCGGCGCGCGTGACGAGGCCGTCGTCGCCATGCGCGAGGCAATGCGCGCTGCGCTGGGTCGCGCGGAGCCACGGAGCTGACGTGCTGACCCCCGCCGAATCGTTGGCCTCCGCGCAGCAGCTGCCGCTCAGCGCGGCGGCCGCAGCGCGCGGCGGCGACGTCTCCGGTGGCGGTGGTGCGGCCGCACGCCGCCGGGCGGCGAGCCGGCTGGTCTATCTGGATCGTGCCCTCGAGGCGCTGCCGCTGTTCCGGCTCAGCGACTCGAACGAGGAAGGTGCCATCGCCTTCACCACCCCGGCGGGTGGCCGCTGGCGCGTGCTCCCGGCGCCTGGCGACCGTCTCCCCGGCACGTTCGACCAGGATGTGTACATCGAGCTGCTGTATCGCTACCAGGAGCAGGAGCGCCCCGCCGATGGCGTGCTGACGTTCACGCTCCACGCCTTCCTTCGCGCCATGGGGCGCCGAGTGGACGGGCGCACCTACGAGCAGCTCCGCGGCGCGCTGGCTCGGCTGGAGCGCACCACGCTCGAGAGCGCGGGCGCCTACTGGGATGCCGCCAACAATCGTCCGCTCGAGGGGGCATTCACGCTCCTCAGCGCGGCCACGGTGGACCGCCGCCGCGCCGCCGATCGTGATCAGCTCTCGCTTTTCCCCAGCGTCACGGCCGCCGAGCCGGGCGTCGCCCGTGTGTCGCTCGCGCCCCAGATCCGCAGTAACCTCGATGCGGGGCACGTCACCTCGCTGCGGCTCGGCGGGTATTCGTCGCTGCTCTCGCCCGTCGCACGCCGCATCTACCGGCTGATCGCCGTGCAGCTCGCAGCCGGTGCCGACAACAAGTGGCGCGTATCGCTTGAGACGCTGGCCGAGTTGCTTCCTCTCACGCAGCGCTACCCCAGTCACATCCTGCGCGTGGTGAAGCCGGCCAGCGAGATGCTCGTCGCTGCGGGCATCGTGCACTCCGCCGAGGAGTCGCAGGATGGCCGATCCTGGTACATGGAATACCGCTGGGCGTGACGAACCGGGGCGGCAGCGCGTAGATCGTCGTGCCGCTGGGGACCCGGAACTTGCCTTCAGCGTTCTTGTACAGTAGCCGTTCGGTCGATTCGACGTCCCGTCCTTATTCAGCTGGAAGGTTTTTCATGTCGCGTACGCGTCGCGCCGTCGTTGGCGCCATCCTGCTTGCCGCCCCGATCGTCGTGGGTGGCTTCGCCTGGCAGAACCGCCAGGCCCGCGATGGTGCCATGTTGTTCAGCCAGGTGCTGAAGAAGGTGTCGGAGAGCTTCGTCGACACGGTCGATGCGGCCGCGCTGTACGAGAAGGCCGCGCGCGGCCTCGTGGCGCAGCTGAACGATCCCTACACCACGCTCTACACGCCGAAGGAGTACGCTGCCTTCACGCAGGGCACCAACGGCCGTTACGCGGGCGTCGGCATGCAGATCGAGGACATCAAGGGCCTCATTACGGTCCGCAAGGTCTTTCCGAACACACCGGCGTCCGGTGCGGGGATCGCCGAGGGCGATCGCATCATGATGATCGACTCCGCGTCCACGCGCGGATGGATCGTCGATTCGGTGTCGTCGAAGCTGAAGGGCGAGCCGGGCACGCGCGTCCGCGTGCGATTCAATCGCCCCGGCGTCCCCGATCCGATCAACGCGACCTTCACGCGCGCGATCATTCACATTCCGGCGGTGCCGTTCGTCACGATGCTCGATGGCGGCATCGGGTACATCCCGGTGCAGGGCTTCAACGAAACCTCCGCGTCGGAAACCGTGCGCGGCATCCAGGCGCTGCAGCAGCAGGGCATGAAGTCGCTGATCCTCGACCTGCGCGGCAATCCGGGCGGCATCCTCGACGAGGCGTTCGTGATGAGCAATCTCTTTCTGCCACGCGGCAAGGAGATCCTCAGTTATCGCGGTCGCGGTGACATGAATCAGCAGTTCGTCGCCGAACAGGACCCGATGCTCCCGAACACGCCGCTGGTCGTGCTGGTCGACGATGGTTCGGCATCGGCATCGGAGATCGTCGCCGGTGCGCTGCAGGATCACGATCGCGCGCTGATCGTCGGCACCACCAGCTTCGGCAAGGGACTGGTGCAGTCGCTGTACCGGCTCGATGGCGGTTACGCGCTGAAGATGACCACCGCCAAGTGGTTCACCCCCAGCGGCCGGTCCATTCAGCGTCCGCGCAAGATCGTGAACGGTCGCTTCGTGGAAGAAGAGGCACCGGATTCCATGGAGACTGACAGCTCACGCAAGGCTCGCCCGGCGTACCGGAGTGATGCCGGACGCGTGATCTACGGCGGTGGCGGCGTCACCCCCGACATCGTCGTGCGGCCCGACACGCTCACCACGCTCGAACAGAAGGCGGCTCGTCAGATCGCCGGCAAGTTGCAGGAAGCTCTCACCACTTTGTCGCAGTATGCCGAAGACCTGCGCCCGCAGATCAAGTCGACCGCGTTCACCGTGCAGCCCGCCTGGCGCCAGGAGTACTTCCGCCGTCTCGTCACGGCCAAGGTCCCGGTGGACTCGGCCACCTTCTTCGGCGGCGTCGGCTATGTGGATCGTCTGCTTTCGAATCGCGTCGCCAGCGCCGTCTACGGTGACTCCACCGTCGCCAAGCGGCAGTTCGGCGACGATCCGCAGATCCAGAAGGCGATCGAGGTGCTGAAGAAGGGACGCACGCAGCGCGATCTGTTCACCATGGCCGGCGCCGCGATGCCGACTGCTGCCCCTGCCGCCGCAGCACGCCGTCCGTAGTCACACGGACGGCGCCTCGAGCGCCGAGTCGGATAACTTTGCGGGGGCCGGACAGCTTGTCCGGCCCCCGCTCGGTTTTCACACGCATCATGACCATGACGAACGCCCGTACGCTGCTCCGCTCTGCACTCGCTGCAACCATCGGTGCCGTTGCCGCCTGCTCACCACGCACCAGCACGACGCCCGTTCCGCTCGCAGGCGTGAACATCGCGCGTCCGATCGACGCCACCGAACCGCACCTCACCAACATTCGCCAGATCACCGACGGCGGCGAGAATGCCGAGGCCTACTTCAGCAGCGACGGCAAGTGGATCACGTTCCAGTCGTCGCGCAACGGACGCACCTGCGACCAGCAGTACGTGCTGCGCCCCGATGGCTCTGACCTCGCGCGGGTGTCGAATGGCAATGGCAAGACCACCTGCGGCTGGTTCCTGCCGGGCAGTGACCGGTTGCTGTTCGGCTCGAGCCACATGCACGATAGTCTCTGCCCGCCGAAACCCGACCCGTCGAAGGGGTACGTCTGGCCGCTCGACAAGTTCGACATCTTCACCGTGAATCGTGACGGCACCGGCATGCGCCGCCTCACGAACTACGACGTCTACACCGCCGAGGCGATCCTCTCGCCCAACGGGAAGTCGATCGTGTTCACATCGCTCAAGGATGGCGACCTCGAGATCTACACCATGAACGTGGATGGCACGAACGTGAAGCGCCTGACCTCGACTCCCGGCTATGATGGCGGCCCCTGGTGGTCGCCCGACGGCACAAAGATCGTGTACCGGGCGCATCATCCGAAGGACAGCGTCGAGCTCCGTCAGTACCGCGAATTGCTGGCGCAGGGCATGATCCGGCCCAGCAAGGTGGAGCTCTACGTGATGAATGCCGACGGCAGCGACAACCGTCGCATCACGAACCTTGGCGGCGCCAACTTCGGCCCGTCGTGGACCCCGGATGGCAAGCGGATCATCTTCTCGTCGAACCACACCAATCCGCGCAGCAGCAACTTCGACCTGTATCTGGTGGATCTGGACGGGAAGAATCTGGAGCGCGTGACCACGAGCCCGGTCTTCGATGGCTTCCCGATGTTCAGCCCCGACGGCAAGCAGCTGATCTGGGCATCGAATCGGTTCAACTCGAAGGAGACGGAAACCAACCTGTTCATCGCCGACTGGAAGAACTGACCCTCGGCCGGGAATCAGGACAGGCGCGGGGCCACGATCGGACACGATGTGGCCCCGCGCTGACTTTGTCGGGGTAGAGGCGTGTGCGCAATCCGCGCGCATGGCGCTGTCGGTGGCCCGCCGACGTCGCTACCATCCAGAGACTGCAGTCTCGAAGACCCTTCGGCAGGAACGTCTCATGGCGTGGATCATCCCGCTCGTCATACTCGCGATCGTGCTGTTCGTCGGTACGAGCTCCTTCAAGATCATCGGCCAGGCCGAGGTGATGGTCATCGAGCGCCTGGGCCGGTTCAACCGCATCGCCCGCTCCGGGTTCAACGTTTTGATCCCGTTCATCGAGCGGCCCCGCACCATCGACGTCCGCTTTTTCGGTCAGGATGTCACGGGCGTGAAAAAGGTGACCAGCGGCTCCACCTCGCGGATCGACCTGCGTGAGCAGGTGCTCAACTTCCCGAGCCAGCCGGTGATCACCAAGGACAACGTGACGATCGACATCGACGCCGTGATGTACTACCGCGTGGCCGACCCGCAGAAGGCCACGTACTCGGTGCAGAACCTGCCGTTCGCACTGGAGACGCTGACACGCACCGCGCTGCGTAACATCGTTGGTGAGATGGAACTCGACACCACGCTCACCAGCCGTGACGGCATCAATACGCGGATGCGCGAGACGATCGAAGAGGCCTCGATTGGCTGGGGTGTGGACGTGACCCGCGTGGAGCTGCAGAGCATCGAGCCGCCGCGAGACATTCAGCAGTCGATGGAGCTGCAGATGCGCGCCGAGCGCGAGCGCCGCGCTTCCGTCACCAACGCCGAGGCCACCAAGCGCGCGCAGATTCTCGAGTCCGAGGGCTCGCGCGAGTCGCAGATCCAGAAGGCGCAGGGTGAGAAGGAGGCGTCGATCCTGCGCGCCACTGGTCTGGCCGAAGCTCGTCTGGCGATGGCATCGGCCGAAGCCGAGGCGATCCGCCGCATCGCGCAGGCGCTGCCGGATGGTCAGGTGGCGATGTACCTGCTCGGCCAGAAGTATCTCGAGATGCTGCCGGCACTCGCCGCCGGGAAGGGCAGCACCGTCTTCCTTCCGGCCGAAGCCGCCGGAATGATGGGGGCGCTCGGGGGAATCAGGGAACTCCTGGCGAAGACCAGTGGTGGATCGAACGCGGAACCGGCGCGGAGCAGTGCGCCGCCGGCACCGCCCCGTCTCGCACCGCCGCCGGGCGGCTTTTTCCCGGACATCGGCAGCTGACATGTCAGTCGTCTCGAAGGAGCGCGCCGAGCTGATCGCGCGCGCGCAGGCCTGTCCGCGATGTCACGAGTACACGTACAAGCGGATCAAGCTGCGCGCCGCTGATCCCACCGATCACATCACCGGCGCCGCGTGGGTGGCCGATATGGTCTGCGGCGTCTGCTCGGCACACCTGCAGCTCGCACTCGAGACTGACGGGGACGTGTTGTTCTTTTCGTGAATCAGATCGACGGCGATCTGCGATCGCTGATCACAGCGCCGGAGGATCGCACCGCATTTCCGCCGGTGGCCGGCTGTCGCAGGCGATCTTTTCGTTCATGCCATTGGAGATGGGGCCGCACGCGGTGGAGTGCGCGGTGCGTGCCGCTTCCTTCTGATCGGGGCCGCTGGCCTTGGAGCACTGACGCTGGCCGTTGAATTCGACGCACACCTCGCAGGTGGCGAGCTGCGCCGACATCGTCTTTTTCCAGAAAATCGCAGCAAGGACGCCGACGAACAGGATCGTGATCAGGGTGTTGCGGTAGCGCTTCATTCGGCTGTCAGGGCGGGTGCGTATGCTGCGACGGTGCCGCAGCGTTGAAGTGATGATACGCTGTTTCTTCTGCCTCGACAGGGTGCCCGGCAGTTGATGATCTTGCGGTATACCCTGCCAAAGGCGCGGCGTTTCCGCGCCGGCCCTTCCTGATCACATGCTCATGTCATCTCTCTCGCTGCCGCAGCTCACTGCGGGCGCCTCCGTCTCCGCTGAACTGCTGGTTCTGGATCGCGTCGAACGCACCACCGGTGGCGGCGATCCGTTCTGGGTACTGACGTTCGGCAACTCCAGTGGATCGCTGCACTCCTCCCCCGTGTGGAAGGACAATGCCGGGTGGCTCGAGGGCGTGGAGAAGGGGCGTGTGGTGCAGGTGATCGGCCTGGTGGAGGTCTACGCCAAGACCGGCGCACGTCAGCTCAAGCTCACCGGTCCGGTGCGTGTGCTGCCGGTCGGTACGGAGCGCATCGACGAGTTCCTGCCACGGGTCGAGTATGCCACCGAGCGGCTTTGGGATGCGCTCGACAAGTTGCGCGCCGGCATCAGCACGCCTCGGCTCGCAGAGGCGGTGGACCTGTTCTTCGCCGACGATGATTTCCGCGCGCGCTTCGAGCGCACGCCCGGGTCCGTGCGCGGCCATCATGCGAAACTCGGCGGCTTGCTGCTGCACGTCTGGGAGGTGGCCTCGATCGGTCAGCAGATGGCGAAGTCGATGCGGAAGGCCAACGCGGATCTGGTGGTCGCGGGCGCCCTGCTGCACGATGTCGGCAAGGTCGAGGCGTATTTAGTGGACGCGAAAGGTCTTGGTTACGACCCGCGGAATCATCTCATCGGACATGTGGTGCTGGGCTGTCTGATGTTCACCGAACGGGTCGCCGCCGCGCGGGCCGCGGGCAGATGCTTACTCACCGACGCGCACGTCACCGAGCTGCAGCACATGATCCTGTCCCATCACGGGTCGCTCGAGTTTGGCAGTCCGGTGCAGCCGATGACAGTCGAGGCGGAGCTGCTGCACTGGGCCGACGAGACGAGCGCGAAGGCGGACTCATTCGTCGACGCCCTGACCGACGGCGAATTGTTTTCCGGAGGCGATGAAGTGTCGGCGCGGAAGTCGTGGACGCTCGACCGTCGGGTCTGGCGGCGTCCTTTCCGATGGGATGAGCCGTGATACGTCTGTATTCGGCAGCCTGACCGGCCTGAGGTTGTGGTACCCAGCAGGCGATGTGGGCAATTTTTAGTGTTTCAGGTCGCTCTCTTTGTAACGATATCTGGGGACTTGATTCCTGATTGTGCCTGATTGCAGAGCTCGCGGCTGGAACGGCACGGCGGCATCCTGCGTTTATTACAGCTTTTACCGAAAGATCGCTGTCGCCGAATGATGCACGATGGCGGTCTTTGCAGTTCCGACACGTTCCGTCTGCTGCACGAGAGAGAGTCGCGACTGCACTAATCGGCAGTATCGTGCAACTCTTTGGAAGTGACGTCGACAGTGAGGCGTCTGGATGGCGCCACCTTCCCAGCACTTGCTCTCTCTTCCTGCGAATCTTGTCGCAGATGAGGAAGCTGGTCGAGCGTAGGCAAACGTGCAGAATTCGGAATGCCCGCGACAGTTTCCGCCGAGGCTTAGTGCTGCTGTGATCGCTTGAGTTCTTCCAATTCTGGTTACTGTTCCTTCACCTGCCCTTTGGCACCAAGTGTCCGGAGTCGCCACGGGGACCACAATTTGGAGGGTACATGCGTAAGCCTCGGCCCGCGTCGTACAACCCTGCACAAGCGCTGAATCTGATTGCCAGCGATCGTACAGGAATTCCACTGGTCTGCCCGTCGTGCGCGTCAGCGCAGTTCGAGCGTGAACCAGCTCTAATGCCACCTCCGCCGCGCAGTCACGTCACGTTGCGCTGTGAAACATGTGGGAGAGTTGCACGGTATATCGCAGGTGCTGCCTGACGTCGCAGCACGAACGCGACGACAACACACATTGGTCGTGAGCACCGCGGCGTCGGGATTTTTCCCGATGCCGCGGCTCGTTTCATGCACCAGTTTTCTCCCTGTACACGCAGTACACGCACGCTGACACTTCACCGCTGGTGTGTCGGCGACTTTGCTCGAGGGACGGGTCGTCGCTCGCGCGCTATCAGCAAGACCGGCGGGACGCGAGGAGCCTCATCATGGCACGGATTCAGGGAACGGTTAAGTGGTTCAACGATGCAAAGGGCTTTGGGTTCATCGCTCATGAGGGCGGTCCCGACGTATTCGTCCATTTCAGTGCAATCCAGACCCAGGGATTCAAGTCCCTGGCTGAAGGCGATAAGGTCGAATTCGAGATCGTGCAGGGTCAGAAGGGTCCGCAAGCCGACGCCGTGACGAAGGCTTGAACGATTCCGTGTAGTGGGCACGTGAAAAGGGCCGGTGATCCGAAGATCACCGGCCCTTTTCCGGTGCAGCGCCTGCCGTGGGCGCCGGCTGGTCGCCGGCGCGCACGGTGACGATCAGCGCGCCAGTTCGAACCGCACACCGCGTACGGCGCCCTTGCGACGCTTGGGCGCGAACTTGTAGAGCTGCGCCGGACGGCCGCGGCCTTCGGCGCGCCACGCCTTCGTCGGCTCCACCAGGTGCGCTGCATGCAGCGACCGGCGGAAGCTCGCCTTGTGCAGCGAACGCTCCAGCAACAGCTCGTACACCTGCTGCAGCTCGCGCAGGGTAAACGTCGTCGGCAACGCGTGGAACGCGATCGGCTCATGTTCGACCGTGTGCTTGAGCATGCCAAGCGTCGCCTTCAACAGCGCCTTCTGGCGCGGCGGCAGCGCCGCCGTCTCGGCCCGGACCCACCCCTCTTCATCACGCACCGTGCCGTCGGGATACACCGCCGCGAATGCGATCGAGATCGCGGTGTCCGCCGGGTGCGTCCCCTCGGAGAACGCACCAACCTGTGTCATCCAGCGCGGTGCGGTACCGACCGTCTTCGTCGCCAGCGCCTTCGCCAGCGCAGGCAGCGCTTCGCTCGGCGTCTTGCTCACACCGAGAAACGGCAGGGTGCGAGACACCCCACGCGAGCGCGCGGCACCGGCCGCCGTGCACACGTACCATTCGCCGTCACGAGGCGACAGCAGCACGAGATCCAAAGAAAAAAGATTGCGCATTCCAACGTCGTCCTTCGCGCGCGTTTCGGTATGCCCGGAGTGGGCGGCCGAGAGAGGCAATCAGCGCGGTGTGACTGCCAATTATCGGGATGTCCTTCCTGAGGGCAGAGCGCCGGCAGGTGACATCGTGATCGGAATATAACGATTGAACGGTTGCTGACCCAACAGTGCGCGGGCGGCCGCCCGCTGCGATGCACGACTGCCATTCCACGCAATCAGATACGATCCGACCTGCGGCATCTGCGCGCCGAGATACGGATTCCCAAACCCAATCATAACCAACGGCTTGCCTCGCTGCAGAATTGCGTCCACTACGGCACCAAGCCCGTCCGGCGCATCCGCCGTCGCCACATCCCATTGCTGAGCCATGTATGACCCCATCAGCACCATTTCGGATGAGTCGACCAGCGCGAGGATGCGGGTGGCGTCCACGAAGGGATCATCCGGATGGAGCACGACGGTACGAATCCGACCCGCCGACTTGCCAAGTGCCGTGGCGAAAGCACTCCCCGCACCAAGATTCGTGCTGCGCGCCACCACGATGTGCAGGATGCGGCGGTTTGGCTGCGGACCATTTGCCAGCAGCGGCAACTGCTGTGCCTGGTCGCGAACCAGTGTGACAGATTTCTCCGCGACCCGTTCCGCCAAACGTCTGTTTGCCGTATCGCCAACGATCGTCCGGACCCTCGCCAGATCGACCTGTGCGCTGCGTCGCAGTCCCAGGCTGGCCTTCGCCAGCAGGATCCGACGGACGGCCTCGTCGATGCGCGCCACGGTGATGCGCCCTTCACGGACCCCCGCCACCACCGCATCGATCGTCTGCGTGACGTTCTCCGGCTGGATCAGGATGTCCGAGCCGGCGATCACTGCCAGCTTCGCCGCCTCCACCGCGCCGTACCGATCCAGCACCCCGCGCATGTCCATCGCATCGGAGATGATCAGCCCCGTGAAGCCCATCTCCTTCCGCAGCAACCCGGTCAGCACCAGCGGCGACAGCGTACCCGGCGCCCCACTCGAGTCAAGCGCCGGCATGGCGCCGTGGAACGTCATGATCGCACCAACGCCGGCCTTGATGGCGGCCCGGAACGGTGGCAGCTCCACCGAGTCGAGGCGGGCCCGCGATGCAGTCACCACCGGCAGCGCCAGGTGCGAGTTGATGTCGGTGTCGCCATGGCCAGGGAAGTGCTTGCCCGTGGCCATCATGCCATTCTCCTGCACACCGCGCACGAACGACGCCCCCAGTCGGCTCACCCACGCCGGGTCCTCGCCGAAGCTGCGGACGTTGATCACCGGGTTGGCCGCGTTGTTGTTCACGTCCAGCACCGGGCCGTACACGATATGGATGCCGAGTGCACGGCCCTCGACTGCCGTGGCCCGCCCGTAGGCGTACGCCAGCGCCGTGTCGCGCGTCGCACCCAGCGCCATCAGCGGCGGGAAGGTCGTGGCACCACCGAGGTCGATCGCGTTCGGCAGGAAGAAGCCCCCCGAGGCGCGGAACCCTGCGCCAGCCTCGAGATCGGCGCCCACCAGCAGCGGCACCCGCGCCAGCCGTTGCATCGCATTCAACTTCGCCGCCATCTCCGTCGGACTGCCGACCGACATCGTGAAGCCGCCGACCTGATCGGTCACGATCCAGCGGTTGATCCGGACCCAGGCCGAGTCGCTCGTCGAGACGTAATCGGCCAAGACGCTCGGCCAGACCATCTGCCCGACCTTCTGCCGAAGCGACATCGTGGCGAGCGTCGTCCGGACCCACGCACTGTCCCGTGCCCCGGCGCGCTGCGCCGGAAGCAGGCCGGGCACACACAGCGCGGTGACGACGACGGTGCGAAGGACGGTGCGCATCAGTGAGCGATCGTCCCTTGCTTGGAGGTGTCGATCTCGGCACCATCTCCAGCCTTGAACAGGAAAGAGCTCATGTTCTTGACCAGAAACTGCCGTGTTTGCGGATCCATCACGTTCAGTCCGTAATGGTTGATCAGCATGGTCTGCTGCTTGAGCCAGTCGCCCCAGCAGACCTGGCAGATCTCGGCCTGCACACGCTGGCCGATCGCACCGGGAAACGGAGGACGTTCGAAGCCATCACGGGTGGTGGCACATCGGCTGCAGGTCAATTCGGGCACGGCTCACTCGGGAAGAGGTGACCGCCAGTACCGGCCGGCGGAAGTCCTGAAAGATGATGCGGGCGAGCAGCAGTGTGGTGTCCCGCAAGTTCGGTGCAAAAGGAGGTCAGAGAGATCTAGGCTGCTGACGAGGCGAAAACCGGAGCGATACCCGCAGGTCTCGCAAGAATTTTCAACCTGGCCAGCGGCCAGAAGACCCGGGACTTCTGGAGCGAATGCGTGGAACGCCACACCAGGTGGCACGCGCCCGCAGGAGTCGTGCTGCTGGCCGCGCCGGTCAGTCGCCGGCGGCGACTGCCTCGCTGGCTTTGCCGTGCGCGTACTTCACCTCGGCCAGCCCGAACCACGACAGCAGTGTGATGTACATCCAGCCGATGTCGAACTCGAACCAGCGATGCGAAAACTTCGCAGAGTGCGGATCGGCGTGGTGATTGTTGTGCAGTTCCTCGCCCGCGATGATGATGCCGAACGGAATGATGTTGCGGCTCGCGTCCTTCACATCGTGGTTGCGGTAGCCGAGCGCATGCCCGACACCGTTGATGATGCCCGCTGCCCAGAAAGGAATCCAGATCATCTGGATGCCCCAGACGATCGCACCCACGAAGAAGCCGAACAGGTAGAGATCCACCGCCAGCATCACGAGGATGCCGAGCGAACTGTGACGGGTGAGCAGATGGCGCTCGATCCAGTCCGAGGGTGTGCCCTTGCCGTACTTCTCGAGAATGCCCGGCTGGCTCACGGTCTTGCGGTAATAAAAGGCGCCCTTGATCAGGATGTTCCGCAGCCCTTCCACCAGCGGAGAGTGCGGATCGCCTTCGCGATCGGCAAACGCGTGATGCTTGCGGTGACAGGCGACCCATTCCTTGGTGACCGTCGCAGTGCTCATCCAGAGCCACAGCCGCATCGGCAGCGACACGAGGTACGGAAAACGCACGCCGCGATGGGTCTGCTCACGGTGCAGGAACAGCGTCACGCAGATGTTCGTCAGGTGACCTGCAATCAGCACGAACACCACCGGCATCCACCATTCACGTGCAAGACTCGCAAAACCGGGCATTCCAGCGCACTCCTCAAACTCGATTGATTCGGACCACGTCGGCACGACGCGCCCAGTGATCGGCGCCCGGCCGACAGGCGGAGCGCACCCGTGAAAGATAGGACCGCTGGCGCAGGGAAGCACACTCCACGGAAAAGTCCGTCAGTCATCCGCATTCGGGGCGGTGAGCGGGGAACCCGCCGAAGCACGAGCGGCGCCGCGAATCGCTCGCGACGCCGCCCAGGTCCAACCGTGGAACCGACGTTACTCGAGTGTCTTCACTTCGCCGACCAGCTTGGTCAAACTCGCCTTCGCATCGCCGAACAGCATGCTCGTCTTCTCGTCGTAGAACAGCTCGTTCTCGATGCCGGCGAAACCCGCCGACATCCCACGCTTCATCACGATGATGTGCTTGGCGTCGGAGACGTTCAGGATCGGCATGCCGTAGATTGGCGAGGTCGGATCGTTCTTCGCGGCGGGGTTCACCACGTCGTTGGCACCGATCACCAGCGCCACGTCGGCCGTCTTGAACTCCTCGTTGATCTCGTCCATGTCGTACATGCGATCGTACGGCACGTTGGCCTCGGCCAGCAGCACGTTCATGTGCCCCGGCATACGGCCGGCCACCGGGTGAATGGCGTACTTCACCT
>JBBSCZ010000057.1:0-14370 GCA_038249795.1 Gemmatimonadales bacterium | reverse complement strand
TCACCAAACCCTGACACGCTGACCCCACACGCAAGACCACACGCCACAATGCACGCGACACCCCCGCACCCGGAACGCGCAACAAGGCAGCGAAGACGCCCAGGCCCAGCACGCGCATCGTGCTGCGAACGCGATTCCCGCAGCTCAAGGGTCCGGCGCTGCGTGCCCACGCCGCTGCGGTCTGCGCGGAGCTGGCGCGCCTCTATCCGACGGCGCACTGCGAGCTCGATTTCCGGAATCCATACGAGCTGACCGTCGCGACCATCCTCAGCGCCCAGTGCACCGACAAGCGGGTGAACATGGTGACGCCGCCGCTGTTCACCGCCTACTCCGATGCCACCGCGCTGGCCGATGCGCCCCTCGAGCATGTCGAGGAGCTGGTGAAGACCACCGGATTCTTCCGCGCCAAGGCGAAGAATCTGATCGGCATGGCGCAGGGCGTGGTGACGCGGCATGGCGGCGAGATTCCCGCCACCATGGACGAGCTGGTGGTGCTGCCCGGGGTGGGCCGGAAGACCGCCAACGTAGTGCTGGGCAACGCCTTCGGGATCAACGTCGGCGTGGTGGTGGACACGCACGTCGGCCGACTCGCCAACCGCCTCGGCCTGACCAGGGCCACCGATGCGGTGAAGGTGGAGAAGGCGCTGATGCCCCTCATTCCGAGGGACGACTGGACCATGTTCTCCCACCTGCTGATCTGGCACGGGCGGCAGGTCTGCGACGCCCGGTCGCCCCGCTGCGGCATCTGCACCCTCCGCCCCCGCTGCCCGTCGGCGCCGCTCGACCAATGAGCCGGCGCTGCGGGTCGCGCGCCACTGACAATCTGGTAGATTGAAGGTTGTGCGGCCCGGCGCAACGTGCCGGTGGCTGCCTCACCCAACGTACTCCGGAGCACCCGTGGCCAAGATCGTCACGTTCGAAACCAACAAGGGCACCATTACGGCCGAGCTGTTCGACGTCGAGGCGCCGCTGGCCGCCGCGAACTTCGAGAAGCTCGCCAACGAGAAGTTCTACGACGGCGTGAAGTTCCATCGCGTGATTCCCGACTTCGTCGTGCAGGGCGGCGATCCGAAGTCGCGCGACCTCGCGATCGGGAATCCGCAGATCGGCACCGGCGGTCCCGGCTACACGATCCCGTGTGAAACGGCGGGCAACCCGCACAAGCACAAGCCGGGCGCCCTGTCGATGGCGCATGCCGGCAAGAACACCGGTGGCAGTCAATTCTTCATCGTGCTGCACGAGCGCAACACGCAGCACCTGAACGGCGTGCACACCGTGTTCGGTCAGGTGACGGACGGCATGGACGTGGTGAACTCGATCGTCGGCAACGACGTGATGAACACGGTGCGCGTCGCGTAAATGGCATCGGCATTCCCTGCCGTGATTGCAGGGGTACGATGATCGTCGTTGCCGGGGCGACGGTGGTTCGCCCCGGCCGTCCTCTTTTTCGGTGACTGACATGAGCGCATCGCATTCCCCCGCCCCGAGTGATCGCGGTGCGGCGTACACGGGCCTGATCGGTGGCGCGATCGTGGTTTTCGTGATCCTGTTCGCGACGGTGAAGTTGACCAATGCGCAGTTTGCCGCGGCGCATGGCGCAAAGCACGCCCCCGAGGCCACGAAGTAAGGTCCGGCGTGCTGCATCCGTCCCGGGGTCAGGGCGCCATCAGCGCCGCGCGACTCGTGCGCAACGCTGTGAACCCGGGGCGCGTACGTGGGGCAACCCTGTCCCGCTGCCATGTCTGCTCCCGCTCTGACGATCGTTCTGGACCCCTTTGCGCCTCCCGCGCTGCGCGGGCCCATGTCTCGGCGTAAGGCACGCACCGCCGAGGGCGCCCTCGAGGCGAAGGCGGCGGCCGACGCAGTGCTGGCGGCGCGCGAACAGGAGCGGCTGTATGTCGTGGCAGCGCAGGACGGCGACATGTCGGCCTTTGCGCAGCTCGTGCGGAAGCATCAGCAGCGGGCCTACGCGGTGGCGCGGGCTGTGCTGCTCTCGCACGAGGATGCCGAGGATGCGGTGCAGGAAGGGTTCCTGCACGCACATCGCGCGCTGAGCCGCTTCCGTCCCGACCAGCCGTTCGGGGCGTGGCTGCACCGCATCGTCAGCAATGCTGCGCTCGATCTGGCGCGACGTCGCAAGGTGCGCGATACCGACGAACTGGTCGACACTCACGCCAGTCCGTTTCGCGATCCGGCTGAAGCTGACGAACTGCATGACCGGCTGCGCAGTGCGCTGTCGCAATTACCCGACCGGCAACGGTCGGTGCTCGTGCTTCACGATGTCGAGGGTTACAAGCATGCCGAGATCGGCGCGATGCTCGCGATTCCCGAGGGGACCGCGCGATCCGACCTGCATCATGCCAGGGCAGCGATGCGAACCATTCTGGGTTCGCTGCGCCGGCCCGCCTGAAGATACATATCATGCATTCCGACGATTTCGACCGTGATCCGACGGTCACGCTGCACCTGCGATCGCTGCTTCGTCCCCCGGCTGATGCCGCGTACTGGGACGGGCTCGAGACGCGCATCATGGATCGGATCGTGGCGGACGGGGCACCGGCGCTCCGGACCACCGGTGGCTTCGCCGCCATCAGCGCCTGGTGGGAGCCATTTGCGCAGTGGACGCGCGCTGGCGGCCTGGTGGCCGCTGCGGCGCTGGCACTGACGGTGTGGGGGCTGTGGGAGACGAGTTCCAGCGATGCCCGGCTGGCGCATGAGGCGGCCGTCGAGGCGTTGTCCACGCCGCTCGACTCGGTGGGCCGTCCGCTCAGCGACGCACCGCGGGAGAAGACGGTCCCGGACCTCTTCCGCTACTGATGTCCAGCACGATTCAGCGCACCAAGGCGCAGGCGGTCTTCTTCCTGCTCGGTGCGGTGCTGGTTGGTGGTGCGCTTGGGTTTACCGCCAATCGCGCGATCGAGCGGCGTGACATGCTGCCCAAGGATCAGCGCAGCTCGCGCACGCAGCTGGCCGACCGTCTCCAGCTGGACAACGCGCAGCGCCGGATGCTGGATTCGGTGCTGGACCGCCGCAACGAGGAGATGAAGGAGTTGCTCGAGCCCGTCCGTCCGCGGCTCGATTCGCTGCGCTTTGCCGCCCGGGCCGTGATCCGGGCCAGGCTGACCCCTGCACAACAGGGGGCGTGGGACGAGGTGCTGGTGGAGCTCGCCAAGGACAGCCTCCGGAATCAGCGGCGGTAGTCCGCACGGCCACTACCCCGCTCCACCGGTCTCTATAGCTTGAACGGTCTATATGATCACGCAGGACGCGATGCGACGCCGCCAGGCCAGCTCCGGGGCGGCGTCTTCCTGTGTGAGGCGACACTCGGCGACTGCCGCGCGACGCCGTTCCCGATCGCTGCGCACGGCATTCGCGGGCGCGGCACACCGTAATGATTGACCCGAAACCTTCCTCGTCGGCGTCGCCGGAATCGGACCCTCCCGATACCGCAGCAGACCCACTGAAGTCCAGCCGCAGCGCCCCTGCCGATGCATCGCCGGGCTCCGCACAGTCAGCCGCGCCGACGCGGTCGCCCGGCATGACGACGACCGCCGCACACCCGGCGTTCGTGGCAGACAGCAATCAGCATCACGTCGGCGACCCGGCCACCGGGAAGCGGCTCGCCCTCCTGTCGCTCACCGCCCTCGGTGTGGTGTACGGCGACATCGGTACCAGCCCGCTCTACGCGCTGAAGGAATGCTTCAACGGCCCGCACGGTGTCGAACCGACGCCCGCCAACGTGATCGGTGTGCTGTCGTTGATCGTCTGGTCACTGATCAGCGTGGTGACGATCAAGTACGTGGGCTTCATTCTGCGCGCAGACAACCGAGGCGAGGGTGGCACGCTGGCACTGCTCGCGCTGCTGCTGCAGAAGGTCGGCGGCGTGCCGCTCAGCGCCGGGAAGAAGAAGCGGGTGATCATCTTGGCGCTGTTCGGTGCCGCGCTGATGTATGGCGACGGCATCATCACCCCTGCGATGTCGGTGCTGTCTGCCGTGGAAGGCCTCGAAGTGATCGCCCCGGCGCTCAACCGGTTCATCGTCCCGGTGACCCTGACGCTGCTGCTCGGGTTCTTCGCTGCGCAGCGCTTCGGCACCGACCGCGTCGGCAAGGCGTTCGGGCCGCTGATGTTCATCTGGTTCACGGGCATCGCCGCTCTCGCAATACCGCACATCATCGCCCAGCCCGCCGTGCTCAACGCACTGGCGCCGTGGCATGCGGTGGAATTCTTCATGGCACACGGCTGGCACGGCTTCGTGCTGCTGGGCGCCGTGGTGCTTTCGGTCACTGGCGCCGAAGCGCTGTATGCCGACATGGGCCACTTCGGGAAGCGACCGATCCGCCTCGCGTGGCTGATGCTCGTGTTCCCCTGCCTGCTGATCAACTACTTCGGCCAGGGCGCGGCACTGATCGAGCACGCAGCCGCGCGCGCCAACCCGTTCTACTTCCTGGCGCCCGGTGTGCTGCAGATCCCGCTGCTGATCCTCGCCACCATGGCGGCGATCATCGCCAGTCAGGCGATGGTGTCGGGGGCATTCTCGCTCACGCAGCAGAGTGTGCAGCTCGGCTACACACCGCGCGTGACGATCGTGCACACCTCGTCCAGTCAGTCAGGGCAGATCTACATCCCTGAAGTGAACACGCTGATCGCGATCGGGACGATGCTCGTGGTACTCGGTTTCCGGTCGTCGAGCGCACTGGGTGCGGCGTACGGCATCGCGGTGACCGGCACGATGACGATCACATCGCTGCTGTTCTACGAGCTCTGCATCATTCGCTGGGGCTGGCCGCGATGGCGCGCGCTGGTGGTGACCGGCGTGTTTCTCACGGTCGACTTCGCGTTCCTGGGCTCGAACATCCTCAAGATCGGGCAGGGCGGCTGGGTTCCGCTGCTGGTCGGCCTCGCCATCTACACCCTGATGACCACCTGGAAGCGCGGCCGCGAAGCGCTGGGCCAGTTGCTGCGTCGAAGCACGCTGCCCACCGAGCTGTTTCTCTCCGACATCAAGCGGAAGGAGCCGGTACGGGTGAGCGGCACTGCGGTGTTCATGACCTCAGATGCCGATGGCATTCCGCCAGTCATGCTGCATCACCTCAAGCACAACAAGGTGCTGCATGAGCAGGTGGTGCTGCTGAGCGTGGTGTCGAAACCGGTACCGTACATCGATGCGCCGCAGCGTGTGCTGGTGGAAGCGCTGGGCGCCGGCTTCTGGCGGGTCCGGGCCTTCTACGGCTTCATGCAGTCGCCCGAGATGCGGGACATCATGGCCAGCGCCCGCGGCTCCGGCCTGATCTGCTCGACGGGTACCACCAGCTATTTCCTGGGCCGCGAACAGCTGCTGCCGAATGGACCATCGCGCATGTCGACGTGGCGCAAGAAGCTCTTCATCCTGATGATGCGGAACGCCCGTTCCGCAACGGCGTTCTTCGGTATCCCGCCTGGCCGCGTCGTGGAACTCGGCACGCAGATCGAGATCTGATACGGTATCGCCGTCACCGGCGCGATCATCCCGAAACGGAGACGCGACGGCGCGGTTCGTGTGACCCACTCTCCGCTCCACCGAGGCTTTTCATGCGCGCGTCGTTGCTCACACTGGTCGTCATGAGCCTGTCGGCCTGCAGTCCCTTTCGTGCCAGCGCCCAATCCGGCCCGAGTGCCCAGATCGACACCACGCCAAGCCGGTTGATCCCGGCGCGCGCGGCGGCGTACGACGGCAAGCTGAGCGTGCCAGCCGGCTTCACGGTCACGAAGTTCGCGACCGTGGTCAACGCGCGTGCGATGATCGCGGGCCCCGATGGCAGCATCTACGTCAGCACACCGAGCCGCAACGCGATCACGCGTCTGATCGACACCAATGGCGACGGTGTGGCCGACTCGAACAGCGTCGTGCTGACGGGTCTCGATCGCCCGCATGGCATGGCATTCCACAACAACAAGTTCTACGTGGCGAACACCGGTGGCGTGGTGCGCTACTCGCTCGTCAACGGCATTCCGGCTGGTGCCGCCGAACAGCTGAATCGCTACGACGCCGGCAGGAATCACTGGACGCGCAGCATCATCTTCGGCGCCGACAATCGCATGTACATCAGCATCGGCAGCACCTGCAACGTCTGCGTCGAGACGGCGCAGGAGCGTGCGGCGGTGATGGTGTATGACGAAAACGGCCAGAACGGTCGTCTCTACAGCAGCGGTCTGCGCAACGCCGTCGGCATGGCGATTCACCCCACCACGAAGGCGATCTGGGTCACGCAGCACGAACGCGACAACCTGAAGCCCGATCATCAGGACCTGCCGACGGAAGAGCTGAACATTCTGAGTGCCGGCAAGGATTATGGCTGGCCCTACTGCCACGGTCCGAAGATCCCGAATCCCGAGTTCAACGATCAGGCGCGTTGCAACGGCACCGAATCACCGGCGCTGCGCATGCAGGCGCACTCGGCGCCACTCGGCATGATCTTCCTCGACAAGGCGAGCGCGTTCCCTGCCGACTGGCGCAGTGATGCATTGGTGGCGTTCCACGGCAGCTGGAACCGCGACACACCGACGGGCGCGAAGGTGGTGCGCGTGCGCGTGCGCAACGGCAAGCCGGTGAGCTATGAGGACTTCATCACCGGCTGGCAGGGCGACACCGGTGCGCGCTGGGGGCGTCCGGTGGACTTCGCCGTGCTGCGCGATGGCTCGGTGCTGGTGAGCGACGACAACGGCGGTACGATCTTCCGCGTCACGTCTGCGCGCTGAGTCTAAGTGCTACGGACTACAAACAGCGAACTGCCGTCGCTGTTCGAAGTTCACGAACTATCGACCCATTTTCTGGAGCTCGACGAGCAGGCAGTGGTTCTGGACGACGTCGATGCCGGCGCGGGCGAGGGCTTCGGCGACGGCGTCGTGCGAGATACCGAGCTGCATCCAGACCAGCCGAGGCTTGATGGCGAGGATGTCGTCGAGGTGGGCGGGGATGTCGGCGGGGCGGCGGAAGAGCAGGACGATGTCGACCGGCACCGGGATGTCGCGGAGTTCGCGATGGACGGGCTCGCCGAGTGCTTCCGTCATCTCGGGATAGTAGACCGGCACCGGGATGATGGTGAAGCCGGCGCGCTGCGCGTATTCCGCGACGTAAAACGCCGGTGCTGCGGTAGCGGCCGGTTTGATCCCGACGACGGCGATGGTCGTCAGCGGGCCGAGGGCGGCGTGGATGGCGGCAGAATCGGTGAGCAGGTGCTGCGGCCAGGCGTCGGTCTGCGGTGCGGTCATGGGCGGGTGACGGTGGGTGGACGGGCGCGGGACGGACGCGGCGACGAGCGCTCCGATAAATTCCCCGAACCCCGGCAGGTTTTCTACCCTGCCCCCTGATTTTCCGCTGCGCTCGTCGTCACGCGTGCGGCTACCGACCTTCTGGCACATGAAATTTCTCGTTCTCGGTTCTGGCGCACAGGGTTCGGCGTGCGCCTTCGATCTGCTTCGCTCGCCCGGCGTGACCGAGGTGCGGCTGGCCGATCTCCATGTCACATCGCTGGCCTCGTTTCTCCCCACCGACGATCCGCGCCTGGTGCCGGTGGCGCTGGATGTGCGAGAGAGGGACACGGTACATGCCGAGATGGTGAAGGTGGACGCGGTATTGAGTGCGATTCCGTACTTTTTCAACGGGGAACTGGCGGCGCTGGCCGTGCAGGCCGGCGTGCACTTCGCCGACCTGGGTGGCAATACCGAGATCGTCTTCTCGCAGAAGAAGCTGCACGACGCGGCGGTGAAGCAGGGCGTGACGGTGATCCCTGATACCGGTCTCGCTCCCGGCATGATCAACGTGCTGGCGGAGCATGGCATCCAGTCGATGGACAGCGTCGCGTCGGTGAAGCTGTTCGTGGGCGGCCTGCCGCAGCATCCGGAGCCACCGCTCAATTACCAGATCGTGTACTCGATCGAGGGTGTGCTGGATTACTACTCGACGCTGTCGTGGGTGGTACGCGACGGGAAGCGGGTGCAGATGACGGCGCTGTCCGAGCTGGAGCCAGTGGACTTCGGCGGCAGCATTGGCACACTCGAGGCGTTCCATACTGCGGGCGGCCTGTCGACGATGGCGTGGCGCTACGAAGGAAAGATCGCCACGATGGAATACAAGACGCTGCGCTACCCGGGCCACGCACACCTGATGGCCGCGATCCGCGACCTGGGGTTGTACGACTCGACGCCGATCGACGTGAAGGGTGTGCAGGTGGTGCCGCGCGATGTCTTCATCGCACAGGTGGGCCCGAAACTGCGCAAGCCCGGCGGCACCGACCTGGTCGCGCTGCGCGTGCTGGTGACCGGCATCAAGGATGGGCAGCCGAGCACGCGCACCTACGACCTGCTCGACTACTACGACGAGGTGCACGGCATCACGGCCATGATGCGCGTGACAGGCTACACGCTCTCGATCACCGGCCAGCTGATGGTGTCGGGCGCGCTGCAGCCCGGCGTGTACACCCCCGACGAGGCGTTCCCCGGCGATCGCTACATCGCCGAACTCGCCTCCCGCGGCATCGACATTCGGATCAGCTGAATTCGCTCATCGCGGCCTGAACCGCACATTACGGAGGTGCGGTGGCTCGGAGGCTGGGAGTCGTTTGTGTGAGGCATCTCCGCGTCTCAGAGCCTCAGCGCCGCCGTTTTGTGTTGCACGACCGTGCATAGGCGACGGTCGTCAGAGAAAACGACCGGTCAGCGGGACCAGTTGGCGAGGGAGACGCCGATGGCATCGATCGCTTCACGAGCCCGCCAGCGGTCGCGGCCGTTGTAGAGCATCGCGAAGGCGAGGAGCTCGCCGTTGCGCGCGGTGACGTAGCCGCTGAGGGCGATCACGTCGTTGGTGGTGCCCGTCTTGGCGTGGAGGTTGGTCTGGGCGGCGGTGCCCTGCATGCGGCGGCGGAGGGTGCCGCTCTCGCCGGCCAGCGGGAGGGAGGCGTGCAGGAGCGAGCCCCACGGGGCGCGGTCGGCCCAGCCCAGCATCTGCACCATCGCGCGCGGGGTGACGCCATCGAGCTGAGACAGGCCGCTGCCGTCACTGGACCGGAGGGCGTCGGCGCGAATTCCGGCCGTGCGCTGCAGCAGCGCGCGCAGGGCCGTGTCGGCCGTGAATGCACTGCCCATCGTGTGCCGGTCCGCACCGCGACCGGCCGCCCTGAACAGATGCTCGGCAATCACATTCACCGACTCGCGGTTCATGACCGTGATCAGCGCCTCGAGCGGCGGCGACTCCCAGCTGACGATCCCGGTGGCACTGGCGGGGGTGGGAGCGACGATGAAGCCGCCGGCGACCGTGATGCCGTGGCGGCGGAGCGCCGCATGAAAGGCGCCGGTGGTGAACGACGCCGGATCCTCCACGATGTAGGAGTACGACCGCTGGTAGACATCGCTGCCGATGCTGCCGCTGACGGTGATGCCGCCGGCACTGCGCCCGAGCTTGAGCGACGCGCCACCACCGCCCACCGTGCGAACCGAGTTGCGCAACGCGATGGAGGATGTGGCAGGCTCGAGCAGCACCTGCGCCGGTTGCCCGCGCGTCGTCGGCCGCACCGTGACCCACACCAGATTCTCGTTCAGGCTCAGCCCCGACACGCGCGCCGCATACGAATCCTGCAGGATGCGTGGATGCCATCCCTCCGGCACGCTGCGGGCCTCGAATGCGGTGGCGTCACCAGTCACCCGCCCGGTGACCTCACGCACCCCCGCCTTCACCAATCGGCCAACCAGCGAATCCATGGCTGCATCGGGCTTTCCACCAATGAACCGCGATGAGAGCGAGGGGTCGCCATCTCCGCGCAGTATCAAATCACCATCGATACGTCCGTCGATCAGTGTGCCGGTGTGGAGAATATCCGTACGGTACCGGTACTGCGGACCCAGCGCGTTCAACGCCAGCACCGCGGTCAGAACCTTCTGCGTCGACGCCGGCACGTGGCGGACGTCGGCGTTGATGGCGAACAGCGTATCACCCTGCGTCAGCGACACCACCATCATGCCCCACGAGCCGTTGCGGATGGAGGTGCCCGCCAGGCTGCCGAGGTCGGCCCGCAGCGCATCGACCCCGAACGGGGTGGTCGCGGCCAGCTTCGGCAGCGCGGACACCACGGGACGGATGACCCGAGCGCGAGGGACCGTTTTCGTGACGCGCGTCTTCCGCGACACGGGGCGAGCCGCCGGCTTGCGGGCACCCGCGGCGCGCGACGCCGGCTGGCGTGATGAGGCACGCGCCGCAGCGGCTTCCGCCTTCTTCTTCTTCTTCGTGACCTGCGCATCAGAGGGGAGCGCGAGGCCGAAGGCACACAGCAGCAATGTCAGCCCACGCAGGACTGGCGCGATTCCAGAGGTACGAGCCACGGCGCTGGTGTGGCGTCCCGTCTGTTCGCGGCGAAAGAAGGGCCGAGGAGTCCTGGCTGCCGGCGAGGCGAAAACCGGGGCGATACCCGTCGGTATCGCGAGGATTCTCAACGTGGCCAGCAGCCGAAAGACCCGGGACTTCTGCGGCGAATTGGGGGGACGCACCACTAGACCTTGAGAAAGATGTTCCGGCGCCAGAGCGCCCACAGGATCACGAACCAGAGCGCCACGAACGACAGTGCGTACGCCAGCGACGCGAGTGTTGGTTCGAGTATCGGCACGAACACCGACTGGTAGATCACCGACTGCACCGATTCTGGTCCGTCAGCGGTCTGTACCTTCCAGAGCGTGACGGTGATCCGTGCCATGAGGCCCGATCCGAGAAAGGCGATCATCGGGTTCGTGCCATAGATGACGAAGAATTTCGTCCAGCGGCGCACCCGCTGCACATCGATGACCCACATGCAGGTCGCCAGTGCCACCAGCGCCATGCCGCCGGTGAACACCACGTAGCTGCTGGTCCAGAGACTCTTGTTGATCGGAAAGACCCAGTGCCAGACGAGCCCGATCACCAGCAGCAGCGAACCGATCGCAAACATGCCGTTCAGCCGTTCGGCGAGCGATCGTGGCGATCCGATCCAGCGGCCGGCGAACTGCCCGATCATCATCGATCCGACGGCAGGCAGTGTACTGAGCAGCCCCTCGGGATCCCACGTCTTCGCCGACGCCCAGAGGTGATTCGTGGTGAGCACCGCGCGATCGAACCAGGCACTCAGCACCGCGTCGGGCCGGTCGAGCAGCTGCCAGCCCGGCACACCCTGATCCGGCACGATCACGAGCGTCATCAGTGCCCAGTAGCCCAGCAGAATCGTGACGAGCATGGCGAGATGCTGACGCCAGCTGCCGCGCAGCGTGATCAGCGCGCCGATGACGTACGCCACTGCAATGCGCTGCAGCACACCCATGATGCGCAGATGCTCCAGGCGATGGAGCACGCGGTCACCGAAGCTCGCGTTGGGCAGCGACTCGATGGTGCCCCACATGAAGCCGGGAAACCAGGCGAGAAAGAGCCCGAAGAGAAAGATCAGCGCGCCGCGGCGGAGCACCTGCCTTACGATCGCGCCGTCGTCATCACCGCGCGCGCGACGCTGCGACAGCGAGAGATGCGAGGTGACGCCGACGATGAACAGGAAGAAGGGGAAGATGAGGTCCGTGGGCGTCCATCCATGCCACGCCGCATGTTCGAGCGGTGGGTAGATGTGCGACCAGTCGCCGGGATTGTTCACCAGCAGCATCGCGGCCACGGTCATGCCGCGAAAGACATCCAGCGAGAGCAGTCGCTCGCGTGATTGCGCAGGCATCACATCCGGTGACGACGCACTGTCGCCGGTCGCTGCGCGCTCAGTCGACGGCGGCGCGACGGCGGTCATTCCATCAGCGCGCTGCAGGAATCAGCGTACCGGTCGAGCCCTGCGCCTCGGCGGCACCATCGCGACCCTTCCCCTCACGCTGCCAGCGGAAGAACACGACCGACATGACACCGTAGAAGAACAATCCACCCGGAATCCACATGATCAGGCCGCCGATGAGCTGGTCCATCTTCGGCGAGATGCCCCAGAGCCTCGGGCTCGATGCGTAGAGCGTGTACAGCACCGTGTCGGCGTAGGCGATGTACACCGCCACGACGCTCATCGGCAACGTCATCAGGAAGCAGTAGAGCATCTGCCCCGGATAGCTCAGTCGCGGCAACTCGGGCAGTGGACTCATGAACGGCCACCACATCAGCACACTCGCGACGAGGAACGTCACGTGCTGCAGGATGTGGATGTTGTGATGCAGCAGCGCGAGGTTGTAGAGCGCCGGGATGTGCCAGACCGAGAGCGTGACGTTGAAGATCGCGAACGCCATGATCGGCTTCGTGATACGCCGTGCCAGCGGGCCGATCACACGCCATTGCAACGCCGGCCGCAGCATCCAGCCCGGCGTGCCGGAGAGCAGCAGCGGTGGCACGATCAGCTCCATGATGAGGTGCTGTACCATGTGACCGCTGAACAGGTAATAGTCGCTCAGGTCGTGCAGCGGCCCATTCAAAATCAGGAACAGCAGCACCAGTCCACTCACGAACGCGATGCGCTGCGCGGTGGATGGCCCGATGCCTTCAGCGGCGCGGGCACGCCAGAAATAGAGGCACCCGAGTGCGGTCAGACCGATGACCGTGCTCGGGTGAATCGTCCAGTCATCCAGCGCGAGGGTCTGCGCCGGATGGAGGAGCAGGGCGAGACCCATCACCGCCCCTGCCACGTCCGCATCAGGATCCGCTGCTCAAGCCGATCGCCAGCTTGCCGAACAGGAACATCAGTCCGATGCCGGTCACGATGGCGATGGCGAGCGGTCCCACGAACAGGTTCCGGAACAACTTGTTGTCGTACTTCAGGTGCATGTACACCGCACACACGACCGCAAACTTGACTGCCGACATGAAGATCATGCTCGGCACATAGATCGCCGACTCTTCCCACGGCTTGATGTAGTAGGCCGAGATCTCGATGATCGTGACGATCGTGAGAAAGAGCGCCGTCCAGAGGTAGGTCTTGGCCGTGGGATGGTGGCCGTGTTCGTCGTGCGCGGCGTCGGGTCCGTGTGCCATGGGGTCGTGGCTCACTTGATGAGGTAGAGGAGAACGAAGATCACGATCCAGATCACGTCGACGAAGTGCCAGTAGAGCGCGCAGAGATCGACGTTGATCCCTTCGGCCGGCGTGAGGCCGCGCTTCTTGTCGATCGACGCGAGCGTGAAGAGCCAGAGCACACCAACGGTGACGTGCGCGCCGTGAAATCCGGTCAGCACGTAGAAGCTGCTGCTGAACAGGTTCGTGCTGAGCTTGAGGCCTTCGTTCACGAAGCTGGTGAACTCGTACGCCTGACAGACGAGGAACACGATGCCGAGCAACGCGGTCGAGATGAGCCAGAAGAACGAATTGCCTTCGAGGCGGGCGAGGAACGTGGTGCGCTTCACGTGGCGGTTCACGACCGCGTTGTGCGCGAGCACCATCGCCAGCGACGACATCAGGAGCACGAAGGTGGAGAAGCTCGTGACCGGGATGTTGAGGATCGCCTTGAACGTTTCACCGGTGGCCGGGTCGGTCCAGGCCTCGTGCGGATAGGGACCGACGCGCGACTTTCCCTTGTAGATCAGGTAGGTCGAGATCAGCGACACGAAGAGCATGCACTCGGAGCCGATGAAGGCCCAGAGTGCGATCTTCCGGTTGTCGAGTCCCGTGGTGGTGTAGTGCGCGCCGTGACCGGCGTCGGCACCGGTGGTATCGAGTGCAGTGGAGCTCATGATCAGTGCGACTCCTCGAGGGGCGACGTGAGCCAGGCGTAGAGACCGCCCACGAGCAGCATGGCACCGGTACCGACGACGACGTAGAACGCGTACTGGTTGACGTGCTTGAGCGTCATGCCACCAATCATCATGACGAGACCGATGGCGGTCATCACCGGCTTGAAGGTGTTCATCGGCATGGAGATACCGAGGTCCTTCGAGGTCGGGACATGTTCGTCGCGCGCTTCGTGGGTCGTGTGATCCTCGCGCGAGAGATGCTCGCTGTCGGTCACGTCCCAGAGCGGATAGCGGCTGGTGACGTTCGGCAGCACGGCGAAGTTGTATTCCGGCGGTGGCGACGGGATGGACCACTCCAGCGTCGAGGCGCCCCACGGATCACGACCGGCGCGCGGACCGCGCTTCAGCGACCAGAAGAAGTTGTAGATGAAGATCACTGTCGAGATGATGATGATCGCCGTGCCGATGGAGCTCATCATGTTGAACAGATTCCAGCCCTGATTGTCGTCGTATGTGTAGATGCGGCGCGGCATGCCCAGCAATCCCGAGAGGTGCATCGGGCCGAAGGTCAGATTCATGCCGATCAGGTTGATCCAGAAGTGCCACTTGCCGAGCGTCTCGTTCATCAGCCGCCCGAACATCTTCGGGAAGTAGTGATAGATGCCGGCGAAGATG
>JBBSCZ010000056.1:0-14547 GCA_038249795.1 Gemmatimonadales bacterium | reverse complement strand
GGTGAGGATCACGACGGTATTGCGGAAATCGACGGTGCGGCCCTGCGAATCGGTCAGGCGACCATCGTCCAGCAGCTGCAGCAACACGTTGAACACATCGGGGTGCGCCTTCTCGATCTCGTCGAACAGCAGCACCGAGTACGGTCGGCGGCGCACGGCCTCGGTGAGCTGACCGCCCTCGTCGTAGCCGACGTACCCGGGAGGCGCACCTATCAGTCGCGACTCGGCATGCTTATCCTTGTATTCCTCTTTGTCGTGGCGCACCATCGATTTCTCGTCATCGAACTGGAAGTCGGCGCGCGCGCGCGCCGTCTCCGTCTTGCCGACACCGGTGGGGCCAAGAAACAGAAAGCTCCCAATCGGCTTGTTCGGATCCTGCAGCCCGGCACGCGAACGGCGCACCGCATTCGCCACCGCCGACACGGCGTCGCGCTGCCCGACCACGCGATGCGCGAGTTCGTCCTCGAGCTTCGTCAGCCGTTCGCGTTCCGACTCCAGCATGCGCTGCACCGGGATGCCCGTCCATTTCGCCACCACGTCGGCAATGTCATCGTCGCCGACCTCCTCCTTCAGAAAGCGACGACGTCCATCGCGCACCGACACGGTCGCCTCGGCGGCATCGAGGTCGCGCTGCAACTGCGGGATGCGCCCGTACCGGATTTCGGCGGCCTCCTGCAGATCGCCGGTGCGCGCGGCGCTCTCGGCATCGGTGTTCGCCTGATCGATCGCCTGCTTGATGCGCCCCACATCGCCGAGCGCCTGCTTCTCCGCCTGCCACTGCGCCTTCATGGTGGCGCTCTGCGTCTTCAGCTCAGCCAGCTCGCGCTCGAGTGTGACCAGTCGCTCACGTGCGGCGGCATCGGTCTCCTTCTGCATCGCCTGCCGCTCGATCTCGAGCTGCATCACGCGGCGCTCCACTTCATCGATCGGCTGCGGCATCGAGTCGATCTCGATGCGCAGCCGGCTCGCCGCCTCGTCGAGAAGGTCGATCGCCTTGTCGGGCAGAAAGCGATCGCCGATGTAGCGGTTGGAGAGCGTGGCTGCTGCCACGATCGCGCTGTCGGTGATGCGCACGCCGTGATGCGACTCGTAGCGTGCCTTGAGGCCGCGCAGGATCGCGATCGTATCGTCGAGTGTGGGCTCGCCGACGAATACGGGCTGGAAGCGACGCTCCAACGCCGCATCCTTCTCGAGATGCAGACGATACTCGTCGAGCGTGGTGGCACCGACCATGTGCAACTCACCGCGCGCGAGCATCGGCTTCAGCATGTTGCCGGCGTCCATCGATCCTTCCGCCTTGCCCGCGCCGACCAGCGTGTGCAATTCGTCGATGAATATCACGATTTCACCCTGGCTGTCGACGATCTCCTTGAGCACGGCCTTCAGCCGCTCCTCGAATTCACCGCGAAACTTCGCGCCGGCAATCAGCGCACCGAGGTCGAGCGAGAGAAGGCGCTTGCCGCGCAGCCCTTCCGGCACATCGCCGTTGACGATGCGCTGCGCGAGCCCTTCGACGATCGCCGTCTTGCCCACACCGGGTTCACCGATCAGTACGGGATTGTTCTTCGTCCGTCGGGAGAGGACCTGAATGACGCGACGGATCTCGTCGTCACGGCCGATGACGGGATCGAGCTTGCCTTCACGCGCGCTCTCGGTGAGATCGCGGGTGTAGCGCTGCAGTGCCTGATAGCGGTTCTCGGGCGTCTGGTCGGACACGGTGTGCGTACCACGCACCGCCGTGAGTGCAGTCGCGAGCGCCTCACGTGTGGCACCCATACTCGTCAGCAGTGCGCGGCTGTCGGTGCCCTTGACCTCGGCCAGCGCGAGCAGAAAGTGCTCGGTGCTGACGTAGTCGTCACCGAGTGATTTCGCATCGGCATCGGCGCGGTCGAACACCTGATTCAGCTCACGGGACACCTGCGGCTGCGCGTCGCTCTGCTTCGGGTAGCGGGCAGCCTCGGTCTCCGCGCGCTGCCGGAGGTCGGCGGTCCGGACGCCGGCCTTCTGCAAGAGCGGCATGACGATGCCATCCTGCTGCGCGATGAGTGCCAGCAGGAGATGGAGGTCATAGACGAGTGGATTGCCGGCGCGGCGTGCGAGCGCCACTGCCTCGTTCACGGCCTCGCCGGATTTGATCGTGAGGCGGTCTGGATTCAGCATTGGGCAATCTCGGGATCAGGGGTGACGCGATACGATACGCGAATGCATACAGCAGGGTGCAACTGCAGGACCCGTGACCACTGCCGCCTGCGTCAGGCACTGTCAGCCAGCGTGGCAGGTGATCCGCCTCGTCGGCAGGGCTTGCGATGAGGCTGGGTGGCCCGATACGCTCGCTGTATGAGAATGCGATGGGTGCTAGTGGCGGTTGTGATGCTGGCGGGCTGCCGGAGCCGGACGGCTGAGCTGGGCATGTCGGACAGCGCGTTCGTGCAGGTAATGGGCGAACTCAAGGTCGTGGCCGACGCTCCCGCGCTTACCCCTGCCGTCCGCGCACAGCGCCGCGAGAGTGTGCTGCGGAAACGGGGGGTGACGGCGGCGCAGCTGGAAGCGCTGGACGCCGAGCTTTCCGCACATCCGAACCATGCCAGGTTGCTCTGGTCGGCGATCGAGCAGCAGGCCATGAAGGCGACGCAGAAAGAGGCGCGCTGATGCGAGAAACGGCAAAGGCGCATCCGCCGAGACGGATACGCCTTTACCTGGTCACCACCAGTTTTTTCACCACGGCTCGGCCGTTCACTTCCAGTCGGTACAGGTAGATGCCATTCGGCGCATCGCGCTGTGTTCCGTCCACCCGGCCGTCCCAATACGCCTGATACTGACGACAGGTCAGTATCAATCCATTCAGCCGCCGCGCTCCGTCCAGTTCGCCATTCGGACCGGCGAGCTGGGCAACCGCTACCTCCTGTGCCAGGAGGTTATAGATCCGCAATGACACCCGGTACTTGCGACGGGCGTCCCGGCAGACAGGAGGATCTCCCACGAAGAAAGGAAATCGCGTCTCTCCAGCGGTCGGATTCGGGGAACTCTGCCCGAGATCGAACCCATCCGGACGCAGCTTGACCGGCGGCTGGGCCGGACTCACTGGCGCCTGTGCGGACAATACAGCGGTGGCCACGACGGCGAGACACACGGCCACGAGCCGCGCCGGTCTCCGCCAGATCATGTCACACTCCAAACAAACGAGAAAGGGTTCTGATCGACCTCGAGTCAAAGATTTTGCAGCATTGAGTCCCACGGCGTCACCAAAGCATACGCACCGCAACCCTCGAAGCAAGCGACAGTCCTGTATCGAACTGTTCAGGCTCCTACCCGGCAGTCGACACAAGGCTCCCACGCGAAATCAGCTGTCGGCTGTCGCCCAGGCATCGAACGCCTTGAGTGGGCGGCCATCGGTCAGATGAGCATGCACGAAGATCCGAAGCAGTCGCTGGTGTGCCCGGACAGTCAGCACGTCGAGGCCAGCCGAATCGACCCCGCCGTCCTTCGTGAACAGCCAGCCGATCAGCGTCGCCCGAGCCGAGGCGGGCAGCCGTCGCGACGGCACGCGACTCGCGCAACTGGTACACAGCACGCCCCCCGACTCGGCACTGAAAGAGACGTCGATTTCAACGGGCAACTCTCGGTCACAGGCCACACAGGAATCCAGCGCCGGTGTGAATCCGATGGCACCCAGAAGGCGCCAGATGGCCCGCGTCGTCGCCACGGTGGCGTCGGTGTCGGCGGCAATGGCATCGAGCCCGTCACGCAGGGCGTCGAAGGCATCGCCGGGCGTTCCATCATCGCCGGCCACCCGCAGCATCACCTCGGCCAGCGCCGAGGCTCCCTCGAACCGTGGCAGCGACGAACCGAGGGCCGCCCTCGACTGCACCACGTCGAACCGCGCCAGCGTGTGCAGGTCCCGCCCCGGCCGGGCCTCGTACTGCACCTCACCCTCGGCGAACAGATCGACGGCCGAACCGAAGCGGCGCTGTGACGCCCTCGCACCACGCGCCATGACCGACTGCACCCCCGCCTCGCGCGTCGCCAGGCGCAGGATGCGTGACGACTCGCTGTAGTTGAAGGCGTGCAGGACGATGGCAGTGGTGACGACGGATGGCACGCCGGAATCTACCGACGTCGCGCGCGCGGCAGGCGTCAGCGCGGTCGGCGCAGGGGCACGAGCGTGGGCGCGCCCACCGCCGGGTCGTGCGACACCACCAGCGGCCAGCCGTAGACACTCTCGAGAATGGCCCCCTGCATCACGTCGCGCGGAGCGCCGGCGGCCGCGACGCGTCCGGCATGCATCAGCACGATCTGATCTGCAAAACGCGCCACGAGCGTCAGCGTATGGCTCACCAGCACGACGGTCTTGCCGCGCTCCGCCTCGCGCGCGAGCGTCTCGAACGTCGCCATTTCGTGTGCGATGTCGAGAAAGGTGGTGGGCTCGTCGAGCAGGAGCACGGGTGTGTCCTGGGCGAGCGCGCGCGCGAGGCGTACACGTTGCCACTCGCCACCGGAGAGCTCGTCGGTGCGACGGCTTGCAAACGGCAGGACGTCGGCACGCGCCATCGCGTCATGCACCAGCAGCTGATCGGACGATGTGGGCACATCCCACAAGCCAAGGAATGGCGATCGTCCCAAGGCGACATAGTCGGCCACCAGCATCGGAAATGCGAGCGACTCGCGCTGTGGCATGACCGCGACCAGACGGCTCGTCGCACTCGTCGACGTCGCGGAGAGTTCGGTGTCACCGGCAAGGATGCGTCCCATACGATGCGGCATCAGCCCCAGCACACCGCGCACGAGTGAGCTCTTCCCGCTGCCATTCGGACCGACGATCGCGGTGATCGCGCCCGGCGTCGCGACGATCGACGCATGCACCACGACCGGCGCCGCCTCGTAACCGTATGCGAGTGTGACGTCGTCGAAGCGCAACGGAACGCCGCGGCTCATCGGAGCCGCCGCAACCGCGACAGGAACACCGGCACACCGATCAACGCGGTGATCGCGCCGAGCGGCAACTCCACCGGGGCGCGGACCGTGCGCGCGACGAGGTCGGCGAACAGCAGCAGGGCCGCACCACCGGCGGCCGAGCTCATGATCAGCGCACGATGCCGCACCACACCGAATGCGCGCACGATGTTCGGCACTACCAGCCCGACGAACCCGATCAGTCCCGCCGCGGCGACGCTCGCTGCCGCAAGAAGGGCGCTGATCACGAAGACCTGACGTGTGGTCCGCGGCACGTCGGCGCCAAGTGCCGCAGCCGACTCGTCACCCAGCGCCAGCACGTCGAGCAGGCGACTGCGCGTGAGCAACAACGTGAGTCCGATGACGACGTACACGGCCAGCCACAGCACCCGGACCCACGATGCATCGGTGAGGCTCCCTGCCATCCACCACATGGCACCGCGCACCCGCTCGGGCGACACGTCGGCGAGTAAAATCAGAATGGCGGCGTTCGCGAACGCGCCGATGATCACGCCGGCCATCAGCAGGATCCTCGGATCACGCGCACCACCGGCAGCGCGCGCCAGCGCGAGCACCAGCAGCACGGCGGCGATCGCACCGGCAAATGCCATGAGCGGCACTGCGGCTGCCGCCGTGATCCCGACGGTCATGGCCAGCACCGCGCCGACGGCAGCGCCACCCGACACGCCCAGCAGGTACGGCTCGGCCAGCGCGTTGCGCAAGGTGCCCTGCAGTGCGGCACCGCTCCCGCCCAGTGCGCACCCCACGAGGATCGCGAGAGCCACCCGTGGCAGGCGCAGATCGCGTACGATCGTGACCGACATCGGATCGCCATGCCCACCGAGGGCACGCACGACCTCGGCGGGGGCGAGCGGCACCGCACCAATGGCGAGTGATGCGATCACCAGCACCACGATGGCGATCGCTGTGCCACCCCACAGCACCGCCGCCCGGCGGTGCGCGACTGTCATGGTCAGCGCCGGCGTGATCGCGAAGCCATCAGCGGACCGAGTCGCGACTGATGAGCGCCGAGGTCAGTGCGTCCTTCAAGCGCGTACGCTGGCCTTGATACGCGAGACGCGCTGCATCATCGGGCTCGCGTGCCCGCTCGAACTTCGCATCGAGATCGGCGATCTGCCGGGCCAGCCGCTCTGCCTCACGATCGGCGGCGGCGGCGGAGAGCGCACTCGACGTGCGTGGCACGGTGCGACGCCCGAAGGCGCGCGCGAGCGACACGAGCATTGCCAGGCCAATCGCGGCAACGAGCGAGAAGACGATGCGTGTCTTCTGCGTCTGGCCGCTGCCGGGGAGGTCCATCTCGAGCACGCCGCTCGCCGGCACGTCGTTGCCGAGGAAGCGACGGAAGTTGCGCCCATCGATCGACGCCGGTGCGGTTTCGGCGAGCTTGGGCGCCGTCACGGTCGCCTGCGGATCCTCGGCCAGCACCTCGAGCACCCCGGTGGCAAACTGCACCGGCACCTTCAGCGGAAACGCATCCGCATCGATGGAGTACGAGAACGACAACCGCTTCAGCCCCGGCGCAAATGGCATCTGCACCAGCACCTCACCCTCACTGTTCGTGACGGCATCGGCCGGGACATCGCCTTGTGTCACCTTGAAGTCCTGGGCGTCCCGCGGAATGCGCACACGGAAGGTGGGGTCCTTGTCGTTGGCGCCGATCAGCGTGCGGCTCGAATCGTTGGTGATCTCGAAGACCTCGATGATGGCGCGACGGGTGCCACCGGTCGCAGCCGACAGGATGATGTGCCGTCCGCGCACCGTGAGATTGATGCCTCGCGTCGTCGTCTCGAACACCTGGATCTCGGCGTCCTGTCCGGAGACGGAGGACGTCGACAAACCCGACGAGAAATACGCAATGCCGGCGAAGCTGGCCGAGACGAAGTAGATCGCATCGCTGGCACCGGTGCGCTGATAGGAAAACCGGTACGATCCGTCGACGTCGGTGCGCACCGAGTCGAGTGGCCCGGCACGATCGCGACCCACGCGATGCAACGTGACCCAGGTGCCGCTGACGGGTTCGAACGCTTCCGCGCCCGGGCGCACCACGCGACCTGCGACGGTGCTCGGACCGGACGCGACAGGCGGTGCCTGGGCAGGTGCCGGTGCGTCCTCCGACGGCGGCGCGGCGGTGGCAGGCTGCGCTCGCGCAGCGGCAGTCGGTAGCAGAAACGCGATCGGCAAGAGTGCAACCGACAGCATCGTGAGACAGCGCGCGCCGTCGCCCATGAGACGTCGCGTCATGCGATGATCATGGCATGAACTTGCCGAGATCCTCGGGCCGCAGTCGCTGGAGGTACGCCTTGAGTTCATCCGGGCTCATGTCGGTGCCGGTCGAGCGGTCACCATCGGGGGTGGGTGGGGGCACGAGAGGCTGCTCCTCATCCTCGAGCGTGACCAGCAGGTCGTCGGCCGCAAAGATGGCCGCACTGGTGCGCAATGCAATGGCGATGGAGTCGCTGGGGCGCGCGTCGATAGAGACGCGGGTCCCGTCGCGCTGCTGCAGCTGTAGTTCGGCGTAGTAGGTGCCGCGCTCCACACGGCTGATGACGACGCGCCGGACGGTAGCCCCGAGCCCGAGCACGATCTGTGTGATGAGATCGTGAGTCAGCGGGCGCTCGCGCACCACCGCCTGCATTTCCATGACGATCGCCTCGGCCTCCGGCTGGCCGATCCAGATGGGCAGCACGCGCGGACCTTCGAGCTCGCGCAGCACGACCACGAAGGTGTTGCCGGCGCCGTCCACGCCGAGTCGCGCCACGCGCATCTCAATCATGGACCGACCCTCCTTGCAGATACAGGCATCAGACTGGGCGTCACGACACCCGCCAACGGGCGGGTGCGCGTGACAGCCGCGGCTCAACGAACGGCGGCTTTCAGTTCCTTCGCCTTGTTGGTCCGCTCCCACGTGAACGTATTGTACAACCGGGACGGCTTTCCGGTCGTCACGTCGATGTGTCGCGTGGTCGATGGCGTCCGGCCGAAGTGACCGTAGGCCGTGGTGTCGCTGTAGATCGGCTTGCGCAGATCGAGCGCAGCGATGATGCCCTTTGGCGTGAGATCGAACACATCGCGCACCGCGCGCGTGATCTCGACGTCGGGAACGATGCCGGTGCCGAACGTCTCGACGCGGATGGAGACCGGCTCGACCACGCCGATCGCATACGCCACCTGCACTTCGCAGCGGCGGGCAAGCCCGGCCTTGACGATGTTCTTGGCCACCCAGCGCGCGGCGTAGCAGGCACTGCGGTCCACCTTCGACGGATCCTTGCCGCTGAACGCGCCGCCGCCGTGACGACCCATGCCGCCGTAGGTATCGACGATGATCTTGCGGCCGGTGAGCCCGCAATCACCCTGCGGACCGCCGATCACGAAGTTGCCGGTCGGGTTGATGTGGAACTTGATTTTTTTCTGGACCAGTTCCGCTGGCAACACCGGCATGATCACCTGCTCGATGACCGTGTCGCGAATGGTGCGCTGCGACACATCGGGCGAGTGCTGCGTGGAGACGACGACGGTGTCGACGCCGATCGGCTGATTGTGCTCGTCATAGACGATGGTGACCTGACTCTTCGCGTCGGGACGGAGCCACTTGATCGCTTTCGCCTTGCGCAGCTCGGCGAGTCGCGCCGTGATCCGATGCGCGAGGGTGATCGGCATCGGCATCAGCTCTTCGGTTTCGTCGGTCGCATAGCCGAACATCATGCCCTGGTCGCCGGCGCCGCCGGTGTCCACGCCCTGGGAGATGTCGGGCGACTGCTTGTCGATGGTGCTCATGACGGCGCAGGTGCGGCCGTCGATGCCGAACTCGGGATCGTCGTAGCCGATGGCCGTGATGGTGCGACGCACGAGGGACGGAATGTCGACCCAGGCGGAGGTCGTGATTTCGCCGGCCACGACGGCCAGACCGGTGGTCACGAGGGTCTCGCAGGCCACACGGGCCCGGTCGTCCTTGGCAAGAATGGCGTCGAGGACGGCATCGGAGATCGCGTCGGCGACCTTGTCCGGGTGCCCTTCGGTAACCGATTCGGAAGTGAAGAGATTGCGTTCAGCCACAGCCGTGGGGGAAGAGAGAAAGGTATAAGGAAATCTTTATATGTCAGACTGCGTATCCCAAAATATCCCCGGTGTCCGAGCCGAGCAACCCAAGCTCCGCCGGAGAGAGCCCGTCGGCCGCCGCCAGCAGGAGCCGGCGGACGATCCGCTCCGCCTCCGCCGCCGTCGAACTGGCCAGCGCCGCCTCGGCGGCCTCCCTGGCCGACTCGGCACTGATGCTGCGCAGCATCCGCTTCATCAGTGGCACCGCCCGGGGCGCGACGCTGAGGTGCCGGATGCCGAGCCCCATCAGCACGAAGGCCGTCAGGGGCTGTGAGCCCATTTCACCGCAGACGGCCACTTCGAGGCCCCGCTTCTTCCCTGCCTCGACGGTCGTGCGGATCAGGCGCAACACCGCCGGGTGCAGCGGCGTGAAACGCGCAGCGAGATTCACGTTGCCGCGGTCCACTGCCAGTGTGTATTGGACCAGGTCGTTCGTCCCGATGCTGAAGAAGTCGGCATCGTTCACGAAAGTATCGGCAGCCACGGCGGCGGCCGGCGTCTCGATCATGACGCCCACCAGTACCCGGTCGCGGAATACGGCACCGCGTTCGTTGAGCTCGCGCGCCGCCTCGGCGATCAACGCACGGGTCCGGCGCACCTCGTCGACGCTCACCACCAGCGGCAGCAGGATCCGCACGTCGCCGTGCGCTGCCGCACGCAACAGGGCGCGCAACTGCACGAGAAACAGTTCCGGCTGATCGAGGCACATGCGGATCGCGCGCCAGCCGAGAAACGGATTCGGTTCGGACGGGAAGCCGCCGACCGGGAGCTTGTCGCCACCGATGTCGAAGGTGCGGATCACGACCGGCTTGCCGGGAAAGGCGTCCACCACGCGGCGGTAGGCGCGGTATTGCTCATCCTCGTCAGGCATGGCAGCGCGACCGAGCACGACGAACTCGGTGCGCATCAACCCCACGCCATCGGCACCGCTCGCGGCCGCGAGCTCCGACTCCTCGGGGATGTCGACGTTGGCCCGCAGCTTGACGCGTTCTCCACTCGAAAGCTGCGCCGCGACATGCACCTGCGACCGCAGACTTTCCTCGAGGACCGCAGCCTGCTCGGCACGGAACCGCGCCGCCGCGATCTCCTCGTCGGTCGGGTTGACGACCAGCACGCCAGTCGTCCCGTCGAGCACCACCCGCTCGTTGCCGCGCAGGCGCGTGGTCGCATCGCGCAATCCGACGACCGCCGGCAGGCCAAGCGAGCGCGCCAGGATGGCGACGTGACTGGTGCTGGTGCCTTCGTCGGTGGCGAGTGCGGCAATCGCATCGCGATCGAGCTGCACGGTCAGCGACGGAGTCAGATCGTGCGTGACGAGAATCGCGTTGCTGCCTTTCGGCAGGTCGACGGGATCGCTGTCCGGCAGTGCCAGCAGGATGCCCAGCACCCGGATGTGCAGATCCATCAGGTCGCCGACACGCTCGCGCAGCATCGGGGCCGAAGCGCGGCCGAAGCGACGGCGCCACTCGAGCATGACCAGGTCGAATGCATGTTCCGCAGCGCGACGCTCGCGGATGAAGGCCTCGACCTCCGAGTTGAGTGCGCGATCCTCGAGCATGGTGATCTGCACTTCGAAGATCATCGACTCTTCAGCGCCAGCCTGCTGCGCGGCGCGATCACGCACATGACGCAGGCGATCCTTGGCACGGGTCACCGCATCGTGAAATCGCGCGAGTTCGTGCGGGACTTCAGATTCCGTGACGATACGCGGCGGCACGTCGGGTACTTCCCAGCGCAGGAGGTGCACGGGACCGACGACGATACCGGGCGATGCCGGCAGACCACGGAGCATCCGTTCCATCAGTGCTCTCCGAAGCGTCCGGCCACGAGCGCCTCGAGGGCGTCGAGGGCTGCGTCGGCATCGGCGCCCTCGGCTCGTATCGTGATTGCAGCACCGCATTCGGCGGCGAGCATCATGACCCCCATGATACTCTTGCCATTCACCTCGACGTCATCGCGCACGATGGTGATCGCCGAGTGGTAACGGGCTGCCGTTTTCACGACCTCCGCCGCCGGTCTGGCGTGCAACCCGTTGCGATTCAGGATCTCGACTGTGCGCTCAGGCATGGCGAAAGAGGAAGAGGACAAGCGCTGCAAATCCGGCGAGTAAAGCCAGTCGCCAGCCTTCGACGCGACCGTGAAACAGGACCAGCGCACTCGCTCCGGCCGCGGCCGTGACGAGCGTGATGCCAACCCGGGCCAGGCCGCCGCCATCCACCAGCCGCATCACGGCCAGTGGCACTGCGACACCGGCCAGGAACGTCCCCGCGCGCGCCAGCCAGACCGGCCCCTCGCGCAGGATCGGATGTCCAAGGGCCGACGCGACAGCGAGCCCCTTCTCCCAGCCCATCTGCAATCCCCACAGGCGCAACGCGACATGCCCCGCATTGTACATCACGAGGAACACGAGCACGCATGTCAGCGGCGACGCGCCCAGGCCGAAGAGCAGCAGACCGGCAAAGGAACAGGCTGGCAGCAGGCCTACCCAGACCAGCCGGTCACCCACGCTGCCCAGGGGGCCGCAGAGTGCTGTCCGAAATCGCTCGATACGGGCGGGCGGCTGTCCCTCGAGTTCGGCGCGCGCAAGCGCACCTACCGCAAAGCTCGCCAGATACGGATGGGCGTTGAAATACTGGCTCTGCCTGGCGAGCGCGGCGCGGTATTCCTCGCTGCCGGCTCCTCCCGGCAGCAGCCGCAGCGCCGGCTCGACGCAGAATCCGATGCCGTTGCCGATCAGAATTTCGTAATTCCACGACGCCTGCACGGCAAACAAGCGGCTGATGATCGTGGCGCGTGTCCGGAATGGAAATGCCGGCGCGGCGATCGTCGGCGCGGCGGGCGGCGCGGGTTCCGGCGCGCCGCTCATCCCCGGCTCATCAGCGAGACCAGCAGTGCGCCTACGGCGAGGCCCGCAACTCCGAACCACCGCGTTCCCGACGTGGAGTGGAACATCTTCCAGGCGGCACCGGCAGCCACCGCGCCGCCCAGTGACGCGAGCATTGGTATCGCATAGACACTCATCGGCGCTGGCTGCACGGCGATCCAGCGTACGGCAGGCAGGGCGACGATCGCCGCGAGCATCGCGACCAGGCCGGCGCGTGAGAGGTCAGCGGTAGCGCCGGCGACCTGGAGGCCCGCAACCGTGCGCGCCGAGCCGCGTGCGAGTGCATCGAGCCGGCGACGTGCGAGGCGGGCGTTGAGCTGTCGCAGCTGCACCATCGACCATCCGCCGAGGCTTGCCGTCAGCAACCCGAATGGCACCGCGAACAGCAGCGACATGGGCACGCTGCCGACAGCCGCTCCGGCCGCCGCCGCAGCTCCTGCGATCGGCGACGATGATCCCCACTCGGGATAGCGTGAGGCACCGAATGGCAACGTTTCGTGCGCGAAGAGTTCGAGCAGCACGCCGCAGAGCAGTCCCACGCCGGCATTGCCCATGAATGCCCCGCCGAGCGTGGCCGAAACGAGCGGGCGCGAGATCTGCGCCTGCGGGAAGCTGACGACGTCCAGCCCGAGAATGGCGCCCAGCGCTGCCAGCACGAGCACATCGACGATCACGCGATGGCCTCGCCCTCGAGGATTGCGTCGAGGGGGATGACACGCGCAGCAGGGACATCCTGTGCCGAGATCTCGACGCCACGACCGGCCATGGCGCGCAATTCGTCTTCCTCGGCGCGCGTGAGGAAGATGTACCGCAGCTTCTGCGCGCGGCCTGCGCGATGGTGCACCCCACCGAGATTCACGCGGCGCAGCGCCGGAATGGCGGCGCACAGGCGTGCCATCGTGTCGATGTCACCGGTGAGCAGCATGCCGGGCTTCGGATCGGCGACGAAGCTGGAGTATTTCTCGATGGCCTGCGCCACGGAAACGAATTCCACGCGCATGTCCGGTGGAACGCCCATGCGATACAGCTCCTGCTCCCACTCGCTCGACGCCACTTCGTCGTCGACGAGTACGAGGAAGCGTAACTCGAGCGGCTGTCCCCATCCGACGACGACCTGACCGTGTATCAACCGGTCGTCGATGCGATGCAGTTCAATCGGCACTTCGCGATCCTCTGGCAACCATCATGGCAGCGCGCCCCTTCTCCACGGCGGCATCGGCCGCGTGGCCGTCCTCCGGCGATGCGAAAGCATAGTCGAGCAACAGCGGCAGGCTCACCCCCGTCACGACAGTCACCTCGGGATGGTCGCGCTGCGCACGTCGCGCCGCCATGGTGGTGGAGCCGGCCGGAAGATCGGAGAAGATCATGGTGACGCCATCGGCGATCGCCTCGCGGAGCAGCGCTTCCATGCTCTGGGTATCGAGCCCGTAGTTGCTGGCGGTGCGAAACAGGTCTTCGCGACCGGTGATGGCAATCACCGCCGACACGATGCCGGCGGCAAAGTCACGGTGCCCGATGACCAGTGCGGGTGGGCGGCCCGGGTCCTCACTCATTGTCTTCCTGCAGGTAGCGGCGCACTTCGACCTCGCGCGGCCGACTGCGCCGCTCGGTGGCGTTGCGCATGCGTGCGATGAGGCGCTCGTTGAACTGCTCGGCCGGGTTGACGCCGGCGTACCGCAGCAGATGGTTCATCGCCAGCACCTCGAGGATGACGGTGATGTTCTTGCCGGGATTCAGTGGCACTCGGATCCGCGGAATGGGCACGCCGAGAATGTCGGTCGTCTCCATGTCGAGTCCTGTGCGATCGAGATGCTCGTCGCCGCGCCAGAGCTCCAGCTCCACCGCGACCTCGATACGCTTCTGTTGCCGCACGGCGCGGATGCCGAACAGCGCCGGAATGTCGATCAGGCCGACCCCGCGAATCTCCATGTGATGGCGCTGCAGTTCATGACCCTTGCCGATCAGCACGTCGTTTCCGCGCTTGAGCACGATCACCATGTCATCGGCAACCATGCGATGGCCGCGTTCGACGAGATCGAGCACGCATTCCGACTTGCCGATGCCACTCTGCCCCGCCAGCAGCAGGCCTACGCCATAGACATCGGCCAGTGAGCCGTGGAGTGTGGTCCGCGGCGCGAACTCCTCCTCCATCGCCGGCTTGATCCGGCGATAGAACTCGTTGGTCTTGAGCGGCGAGCGGAAGACCGGCATGCCGGCTTCGGCCGCTTCGCGGAGAAACTCGTCGGAGAGGATGAGTCCCTTGGTGATGAAGCAGCAGGGGAACGGCAGCCGGAAAAACTCGCGCAGCACTTGCAGCCGGCGCGATTCCTCGAGGGTTGCGATGTAGGTGATCTCCGTCTCGCCGAGGATCTGGCAGCGATCGGGGACGAACCGCTCGGTGTAACCAGCCAGAACGAGCCCGGGGCTGGAAACCTCCGGGCTCGTCACAGGCCGGTCGAAGCCAGAGGCGTCGCCGATCGGTTCCATCTCGAGAATGTCCTTCAGCCGCTCGAAGAGGCGGCCGACCGAGAGAGTCGTGCTCACGCGCTCCGTGTTGCCAGGGTCGTCAGTCGAACGCGGGTGCGCATGGGATTCTT
>JBBSCZ010000055.1:0-14593 GCA_038249795.1 Gemmatimonadales bacterium | reverse complement strand
GCAGTTCAGCAGTTCAGCAGTTCAGTGGCTGTTCAGTTCTGCGATAAAAGCTGTTGAGCAGGCTCAAACGGACAAGCCAGAGCTGCGAGCTGCCGACGTCGAGCAAGAATTCACGCGCTCGTGATGAAGTCAGTAATCTTTGCGATCACTTCAGGAACGCGAAGAATGCGCACGTGGCCGCTGCCGGCGGGGGCGAGCCAGCGTGTCGCGCCGGGCCAGTCGGCGGCGAGGCCCTCGGATTCGATCACCGGCACCTGCTCGTCGTCCTCGGCGTGCACCACCAGCAGCGGGGAACCGCCGCCGGTGGCCGCCTGAGATGCGAGCGATGCCGTGTTCATGTCATGCCAGCGAAAACGCCAGCGACGTTCGAGTTGCGCGATCATCGCGGCGTGCACCTCGGCGCTCGCTTCGTGACGCCGGAGAAAGCGCGACATTGGCCGATCGATGCTGCTCGGAGCACCGATGCTCACGGCACGCGGCAGCGAGGCAGCGCCGGCACTGGCGCGTGAGGCGATCGCGGCCAGCACTGCGAGTCCACCCAGCGAATGCCCGACGAGCGCGTGCGGCGGGCCTGCCGAGTCGAGCACGCGCAGCAGTGCATTGCGAAACGCAGGCATCGACGCGCGATCCCCATCGGAGGCGCCATGTGCCGGTGCGTCCATCACCACCACGCGCAGTCCACGTTCGAGCAGCGCCGACGCCACCAGCGACCACTGCGTGCCCCGTCCACCCCAGCCATGCAGGCAGACCACCAACGGCCACGCCGCATCGCCCCAGCTCCAATACGCCACGCGTCCCTCGCCGCCAAGCACATCGAGGTGCACGCCATCGGGCGGCATGAACTTCGGCATCTCCGGACGCTGATCGGCATCGGTGATGCGCCGCGTGATCGACGGCGGCGTCGTGAACCGCCGCACCGCCTCGGCCGCCGCCTCGCCAACATCGGCCCACGCAGTCAGTGCTGGCAGATCGGCCGGCAGCGGAGCCGGTGGACGTTCATCGGGAGGCAGAGGCATGTGTCAAGCTATTCTGGCACGGCTCGGACTGTGCGCGCTCGCTTGCTTTCGCTTGGACGTTCGAGACTGCTCAACGGCTTTTATCGCAGAACAGAACAGCCGCTGAACGGCTTAAAAGCAGAACAGCTGCGCGCGAAGCGAGTGGTCTGCGCACTACGTGACGAAGATTTTCGGGGAACTGCGGTTTGCAGTTGCAGTTCCGATCAAAAAGTGATGCGTCTTGCCAAGCGGAGGGCTGCTCGACGTCTGCAGTTCCATGTTCGTGTTGTTCTGCGGCTGTGCACTTCTGCGATAAAAGCTGTCTAGAACTTCGCGGTCTGAACGAAACCTTGGATGCGAGCGAATCGATGTGCGAACTACAGCGCGACCTGACGGTCGACGACCATCGCGACGAAAAGCAGCGCGAGGTACAGCAGCGAGTAGCCGTACACCCACCAGGCCGGCTTCACCCAGGCCTTGGCGCGCATCATCTTGACGACGCCGCCAAGCAGCAGGCCGCCGAAGAGTGCGGCACTCAGACCATAGATCCAGCCGAAGGCGCCGTAGGTCACGGGCAGCAGCGTGACGACGAGGAGCACGATCGTGTACCAGAACATCTGGCGCATCGTTTCGCGTTCGCCCCAGACCAGCGGTGCCATCGGGACCTGGGCGTTGCCGTAATCCTTCTGCTTGTTGAGCGCGAGCGCCCAGAAGTGCGGCGGCGTCCAGTAGAAGATGATCACGAACAGGTAGATCGCGGTCAGGTCGATGCGACCAGTGACGGCGGCCCAGCCCACCAGCGGCGGGAAGGCACCGGCGGCACCGCCGATCACGATGTTCTGCGGCGTGGTGCGCTTGAGCCAGCGGGTGTAGATGAAGACGTAGAAGTAGAACCCGGCGAGGGCCAGCGCCGCGGTGAGCACATTCACGAAGAAAGCCAGCAGCCAGGTGGCGGTGGCCGCCAGCGCGATACCGAACGAGAGCACGGCCATCGGTGTCATGCGGCCGCTTGGGATCGGACGCCGACGCGTGCGCGTCATGACGTTGTCGATGTCGCGGTCCAGGTACATGTTGACCGCGTTCGCGCCGCCCGCCATCAGGTAGCCGCCCAGCATCACCACCGCGACCAGCCAGAGCTCGGGACGACCGGCGATGTACATCGGTGCGGCAGTGGTGACCAGCAGCAGCGAGATGATCGTCGGCTTGGTGAGCATGATCAGATCACGCCACAGCGCACGATCCGCCGGCAGGTCGGTGACGAGGGCAGGAGTGGTCACGCCGCCGCTCCCGCCATCACCGGTGCGCGCGGACGTATCGTCGCACCGACTGGAGCACCGTCCGTCGGCGGATGCTTGGCGCGACGCGCTGCGTACGTGAGCGCGAGTGTGCTCACCCAGAGCACTACACCGGTGGCCTGGTGCAGTGAGCGGATCACGACCGGAAAGCCACCCAGCACCATCAGCGCACCGAAGACGATCTGCAGCACCACCACCCCGCTCGCGACGTAGGCCAGCAGCGTGACGGTGCGATGTTCACGGCGGCGCATGAGCAGCACCGTGATCAGTACCACGTGCAACGCCGTGACGTACGCCAGAATGCGATGCGTGAGCTGAATGTGCTGTGCCGCGCCGCCGAGCGAGCCAGGCCCGCAGAGCGGAAAACCGGCGCAGGCTACGGCGGCACCGGCCCACTTCGCCACCATCCCGCCCATCATGACCGTCAGCAGTGCGAGAACCGCCGCGACGGTGGTGGCCCGGATCGTCTTGTTCGAGACGATTCGATCGGAGAGCGTCGTGAGTGACGGCATGCCGCCGGCGCGCATCCACGCCACGCAGAGCGTGCCGAGCAGCGACATCGCGACGGCCTTGTGCGCCAGCGTCGCCCACCACTCGTTGCGGTAGTTCACCGTCACGGCGCCGAGTGTGGCAGCGATGATCACGATGCCGAAGGCGAGCATCGCCGACCGCAGCACGCCGCCCCGTCCCGCCACGCCCGACTCGGCCCGCTTCAGGAACGAGATCAGCAGGAAGGCTGCGACCACGGTCGACAGTGTGGCGGCGAAATAGCGATGAAAGACCTCGATCACGAGATCGGGGCGATCCAGTGGCGGAAACCAGTATCCGTAGCACTTCGGCCAATGATCGCCGCACCCCATGCCGGAGCCGGAGATGCGTACGAAGCCGCCGAAGATGACATGGCCGAGGGCGGCCAGCAGGGAGACGCCGGCGAGGCGACGGAGGAGGCTCATGAAGTCAGCTGCACGGCAGGAGGTACGGCAGGGGCGCGATGCGTCTCGATGGCGCGCCAGGTCGCGACGAACACGAACACCAGCGCCACCGCCGGCAACACCACCCATACCACTTCGGCGGCGCGGCGGATCGGCGGCAGTGTGTGCGAGTGCTCCACGGCAGCGCCGGCGGCGAATGCGGAGCGCAGGATGTAGCGATGCGCGATCACACACAGGACGACAGCGACCCAGAAGCTCGTCGTAGCGATCATCGAATTCGGGGGTTACGGGCAGACTGATGGTTACCCTCGAGCGATCGGTAACCTTACGGTTAAAGGTCGTCAGTTCGGCCCGGCTTTGGTAGCCGCGTTGCGGTTGGGGCCGTGTCGGCGTAGCCTAGCCTTAATGTCCGCCACCCCCGCACCCACTCTCCGCCGGCAATTGGGCCTGTGGAGCGCCATCGCCGTGCTCGTCGGATCCACGATCGGCTCCGGCATCTTCCGGTCGCCGGCCGCGATCGCCGCCAAGGTGCCCGGCCCACTGCCCCTGATGATGGTCTGGGTGGCCGGCGGCGTGGTAGCCCTCTGCGGCGCCCTGACCCTCGCCGAGATCGCCGGGGTCCACCCGAAGACGGGAGGGCTCTACGTCTACATCCGCGAGGCATGGGGCCGCATGCCGGCGTTCCTCTTCGGCTGGTCGGAATTCGTGGTGATCCGGGCGGCCTCGATGGGCGCGGTGTCGCTCACCTTTGCCGAGTACGCACTCCGGGTGCAAGGCTACAATCCGGCGGTGGCGCCGTACAGCGACTACTCCCACTATCTGGCGGCGGCGGCGATCGCGCTCACGTCGAGCTTCAACATCCTCGGCGTGCGCTGGGGCAGCCTGGTGCAGAACGTGACGACGCTGGCCAAGTACGGCGGTCTGGCGTTCATCATCATCCTCGCCTTCGCGATCGGCCTGCCGAAGACGGGCGGTCATTTCACACCGGCCGTCCCGACCGGAAGCTTCGCGATGGGGGCGTTCGGCTTGGCCCTGGTGAGTGCACTCTGGGCCTTCGACGGCTGGGCCGACCTGAGCTTCGTGGGCGGTGAGGTGAAGGACCCGCAGAAGACGCTGCCGAAGGCGCTGATCATCGGCACGCTGGCAGTGGTGGTGATCTATCTGCTGGCGAACCTGGCGTACCTCTCGGTGTTCAGCGTCGCCCAGATCGCCGCCTCGCCACTGGTGGCGGCCGATGTGGCGAAGGTGCTGGTTGGCGACTGGGGCGTGAGCTTCGTGGCGATCACGGTGATGCTCTCGACCTTCGGCACGCTCAACGGCACGCTGCTGACGGCGCCGCGCATCTTTTTCGCGATGGCCGACGACGGGCTGTTCTTCCGTGCGCTGGCCAAGGTGCACCCGAAGTACGAAACGCCATACGTGGCGATCATCACCTGTGCGGTGCTGGGAATCATCTTCGTACTGCTGCGCAGCTTCGAACAGCTGGCCGACGCGTTCGTGACGGCGATCGTGCCGTTCTACGCGTTGGGTGTGGCAAGCGTGTACGTGCTGCGACGGAAAGCGGGGTACCAGCCGCCGTTCCGCACGCCGGGGTATCCATTCGTGCCGGCACTCTTCATCGCCAGCTCGGTCTTCCTGATCGCCAACGCGCTCTGGGATCAGAGCAGCCGCTGGGCGACGATCGGTGTGTTCGGCGCGATCCTCGCGGGCATCCCGGTCTACTACCTCGTGTTCAAGCGGGGCGGGGACGCGGCGGCGCGCTGATGGTGTAGCGGACGATGCGAGCACACAGCAACCGGGCGGCTCCGAATGAACGGGGCCGCCCGGTCTGCGTGCGCCAGTTCATTTCTTCGTCACATCCGTTTCGCGCAACAGCAGCTTCGACACGAAGAACACGAAGAGTGCGACGATGATGAAGTTGATCAGCGCGGCGCCGACCTTTCCAACGAGGAACGGGCCGACCTTGATCTCCTGCCACTTGTCGCCGAATTGGGAAAGCGCCATGCCGATCGGCGGCATCAGAATGCCCTCCACGATCGCCGTGACGAGTTCACCGGCCTTGCTGCCGATGATGACGCCGAGCGCCAGACCGATGACGCCGTAGTCTTTCAGAAATTTCTTGAATTCGCCACGCATGACAGCCTCTGAGTTGCAGCAGATTGCTTGCGCCAGAGACCGGCATCGGCTCACCTGGAGTGAGCCTACGTTAATTCACTTCGTTGCGATCGCAACGTCGCTGCGGGGTTCTGGCGAATTCTGGACAACTGACAGCCTTATCGCAGCAGTGGACGGCCGCGGAACGGCACAACTGCGGAACTGCGTGCGTCGGGGCGGGACCGGTGCGGGCAGCGCGATCGAATTTTGGGGGAACGGCAACGGCAACTGCATTTTTATCGCAGAACAGAAGGGCCACGGAACAGCCTGAACGGAGAACTGCGCGCGGGAGGCGGCAGTCGGCGTGGATGCGCCAAGACTTTTTGGGGGGCGTCGTGGCAATTCGACACGAAGATATTTCTGGGAACAGCAGTTCGCGGTTGCTGTTCCCCCAAAAATGCGGTGGCTGTCATTCCGCCAGCCGTTGCCGCACGCGCGCCGTTCCGCTGTCATGCCGTTCCGTGGCTGTGCTGTTCTGTGATAAAAAATTGTTGCTGTTTGCTTTGTCTCGAACAGATCAAAGCATTCCGCTAAAAAACAGAGAACTTGATGTACTTGCGTGGATCACGCTTGAAGTCGGCGGTGACGCTGTCGACGCGGATCACCAGGCGGCGGAGATCGTTGTAGAGGAGGGAGTCGGTGAGCAGCTTGCCGGCCGTGCCTTCGCCGCGTTCCAGGCGCGCCATGGTGGCGTTGATGGAGCGCATCGTGGTGCGGAGCGAGTCGGTGATGGCGGCCACGTTGGCCGTGGCGCGACCGGCGTCGCGCTGCAGGCTGTCGATGCGCATCGAATCGAGGGCGCTGGTGGTGCGTTCGAGCGCCTTCAGCGAGCGATTCACGCTGGCCATCGCCATCGTGAGCTGTGTGTTCTGCGCGATGATCACCGAATTGAGCTGCTTCGTCAAATCGCTGGTGCTGCGCAGGATGTCCCGCACATCCTGCACGCCACCGCTGTCGGTCAGCTGCTGGCGAAGCGGGAGCGTGATGCCGCGGATGTCACGGGCGATGGAGTCGCCGGTGGCGATGATGTCGTCGGTGGTCGCGCCACTGCGGATCACCTTGATGCTGTCGCCGGCAGATATCGTCTCGATCACACCGACCTGCGGCTCGATGGCGATGGCGCGGTCGCCGAAGAAGCCGACGGCGATCGACTGCGCCTCACTGCCCTTCGGAATCCTGAACCCGCTCGTCATGCGCAGCGTCACGCGGACCGTACCGGCCGGATCGTATTCCACGTCGGCGATCGAGCCGGCCGTGACGCCGGCGAGCAGGACCGGCTGGCCGGGCTTCAGGCCGGCGCCCCATGGAAAGCGGGCGTAGACGGGATATCCCTCCGACAGGCTGCCGCGAACCAGCCAGATCGAGCCGAAGATGGCGGTGGCGCCGCCGAGGATGAGGAGCAGTCCGACGAGAGCTTCGTTAGTGCGCTTCATGCCTGAATGAATGGTGCGAGGAGCGCTGCGATGATGGCATCGTAGACGAGAATGGCGACCGACGTGATGACGACCGCCTTGGCCGTGGAGCGCCCGACGCCCTCGGCACCGGACCCGCTGACGTAGCCTTCGTAAGTGCACACCAGCGCAATCGCTGCGCCAAAGCCCACCGACTTGATGATGCTGTACCAGACCTGAAACGGAATGAAGGCCAGCTGGAGGCCCGCCTTGAAGTCGAGCGGGGTCACGTCGGTGGCGAGGATCAACGTGATGAACGCGGAGAAGATCGCCATGAAGTTCGCGATCGCCACCAGCACCGGCACCATGATCAGCGCGGCGATCAGGCGCGGCACCGCCAGAAACGCCACCGGATCGAAGGCCAGCGTCTCCAGCGCATCGATCTGCTCGGTGACGCGCATCGTGCCGATTTCAGCCGTCATCTTCGCGCCCACGCGACCGGCCAGCACGAGTGCCGTCAGCAGTGGGCCCAGCTCGAGCACGATCGACTGGCGCACGATCAGACCGATCACGCTCAGCTGCACGCCGGGGAACAGCTGGTAGCGTGTCTGGAAAGCCGACACGGCACCCAGGAAGCCGGCCACGATCACCACCAGCGGCAGCGAGTCGACGCCAATGCCGCGCATCTGCTTCACCAGCTGGGGCGTCCACGTCGCGAACTCGAAGAAGCCGCGCCCGATGTCGCCCAGGAACTGGCCGAATCGACCGGTGTGTGCCAGCTGCGCGACGCCCGCTCGACCCACCGATCGCAGGAGGCGGATCGGCAGCACGTCCGCCGCGACCGCGACGTCGCGCGCGGGCGCCGGTATGTGTGAACTTCCGGTCATGTGCGCACGCGCCAGAGCAGCACCGCGCCGACCACCCCGAAGATCAGACTGGGCACCCACGCTGCCAGATCGGGCGAGATGATTCCCTTGCCGCCGACACCACGCATCAGGTTCACGAGGACGAGGAAGACGACGGTGGTCAGCAGGCTGACGCCGATGCCCCATGCCGCACCACCGCGCTGGGTGCTGGTGGCGAGCGGAGCCGCGAAGAGCAGAATGATCACGCAGGTGACGGGAATGGCGAGCTTCAGCATGCGCTCGACCTTGAGCGGATTCACATCCGAGCCCGCACGTTGCAATGCCCGAATGTAGCGCCCGAGCTCAACCCACCCCATGTCGGCGGGTGCCTTGGTGGCGGCATTGAGCTCCAGCGGCCGTTCGGTGAAGGCGCGATCGAGGAGCGAGTCGTAGGAGAAGACGAAGTCCACATTCGAGTCCGGTACCACGTGCAGGGCCCCGCGAACCATCATCCAGTACGCGTTCTTCCGGAAGAAGGCCTGTTCCGACAGGCTGTAGGTCGTTGGCATTTTGGGACCGGTCCCAAGGCGTTCCACCTCGACGTTCTCGATCATGTTCCGCGAGGCGTGCAAAGCCCCGACCTTGTAGGTGCGGTTCTCGGACGTGCTGAAGACGAAATTGTACCGCTCGCCGGTGTCCTTGAACTTCTGCTCCTGCAGCAAATTCAGCTTCTTCTGGCTGAGCGGTGGAATGATCGTGTTGAGCGAGAAGCCGATCAGCATCGCAAAGACCGCGCCCAGCGTGAGCGGGCGGATGAAACGATGGAACGAGATGCCGCTGGCCTTCGCCGCCGTGATCTCGGAGTAGCGGGTGAACGTGCTCACCGAAAAGACCGTCGCGAACAGCACCGCGGCCGGCAGCACCTGAAACATCGTCTCCGGCACGCCATAGACGTAACTCACGGCGATGTCGCGCCAGGGGATCTGCCGCTGCAGGTAGGTGTCGAGCTTCTCCGTGAGATCGACGATCACGATCATCACCGGAAATCCGAACGCGGTGATGAGGAAGATGCGCAGCCACTCCTTCAGGACGTAGCGATCGAGTGCGCGCATGCGTCAGGTGTCGGTGGCAGGGAGCGGCGCCGACCGGCGCGCCGATGGACGAAGCGATGCGAACCAGGCGCGGATCCGATCCTTCACCTCATCGAGATCGCCGCCGCGAGCGGTGCTCCCCTCTCGGCCCATGCGCAGATACAGCAGCACGCCGACGATGGTGAAGACCACGTTCGCCGCCCACATCGCCACCCACGGCGGCAGCACGCCATCATCGGCCATCGACTCGCCGGCGATGAGGCAGATGTAGTAGAGCGCGAACACCGCCAGGCTGGCGCCGATCACCAGCCCGACCCCGCCGCGCGGAAATCGCAGCGCGATCGGCGCGCCCAGCAGCACGAAGACGATGCAGGCCACGGCCAGCGAAAACTTCTTGTGGATCTCCACTTCATACTGCGACCAGGTGGCGCGGGCGATCGAGCTGCGCTGCACCGCCTGTTCGAGAATCGACGCGATGCCGGTGGATACCTGCGACGGTGTCGCCTCCGGGATCGGCAGCAGCGCCTGTGACTGATTCGTCATGCTGATGCCGGCCGACGGCGCCGATCCCGCCGCCAGCGTGGCTGATTGCGGCACCCCGGCCTGCAACGTCGTCATCGCCTGATCGTTCGGATTCACGATCGGTGCAATGGTCGGGCTGACGGGCACCGCTTCGTCGGTGCCAGTGCCGCGCAGGGCTTTCGTACTGTCGTCGCCGCCGAAGATGCCACTGATCATGGCCGTCGCCGCGCAGTAGTAGCGTCCGATGCCCGGAGAGGCGGTGCGCAGCGAGTCCACCGGACGTACCGTGTCCACGATCCCGCGCGTGAGCGCCACGATCGCGCGCGTCTGCGCCTGGTTCGCGATGCGACGTTCACGATACAAGTCGCGTTCTGCGCCAAACACCTGCTGCTGCATCTCGCAGACGCCCATTTCACGCTCCGACTTGTAGTTGTCGGCGCTGTCGCGTGAAAAGCTGTTGGCCACGCCACGCACCGTGATACGGTCGGTCTGGAAGGAAAGTCGCGTGAGCTGCGTGGGCGCCATGGCCGGGATCTCCGACATCGTGCCGTCATAGAGCAGCAGCGTGAGATCGCCGGTCCCATCGACCAACGCCAGGTCGCCACTGTCGGCCACGATCGTGCGCCGCTTGCTGCCGTCGCCGAAGTCGTAGATGACCACCTCGTGCAGGCGATTGTTCGCCTTGTCGATGCGGCGGGCCCGGAGGAAGAGCCGGCCGCCGACCAGTTCGTTCACGACCTGCTCGCGCAGTGCAAACGTCGGCTTGGTGCGGCCGATGTCGGTCTGCAGAATGCGCAGGCGATGGTTGGCGGCCGGCAACACGAAATCGTTGAAGAAGACCATGCCGATCGCGAGCACGGTCGCACCGGCGAGCACCGGAGTCAAGATGCGCCCCATGGAGACGCCGCTCGCCTTGAGGGCATTGATCTCGCTCTCCGACGCCAGCCGGCTGAAGGCGTACAGCACGGCCACCAGCACCGCCATCGGCAGTGTCATGGCCACCGTGAACGGAAGCGCCAGCAGGAAGAATTCGGCGATGACCGAGCTCGGCAACCCCTTGCCCACGAGATCGCCGAAGCGCTTCGCGATGAAGTTCAGCAGCAACAGTGACGTCAGTGCCGTGAGCGCAAACGCGAGCGGCCCGAGATGCTCACGGAGTACGTACCGGCTCAGAATCTTCACGAGGTGGGAACGGGGAGGTGCAGCGCTTTACAGACCGGCCGTATATTCGAACGGTACGGGACGAGGTTCAAGCCTAATTGTGACACGGGGTTAAGTGTCGGGTTCCGTGGCTGGGTCCCTGAGAACGGTGCGAGGCACCGATCCGGACCTCTGCACCTCCATCCAGTGTTTCTGCATCCATGCCACTGCGCCTCCTGCTCTCCTCGTTGCTTCTCCTGCTCGCTGCCGGCCTCACGGCCTGCTCCGGTGAGACCTCCTCCGGCGCTGCGGGCCCCGGTGCCGACAGCCTCGCCCTCCGCGCCAAGGCATCATTCGACGGGACGGCCTCGCTCGGCTACCTGAACAAGGCACTGTCGTTCGGGACGCGCGTGCCGGGATCGGCCGGCCACCGGGCCACCGGCGACTGGATCGTGGCGGAGTTGAAGGCGCGGGGGGCGCAGGTCACCGAGCAGACCTTCACCCACACCACGGCGGGGGGGGCGGCACTGCCGATGCGCAACATCATCGCCCGCTGGAATCCGGCAGCGAGCCAACGGGTGCTGTACGTGACCCACTGGGATACCCGCCCCCGTGCCGATGCCGATGTGGTGCCGGAGGGGGACCGCGCCACGCCGATCGTGGGAGCGAACGATGGGACGAGTGGCATCGCCCTGTTCCTGTCCATTGCCGATGCGCTGAAGGCCACCCCGACCACGGTGGGGGTGGACCTGGTCTTCGTGGATGGCGAGGACTACGGCGAGTTCACCCCGAAGGAAGTGGACGTCTTCATCGGGTCGACGTACTTCGCCGCCAATCTGCCATCGCCCCTCTACCAGCCGGAGTTCGCCGTGGTCTGGGACATGATCGGCGACCGCAGCCTCCAGATCTTTCAGGAGCAGCTCTCGCTCAATCAGGCGCCCGAAGTGGTGGCGCGCGTCTGGCGCACCGCAGAAGAGCTCGGCTATGCCGGCGTGTTCATCCAGCGGCCCAAGTACACGGTGCGTGACGACCATGTGCCGCTGCAGGCGGTGGGGCTGAAGGCGATCGACGTGATCGACATCGATTATCCGTATCATCACACACTCGAGGACACGGCCGACAAGGTCAGCGCCGAAAGTCTGCAGATCGTGGGGACGGTCGCGATGAAGCTGATCCGGGACCTCGAGACGCCGTAGGTCGTGGGCGTACCGCAGGCCTGCGAATGATGCGGCCTGCGTGAATACGGTGGGCGCCCTGGAACGGCGCGCCCCACCGTGACCGGGTGCAGACCCCCGACCTTCCATGTCGCTGACCTCCGGCGAGCGCCAGGCCCTCACGTGGCTGCTGGCGGTGATCGGTGTCGGCGCCGGCGTCCGGCTCACCGGGCGCTGGAGCGAGGGGGCGGCGGCGAGCCCTGTCGCGCAGGAGGCCCTGCGACGTCAGCTGGTGGCGGTCGATTCGGCACAGCGCGCGGGGCGCCGCAGTAGCGGCGGAGGCCGCACCGGCACCGGACGACGGCGTCCGTCCGCGCGCCGGAACGCCGTCGACAGCGGCTCGGCGACGCCAACCGTGGCTCCCGCGCGTCAGCTGCCGACACTCGTCCCCGTCGACCTCGATCAGGCTGACTCCGCAGCGCTGGAGCGGTTGCCGCGGATCGGACCGTCGCTGGCATCGCGGATCGTCGCGGACCGGCAGCGCAAAGGTCCGTTCGGCTCGTTGGAGGCGTTGCAGCGGGTGCGTGGCATCGGTCCCAAGGTGGCCGAATACCTCGCAGCCTACGTGACGTTCTCAGGCAGCTCGCGTCCACCAGCGGTACTGCGGTGAGCGGACGCCACCCGTTTGCTCCACGTCGCGCCCCCTTTCGACCCACCCGTAACATGTCCGACGTTCGCTCGACGACTGAGTCGCGGCCCACCCAGAACAGTGCCGGCGCTCCTGCGAAACCCATCGGCCACCGCCCCGCCTCGGCCGGTGCCGGCGGTGGCGGTGGCGGTGGCGGCGCATCGCTGTTGCAGCATCTCCTGAAGGAGCAGCTCCTCACGCCCGAACAGGTGGCGAAAGCCGCCGCCGAGCTCACGGCCGCGAACAGCAACGGATCGGTGCCGCTGTTTGCGATCCGCGCCGGGGTGCTGAACGAGGTGGCGCTGCTCAAGTCGCTCTCGAAGGCGCACAGCATGCCGGCCGTCGACCTCATGAAGGTCGAGCCCGACGAGAAGGTGCTGCGCGCCGTCTCGGCCGAAACGGCACACAAGCATCGTGTGTTGCCGCTGCGTCGCGATGGCCAGAAGCTCACGCTCGCGATCACCGATCCGTGGAACCACGAGGCGACTGACGCGATCCGCTTTGCGACACGCTACGAGATCTTCCCGGTGCTGGCCGGCGAGGTCGCGATGCAGACGCAGCTGGAGCGCTACTATCCGACGGCGACGAAGGCGAGCACCGAGGAGACGGTCAACTCGATGCTGGCCGACATCACCTCGGAGATGTCGGATGTCGAGGTGCTGGAGACGGATGCGGAGGAGCAGAATGCGTCACTCGGTGCCGATGAGGCGCCGGTGGTGCGCCTCATCAATGCGATCCTGATCGAGGCGGTGCAGCGCGGGGCGTCGGACATTCATTTCGAGTGCTTCGAACATGAACTCCGTGTGCGCTATCGCGTCGATGGAGCCCTGATGGAGGTGATGAAGCCGCCGGTGCGACTGCGCGCCTCGCTGGTGAGCCGATTCAAGATCATGGCGCAGCTCAACATCGCCGAGCGTCGCGTGCCGCAGGATGGCCGCATCAAGCTCAAGTTCGGCGGCAAGGTGATCGACTTCCGCGTCAGCACGCTGCCCACGCTGTTCGGCGAGAAGATCGTGCTGCGAATTCTCGACCAGGGCAACCTGACGCTCGACCTCGAGAAGTTCGGCATCGAGCCGCAGGCCGAGAAGGACCTGATGGAAGCGGTGCAGAATCCGTACGGGATGGTGCTCGTCACCGGTCCGACGGGTTCGGGCAAGACGACCACCTTGTACTCCTGCCTCTCGAAGATCAACACCGGCGACACGAACATCATGACGGCCGAGGATCCGGTCGAGTACAACCTGTTCGGCATCAATCAGGTGCTGGTGCGCAACGACATCGGCATGACGTTCGCCGCTGCGCTGAAGGCGTTCCTGCGGCAGGATCCGAACGTGATCATGGTGGGTGAGATCCGTGATCTCGAGACCGGCTCGATCGCGATCAAGGCGGCACTGACGGGCCACATGGTGCTCAGCACGCTGCACACCAACAGTGCGCCGGAAACGATCACCCGTCTGATGGACATGGGGCTGGAGCCGTTCAACGTGTCGAGCGCGCTGAACCTGATCCTGGCGCAGCGTCTGGTGCGTCGCATCTGCAAGGGCTGTCGCGAGCAGTATCAGCCATCGGACATCGAGTTCGCGGGCGCGAAAGTGACGGCGTCGAGGACGTTGGGCGAGCTGCGGATCACACAGCTGGCGCTGGACGGTGCGAAGCGTGGCGCGATGCCCGATGCGGCGCCCTTTCTGGAGACGCTCAGTGCTGCCACACCGGTGGGCAAGCTGCCGTTCTTCCGTGGCAAGGGCTGCGACGCCTGTAATGGAACCGGCTACAAGGGCCGGCAGGGCCTGTATGAAGTGATGAACATGACGCCCGCGATTCGAAAGCTGATCGTCCAGAACGCCGGTGCGGCAGAGTTGAAGGATGCAGCGGTGGATGAGGGCATGCTGACGCTGCGCATGGACGGCTGGCTGAAGGTGCTGCGCGGCATCACCACGCTCGAGCAGGTCGTGCGGGAAACGGCGGCGTGACGCCGCGCCGTTGCTGAGAGTCTGAGCTCGACATCACCGGTTCACTGAACTTTTCGACACCATCCATGTCCTCGAATCTTCCCCCGCTGCCCCCGCGTGCTCCAGCGTCGCCGCTCGCCGTGAGTGGTCTCGCGTCGTCGCCGTCTGGTGTCAGCACATCGTCTCCGACGCCGATTGCCGGCGCGGCGCTTGGGTATCCGCGTCCCGCAGGTGCTACCGCGGCGAGCCCCGCCGGCATTGGCGCGGGCGCGCCACCCGTGACAGCGCCGCCGGCGGCGCCGTCGCTCAATCTGCGCGCGCTGCTCGAGGAGGTCATCGAGCGCGATGCGTCCGACCTGCACGTGACCGTGGGTGAGCGTCCGATGCTGCGCGTCGACGGACACATCATCCCGGCGCGCACGTCGCACGTGCTCAGT